>CAZWRQ010000284.1:0-6174 GCA_964636395.1 uncultured Holophagales bacterium
TCCTGCGGGGAGCGCCCGGCCTCGCGTCTCGAGGAGCTCGAGGAGCGCCTCGAGACGGGCCGTCTTGTCTTCGAGCGCGGCGACGTTCGAGCGCTGCTCCTCGGCGGCCCTCTCGAGGCGGGCGAGAAGGGAGGCCTTCTCGGTGTGCGCCCGCTGGAGGGCCTTCTCGGCCGCACGCGTCTCGGCCGCGACGCCCGCGATCGCCGTGCGCAGCGCCGCGAGCTTCCGTTCCTTGACGGCGAGCTCGGCGAGCGACCCCTCGTACTCGCGCAGCAGGCGGGCGTCCCGCGAGGCCAGGAACGAAAGGAGCTGGAGCCCTCGCAGGAACGCCTCCCCGGAGTCGGCCGTGGCGAGGGTCTGGAGATAGCCGAGACGACCCATCCGATAGAGAGCGTCGAGCCTCCGGGAGAGGTCGTCCCGGAGGGCGACGCTCTGCCGGCGCGCGTGGTCCCGCTCGACCTGCGCCTGTCCGGCCGCGCGTTCGGTCTCCGCGGCGCGCAGCTCGAGGATCCGCCGCTCGGCGGTCCGAAGCTCGAGGTTCGCCTGGGCCGCCTCCAGCTGCTGCCGCACGTCGACGGCCCGCTGCCGGGTCTCCTCGTAGCGCGCCTTCAGCCCCGCGAGCCGGCGGCGGAGCGACTCCAGCTCGCGACGCCGCTCCGCCCCGGACGCGTCCCGCGCCGCGGGGACCGGAGCTCGCTCCTGCCCGCGGAGGACGGGAGAGGCGAGCAGCCCGAGAAGGAGGAGGAGGAGCCGCGAGCCGCGCCCGCGGCGGGCTCCGCCCCCGGGGCGCGGCTCGCCGGCTCCGATCAGAAGAGCGGCGCTCCGTCGAGCGGCTCGGGCGGCGTCAGGCCGAGAGCCTTGTAGATCGTCGCCGGGACGTCGGCCATGCCGGGGCGCGGCGTCGTCCGGAGCGGTCGGCTCGAGAAGAGGATCCCCGGTACGACGTCGGGGTCGACCGAGCAGTGATCCCCCGACCAGACTTGCCGGTTCTCCTCGTACAGGTCGGGTGTCACGACGCCGAGCGTCGCCTGCCATCCGACGCGATATCCGTCGCTGTTCGTCACGAAGATGTCGGGGATCACGTTCGCGTCGAAGGAGGGATAGGCCTCCTCGCGGAAGTAGACCCGCTCGACCGGACGGCGGCCCGTCGCCTCGTCGATCAGCGACATCAGCCCGGTCTTGATCGCGCTCCGGACCGCGTCGTACTCGGCTCCCGGCTCGACCGTCCCCTGCGCCTCGCGCCCCTTCAGGTTGACGTAGATCTCGCCGAGGCCCATCGAGTAGGCCTTCGTCCGCGACCAGTCGACGTTCGGCCAGAACTCCCCCTGGCTGAAGAGCTGCTCGAGGTCGGCCATCCTCTCCTCGCCCCCCTTCATCCCGAGGTAGCCGTGGCGGGCGAGCCAGGTGTTGTAGTTGATCGACCGGCGCCAGCTCGCGAAGCCGTGGTCGGAGCAGACGAGGAGCAGGTCGTCGGGGCCGAGCTCCTTCTGCGCGTCGCCGACGATCTCGTCCATCTGCTTGTAGTTCCGCTCGACGGAGGGCCCGAACTTCGCCGCCTTCTCCGCGTCGTACATCGGGTGGGCCGGGTCGAGGAAGCGCCACATCACGTGTCCGACCCGGTCGGTGAACTCGTAGACCTGGACGTAGAGGCGGACGTCCTTCTCGGCGAGGAGCCCGTCCATCATCTTCCGGTACTGCTGGACGGTGTGGGTCACGTCGTCGAGGAACGTCGGCTCGTCGATCGTCTCCTCGCTCATCGACCAGGTGTCGATCGACCAGCCGGCCGTCTTGTAGAGGCCGAACCGCTTCGCCAGGCTCTTCGCGAGTCCCCGAGGGGCGGTGATCTTCACATTCGGCGGGAGATCCAACGGGTTGAAGTGGATCGGCGAGAGGTAGAGCTCGATCTCGGGCGCGATCCGGGCGAGGTGGAACCGACCGATCCCGGAGAGCTTGACGACCGGGTTGAACGCGAACGTGAACGTGACCCAGGGGGACCACTCCCCCGGCTTGATCGTCACCGGGTCGCTCCCCTCGGGCTCGATCCGGAGGCGGCCCCCGTCGGGGAGGACGGTCAGCGTCATCGGCGTCTTGATGACGGGCGGCTCGGGGAAGAGCTTGTTGTACGGACCGAAGACCTCCGTCCGGATCGTCCCGACGTTCGACTCGAGGCGGATCAGCTCGACGGAGAACTCGTTCTTGTTCTTCGGGGCGAAGAACGGATCGGAGGTGTAGTAGCTCGGCGTCCCGATTCGCCCGCGCAGGTCCGGAACTCCGAGACCCGACAGGAGGCGCCCCTCATCGTAGTCGACGGCGGGGAACGTCACCGGGACGTGGAGGACGACGGACTTGATCCCGTTCTTCCCCGCCACCTCCCAGAACGGCGTCCCCTGGCGGTGGTTGACGACCGTCTGGAGCGACTCCGGCAGCAGGCCGCCGAAGCGGTACGAGAAGAAGGCGGCCGGAAGGGCGAGGCCGAGCGCGACCAGGGCCGCCGGCTTCCACCGCTTCAGGACCAGCCGGCCGATGAGGAAGACGAGGAGGAACGCGAGGAGCGCCCCGGCCGCAGCCGCGCCGGCCCGGTTCCCGCGCCCGAGAAGGAAGCTCTTCTTCCCCTCGGAGACGATCGCGAACTCGGGCCGGTAGGTCTTCGGGTCCCGCTTGAGGAAGTCGAAGATCAGCGTCCGGCCCGGCGAGAGGCCCGTCGAGAAGGTCGACCAGGAGACGGGGGTCTGGGCCGGGATCGTCGGCCGGAGGGGGGAGAAGCTCCCCTCCCGGGCCAGCTTCGCCAGGTTCGGCAGCTTCCCCTCGGCGATCATCTGGGAGACGAGCCGATGGTCGGCCCCGTCGAATCCCAGGACGACGACCCGTCCTTTCACCTCCTCTGCCGGGGCGACCGGGGCCGCGACGGCGAGAAGTGCGAGGAAGACGGCCGGGAGGAAGAGGCCGACGGCGGGTCGGAAGGTCATCCGGAGGTGCGGCACGCGGCATTCTAATCACGCGGTCGCAGCACGTCGCCGGTTCCCGGGGCGGAGGTAGAATTCGCGGTTGCGCCGCTCCTGTTGCGCGGAGGAGACCCTTGTCGACCGGAATGCTCGTCGCCCTCGCCGTCGCGGCCGTCGCCGTGATCGTCGCCGTCGTCCTCTTCCGCTCCCTGTCCGCCCTGAAGTCCTCCTCCGCCGAGCAGATCGCCCAGCTCGATGAAAAGGCCGGCCTCTTCGAGCAGGAGAAGGAGCGGCTCGCCGGGCAGCTGGCCTCGGCCATCGAGGAGCGGGACGCCCTCGCGGAGAAGTCCGCCGAGCTCGGCACGCGCCTCGCCGCGGCCGAGGCCGAGCTGGACGCCGCGAAGGCCGAGCGCGACTCGCTCGCCGACAAGGCGAAGCGGGAGCAGACGACCCAGCGCTTCTTCTTCGGCCGGAAGGCGAGGGAGGCCTTCGAGGTCTTCCGCCAGCGCCTCGCCGCCGACGGCTTCCCGGACCGGCTGGAGGAGCTGGCCGGCGAGAACCCGAAGACGCTTACTGAGGAAGCCCGCAGGATCCTCAAGGACGTCGAGTCGTGGGCGGAGCAGGGGGGCGTCGAGGACGCCTCGATCCTCCACACGCTCGCCCTCGTCGACTACTCCCGGGGCGACGTCGAGCGCGCCCGGCTGCGCCTACGCAAGGCGGCCCGGACCTCGTCCGACGCCCTCCTCTTCGAGAACCTCGGCGACCTCTATCGGATTTCCGGAAAGCTCCGGACGGCGCTCGAGAACTACAAGATCGCCGCGAAGACCGCCCCGGAGACCTCTCCGGTCCACCGGAAGCTGGGCCTCGCCCTGTACGACGCGAAGGACTTCGGCGCCGCCGTCAAGCCGCTGAAGGTCGCCCTCGAGCAGCACAAGGAGGACCCCGACCTCCACCTGCGGACGGCGCGAGCGCTCCTCGAATCGGGCGACTTCCAGGGGACCGTCGAGGTCGCGCAGGCTGCCGGCCGGAAGTTCCCGAAAGACCCTCTCCTCCCCTCGTGCGCCATCCTCGCGTACGGCCGGATGAAGAAGTTCCGCGACGCGCAGAAGACGTTCGAGAAGGCGGTCGAGATCGACCCGAGGAGCGCCGACGTCCACGTCGCCCACGGGATGGCCCTCCTCGACGAGGGGAAGCTGCCGGAAGCCTCAGAGTCGTTCCGGACCGCCCTCGAGTGCGACGCCTCCCGCCCCGAGGCCCACTACGGCCTCGGGCTCGCAGCGAACCGTGACCTCGCCTTCGACACCGCGCTCGGGCACCTCAAGATGTCCGTCGGATTGAAGCCCGACTACGCCGAGGCGTGGTACGCGATGAAGACGACCTACGAGGGGCTGAAGAAGTTCGAGGCGGCCGTCGAAGCCCTGAACAAGGCGATCGCGCTCAACCCGCGCCTGTCGGCCTGAGTGGATCGGGGAGGCTCGCCACGAGCCTCCCCGCGGCGCCTGCGGCGCCTCCCCTCGATCGGGAACCCGGCGCGGATCGGGGAGGCGCTCAGGCCCGCACCCAGTCGACCTTCCCCGTCGGCGTCGAGACGTCCCCGCCGAGGTGGGAGACGTCGTCGAGGAGGAGCGGCCGCGCGGCCCCTTCCCCGTCCCACTCGAAGACGGAGAGCGAGCCGTTCCGCTGACGCACCTCGTCCATCCGGGCGAGGTCTCTTCCGAGCAGCGTCGCCGCGAAGATCCGGTTGAAGCGCCCGTGGGCGACGACGAGGGGCGCGGCCGGGCCGGCGGCCCGAAGGCGCGAGAGGACGCGCGCCGCCCGCGCTCCCGCGACGAGCGGGCTCTCGCCGCGCGGCGGCGCCGCGTCGACGTCCCCCGAACGCCACTTCGCGCGGAGCTCGGCGACGGACCGGTCCATCTCGTCGTCGAGCGGCAGGCCGGTCCAGACGCCCCAGTCGAACTCCACGAGCTCGAGGTCCAGCCTCACCGCGAGGCCGTGCGGCGCCGCGCAGATCGCCGCGGTCTCCCGCGCGCGGGCCATCGGGCTCGCGACGACGTCGTCGATCTCCGCCTCGGCGAGGCGGACGGAGAGGGCCTCGGCCTGGCGGCGGCCGCGCCGCGTGAGCGGGGTGTCGAGGCGGCACCCCTGGAGCGTCCCGCCGAGGTTCCCTTCGCTCTCGCCGTGACGGACGAGGAAGATCTTCATCCGCGCGATTCTACGAATCCGTATCATGCCCGCCGATGTCGAGGACCACCGAGGAGCAGTTCCCGGCGCTCTCCGCCCGGATTCCGGACGCCGAGGCGCGCGCCCTCTTCACCTGGCCGTTCCTCCGCGCGAGCGAAGTGTTCGACGAGCTCGTCGACGCCGCTTCGGCCGAGGTCCTGCGACGGGCCGGCGCCTGGCCGGTCGCCCCCGGGACGGACCCGGCGGCGCTCGTCGCCGCCCGCGGCTTCTCGCCGCGAAGCCTGCCGCTCGTCGCCTTCGTCCACCGCAAGCTCGCCGCCGCGGGCCACCTCGTCGCCACGGCGGACGGGTACGCGCCCTCCGGCACCCGGCCGGGCGACCTCGAGGCCCTCGAGGCCGAGCTCGCCGCGATCGACGCCGACTCGGCCGTCGCGGGCGAGGCCGTGAGGATCCTCGTGGAGGAGGCGGGGAGCTTCCTCTCGGGCGAAAGGACGGGCGAGGAGATCCTCTTCCGGCCCGACCGCCTCCCGCTCTGGTTCCGCTACTTCTCGAACCGGAACCTCCTCTACGGCGTCAACAACTCGCTCGGCGCCCTCGCGCTTTCCCGCGTCCTTCCGGCCTCGGGCGCGCGCGTCCTCGAGATCGGCGGCGGGGCGGGGAGCGCCGCGGAGGCGGCTCTCACGCACCTCGGCGGGCGGGTCTCCCGCTACCTCTTCACCGAGGTCGTCCCGACGTTCGCGCGGAGGGGCGAGCGGGCCGCGCGCGCCGCGGCGGCCGCGGGCGTCGCCGTCGAGGCCGCGAGGCTCGACATGACGAAGCCCTGGGAGGCACAGGGGGCCGCTCCCGGCGCGTTCGACGCCGTCTACTCCGTGAACTGCTTCCACGTCGCCCCCGACCTCGCCGCCGTCCTCGCCGAGGCGCAGGAGGCGCTCGCCCCCGGCGGCTGGCTCGTCGTCTCCGAGTGCGTCCGGCCGCTCGGGAACGACCAGCCGATCTACGTCGAGCTCGTCTTCGACCTCCTCGAGAGCTTCACCCGCGTCACGCTCGACCC
>CAZWRQ010000285.1:0-6115 GCA_964636395.1 uncultured Holophagales bacterium
GCGGGCCCGACACGGTCCCCCCCGAGCTCGTCCTCTCCCGCCCGCAGGTGAACGGGACGCTCGTCATCCTCTCCGGCCGCTCCGAGCCCGGCTCGGCGGTCTTCGTCAACGGCGAGCCCGCCGACGTCGACGCCTCCGGGGTCTTCCGCAAGGTGATCTCCTTCGAGAGGGAAGGGGTCAACGTCCTCACGGTCCGCGCCGTAGACGGGGCCGGGAACGAGACCCTCCGGCGGGAGACGGTCATGATCGAGGTCTACTAGCCCGAAACCCGCGCCCCCCCGGGGGCGCTCACGACGCCGAAAGGAACCTCCCTTGGGTCTGCGCTCTCTATTTTCGTGGTTCTCCTCGGACCTGGCGGTCGACCTCGGGACCGCGAACACGCTCGTCTTCGCCGAGGGGCGCGGCATCGTCGTCCGCGAGCCTTCCATCGTCGCCGTCAACCGCGTCACGAACAGGGTCGAGGCGGTAGGCGGTGCGGCGAAGGAGATGCTCGGCCGGACGCCCGGGAACATCGTCGCGATCCGCCCGATGAAGGACGGCGTCATCGCCGACTTCGAGATCACCGAGAAGATGCTCGACTACTTCATCAAGAAGGCGATCGGCCGCTCGCCGTTCGTGAGGCCGCGCATCGTGATCTCCGTCCCCTCCGACATCACGCAGGTCGAGAAGCGCGCAGTGAAGGACTCGGCGCTCCAGGCGGGCGCCAGCGAAGTCTTCATCATCGAGCAGGCGATGGCGGCCGCGATCGGATCGGGGCTCCCGATCACCGAGCCGACCGGGAACATGATCGTCGACATCGGCGGCGGGACGACGGACGTCGCGGTCATCTCGCTCGCCGGCATCGTCTACTCGAAGTCGGTGCGCGTCGCCTCGAACGAGATGGACGAGGCGATCATTCAGTACATCAAGAGGAAGTACAACCTCCTGATCGGCGAGAGGACGGCCGAGCAGATCAAGATCGAGATCGGGTCGGCCTTCCCGCTCGACGAGCCGCTCACGATGGAGATCAAGGGGCGCGACCTCGTCGAAGGGATCCCGAAGACGCTCACGCTCACCGACGCCGAGGTGCGCGAGTCGCTCGCGGAGACGGTCGGCATCCTCGTCGACGCCGTCCGCGTCGCTCTCGAGAAGACCCCCCCGGAGCTCTCGGCCGACATCATGGACAAGGGGATCGTCATCACCGGAGGGGGCTCGCTCCTGAAGAACCTCGACCGGCGCCTCCGCGAGGAGACCGGGCTCCCGATCACGATCGCCGAGCTCCCGCTCGACTCGGTCGCGCTCGGGACCGGGGCGATGCTCGCGGACGTCGACCTGCTCCGGAAGATTTCCGTCGACTGAGGCCCCGGTGGCCGCCCCGCTCTCCCCCGCACGGCCGGCGCTCGTCCTCGCGACGCTGCTCGGCAGCTGCGTGATCCTCCTCTCCCTCCAGGTGAGGAGGTCGGAGCAGGGGACGCTCGCGGAGGAGTGGGCACTGGACGCCTCCGCGGTCCTCGTGCGCGGGACGACGGGGGTCCGTTCCGCCGCGGGCTCGCTCGCCGGAAGCTTCGCGACGCGCGAGGCGCTCCGCGAGGAGAACGCCGCGCTGCGCGAGAGGGTGACCGCGCTCGAGGCACGTCTCCACGCGCTGCACGGGGCCGCGCTGGAGCGGGACCGGCTCGTGAGGCTCCTCGGTGCGGTCCCCGCGCCGCCGGCCGGGACTCGCCCCGCGCGAATCGTCGTCATCGACACGGCCGGGCCGTTCCAGACCGCGCTGCTCGACCGCGGCCGCACCGACGGCGTCGAGCCGGGCGGTGTCGTCGTCGGGGAGGAGGGCCTGCTCGGCCGGGTCGTCTCCGCCGGGGAGCGGGGCGCGCGCGTCCAGCTCCTCTCCGACCGCACCGCCGCCACCGGCGTCCTTCTCCCGCGGACGGGCCGCGTCGCGGTGGCCCGCGGCGACGGCGCCTCGGGCGCCGCGATCCAGTACGTCCCGGCCATCGCGGACGTCGCCGTCGGCGAGGAGGTCGTCACGTCCGGGACCGACGGCGTCTACCCGCGCGGGCTCCGTCTCGGGCGGATCGCCGCAGTCCGCCGCCCCGGCGCCTCCCTGTTCCTGGAGCTCCCGGTCGACCTCGCGGCCGACCCGTCGCGCGAGCCGCTCGTCTTCGTCATCCCGCCCGTCCGCCCCGACGCCCCGGCGCCGGGGGCCGTGCCCGCCGGACGCCCCGAGCCGTGACCGTCGCGCTCGGCCTCGCCCTCGCCGCCCTCGGGACCGTCCTGCTCGGCGTCCTCGCCCTCCCCCATCCGCCGGACCTCTTCTACCTGCCGGTCGCGGCGGTGGCTCGCCGCGGGCGGTCGGTCCCCGCGATGCTGACCGCTTTCGCAGCGGGGCTCGCCGAGGACGCCCTCGCCACGCCGGGCCGGCTCTGGGGCCTCCACTCGTTCACGAAGGTCCTCGTCGCCTATCTCCTCGCGGCGATCGGAGCGCGCGCCCTCGTCGAGAAGCCCGTCCTGCTCGGTCTTCTGGTCTGGGGCGCCGTCGTCGTCGACGGCCTGGTCGCGACGCTCCTCCTCTGGATCCTGCGCGGCGAGCCGCTCCAGCCCGTCCTCTCGTCGCTCGCGTTCCGCGCCGCCGGGACCGGGCTCCTCGCCGCCGTCCTCCAGGCCTTCTTCCGCCATCCCTGGAAGGAGCGCCGCGCGGCGCGCCGCCGTCGAAGGCTGGCATAGTCGGAGGCCCGATGCCTTCCAGCGCCCGCGAGGACCGACGCCCCCTCCTTCGCCGGATCGACCGGCTCGCCGTGGCGTCGTTCTCGGCCCTCGCCCTGCTCGCCGGCATCTACTGGGTCCACCAGGTCCTCCGCGGAGACGACTACGCCCGCCAGGCCGAGAACAACCGTCAGAGGTCGGTCCCGATCAACGCTTCGAGGGGATTCATCCTGGACCGGAACGGGAAGCTCCTGGCGGAGAACGAGCCGTCCTTCACGCTCCTCCTCTACCGGCGGGAGACGCGCGACGTCGAGGCGTCCCTCCGTTTCGTCTCGACCCTCCTCGGCCGGCCGCTCGAGGAGCTCCGCCGCCGCGTCGAGAGGCTTCGCGGGGGATACGACTTCGTGCCGGTCGTCCTCGACGACGACCTGTCGATCGCCGAGGTCGGCGCCGTGGAGGCGCACGCGCTCGAGCACCCCGAGCTCGTCGTCCAGACGACCGAGCGCCGCGTCTACACGCAGGGGACCGTCCTCGCCCACCTCCTCGGGTACCTCGGGGAGGCGAGCCCCGAGCAGCTCGGCTCGCGCGCCGGGCGAGTCCGCTCCGGCGAGTCGATCGGGCAGCGCGGGATCGAGGCGGCCTACCAGGACCTCCTCGCCGGGACGTCCGGCCTGCGCACGTTCGTCATCGACTCGTTCGGACGCGAGGTGGCCGAGCTCGACCGGGTCGACCCGCTCCCCGGCAACACGCTCGTCCTGAACGTCGACCTCGACCTCCAGCGGATCGCCGACGACTACTTCCGCGACAAGGTCGGCTCGGCGGTCGCGCTCGACCCGAGGACGGGCGAGATCCTCGCCCTCGTCTCCGCGCCAGCCTTCGACCCGAACGTCTTCTCCCGCCGGGTCACGCGGGCGGAGTGGCAGGCGATCATCGGGAACGAGGATCGCCCGATGCAGAACCGGGCGATCCAGAACGTCTACTCGCCGGGCTCCGTCTGGAAGGCCTTCGTGGCGTACGCCGCGCTGACGAACGGGATCCCCGCCTCCGAGACGGCCTTCTGCCCGGGTTTCGCCACGTTCTACGGCCGCCGATTCCGCTGCCACGGCGCGCACGGCACGGTCGACCTGCCGCGGGCGCTGCAGGTCTCGTGCGACGTCTGGTTCTACAACGCGGGCCGGAGGCTCGGCGTCGACGCCCTCGCCGAGGCCGCGCGGACCTTCGGGTTCGGGCGACCGACCGGCGTCGACCTCGCTTCCGAGAAGGCCGGGAACGTCCCGTCCTCGGCCTGGAGCCAGTCGGTGCGAAAGCACCCGTGGTACCCGGGCGAGACGATCTCCGTCGCCATCGGCCAGGGGCCGCTCCTCGTCTCGGCGCTGCAGACGGCGCGCGCCTTCTCGGCGCTCGCGAACGAGGACGGCGCCCTTCCGGTGCCGCACCTGTTCCGGATCGGGGAGCACGTGAGGAGCGGCGCCCGCGTCGCGTACCGTCCGCCCGTCACCGAAAGGGTCCCGTTCCCTCCGGGCGTGAGGGAGACGATCGTCGAGGGACTCTGGCGGGTGGTGAACCAGCCGGGCGGGACGGCCTACCGCTACCGGGTGGAAGGCCTCGACGCCTGCGGGAAGACCGGGACCGTCCAGGTCGTCGCCCAGAAGCAGGCGAAGATGACGCACCAGCTCCCCGAGAAGCTGCGCGATCACGCCTGGTTCGCCGCCTTCGCCCCGCGCGAGGACGCGAAGATCGTCGTCGTCGTCTTCGTCGAGAACGGCATGCACGGCTCCTCGGCCGCCGCTCCCCTCGCGATGCGTCTCATCGAGGCGCACCTGCGCCCCGGGAGCGTCCCCGTCCCGGAGCCGCCGGCCGCGCCCGCCCCGGAGGCGACCCCTCCCGGGGGGACGACGACGGCCGCGAACGGCGCCGGCACGCCTGCGGCCCGGACGGGGGCCTGACGTGTCGCGCCTCGCCGACGCGCTCCCGCGGCGAGTCGACGTTCCGCTCCTCTTCGCCGCGCTCGCCCTGTCGGCCGCCGGCCTCGCGATGGTCGTCTCGACGACCTCGGGGACGCCCCGCGGCGGTCTCGGAGGACGACAGGCGCTGTTCCTTCTCGCCGGGGTGGTCGCGGCGGCCTTCTTCGCCCTCTTCGACTACCGGCTGCTGCTCCGCGCCTCGCCCGCGCTCTTCCTCGCCTCGCTCCTTCCGCTCGTCTGGCTCCCCGTCTTCGGGCCGACCATCGCGGGAGCGAAGTCGTGGATCCGGCTCTTCGGCGGGTTCCAGGTCCAGCCGTCCGAGCTGGCGCGGATCGCCACCGTCCTCCTGCTCGCGTGGATCCTCGAGAACGACGACCGTCCCTACCTTTCGACGCGGACCGTCGCGGCCCTCGTCGGCGTCGTCGCGCTCCCGGTCGGCCTCATCCTCCTCCAGCCCGACCTCGGGGTCGCGCTCACCTACGTCCCGTTCCTGGCCGCTGCCCTCTACCTCGGAGGGCTCCGACCGAGGGTCTGGGCCGGGCTCGTCCTCGCCGGAAGCCTCGCCGTCGGGGCCTCCTGGTTCGTCCTCAAGGACTACCAGAAGGACCGGATCCGGACCTTCCTCGACCCGGACCTCGCCGCTCGCGGCGCCGGCTACCAGGTGCGGCAGGCGCGCATCGCGATCGGGTCGGGCGGCATCGCCGGGAAAGGGTGGAAGGAGGGGACTCAGAGCCGCCTCGGCTTCCTTCCGGTCCGCCACTCCGACTTCATCTTCGCCGCGCTCGCCGAGGAGCGCGGGTTCGTCGGCGTCGCCGCCGTCCTCGGCCTCTACGGCCTCTATCTCGCGAGGGGGCTCGGCGTGGCGCGCGACGCGCGCGACCGGGGCGGCTCGATGCTCGTCCTCCTCGTCGTCCTGAACGTCGCGGCGCAGGCCGCGGCGAACGTCGCAATGAACGTCGGGGTCCTGCCGACGACGGGCATCACCCTGCCGTTCGTCTCCTACGGGGGCTCGTCCATCATCGCCACCTGGGCGATGACGGGGCTCGTCCTCTCCGTCGCCCAGCGCCGGTTCGTCAACGTCTGAGGAACCAGACGCGCGGAGGGGTTCGGGGACCGCAATGCGAAGACGAAGTCAACCCGGCCGGCGGGCTCCCCGAGATCATCGTCAGCAGAGCCTCCGTGCCCCGGGCTTTCCGGCAACGCGGGGCCCGCGCCGCCCGCCAGGGCACTAGACTGGACACAGCCATGCAGAAAGAGCTCCTCATCTCCGCCAACGAACGCGAGACGCGGGTCGCCGTCCTCGAGGACGGCCGGGTCGCGGAGGTCCAGATCGAGCGGCGCAAGCAGCGCGGCGTCGTCGGGAACATCTACAAGGGGCGCGTCACGCGCGTCCTGCCGGGGATGCAGTCTGCCTTCGTCGACATCGGCCTCGAGAAGGACGCCTTCCTCTACGTCGCCGACGTCGGCGA
>CAZWRQ010000286.1:0-6115 GCA_964636395.1 uncultured Holophagales bacterium
GTGCGCGCGGCTCCCGGCGGCGACCCCGGCCGCGACGAAGCCCTTCTCCAGGGCCGCGCGCACCGCGCGTCGGGAGAGGTCGACGGGATCGTCCGGGGGGGGCGCGGGCGGGAACCGGGGCCCCGACCGGCGCGAGCGGAAGCCGGGCATCGGCGGCGAGTCTAGCAACGGGCCGCTATGATCTCCGGCGTTTCCCTCTCGAGGAGCCTGCATGTCCGATACGCCCGCCTCGCGCCTCTATCCGACGGCCGTCTTCGCGCTCGTCGCGTTCGGCGTCGCGTCCCTGACCGTCCGGATCCTCGCCCCGTTCGGGGCCGCCATCGCCTGGGCGATCGTGCTCGCCGTCGCCTTCGCCGCCCCGTGGCGGTTCCTCGAGAGGCGGATGCCGGGCCGCCGGAACCTGGCCGCGGCGCTCCTGACGACGGGGATCGGCCTCCTCGTCCTCCTGCCGGCGGGCTTCCTGCTCGGCGTCCTCGTCAACGAGGCGATCGGCGTCTTCGGCCGGGCCTCGGCCGCGCTCGCCGCCCGGAACCTCTCGGAGCTCGAGGACCTCCTCCGAATCCCGGCGGTCGCGAGCGCGCTCGCCTGGATCGAAGGCCGGACGGGGCTGACGCAGGCCGAGCTCCTGTCGAAGGCGGGAGAGCTCGCGGCCGGCGTCTCGAAGCTCCTCGCCCGCTTCTCCGGCGGCGTGGTCAAGGGGCTCTTCGACGCCGTCGTCTCGTTCCTCGTCACGCTGTTCGTCCTCTTCTTCCTCTTCCGCGACGGACAGGCGATGGTCCGCGCCGTGCTCGACCTCGTTCCGCTCGAGGAATCCCGCCGGGTCGCCGTATTCGGCTCGCTCCGCGGGATGCTCCAGTCGATCTTCCGGGGCTCGCTCCTCTGCGCGCTCATCCAGGGCGCGACCGGCGGCATCGGCTGGGCGATCGCAGGCCTGCCCTCCCCGGTCCTCGCCGGCGCGGCGATGGCCGTCCTGTCGCTGCTTCCGATCGGCGGTACCGCGCTCGTCTGGGGGCCGGGGGCCGTCGCCTGCTGGCTCCAGGGACGTCACGGGATGGCGATCTTTCTCGCGATCTGGGGCCTCGTCGTCGTCTCGACGCTGGCCGACAACGTGCTGAAGCCGGTCCTGATCGGAGGAGGGACTCAGCTCTCGACGCTCGTGGTCTTCCTCGGCGTCTTCGGCGGCCTCGCCGCCTTCGGGATACTCGGCCTCTTCATCGGGCCGATGGTCCTCGCGTTCGCGCTGACGCTCCTCGAGATCCTCCGCGAGGCGGTCCGCCCGAAGGCAGAGCAGGGGGCGGCCTGACGAGCCGCTACGGGACCCAGTCGGCGACGAAGACGTTCGTCTCCCCGGGCCGCGCGTTGTGGCGGTTCGAGCAGAACGCGAGACGGCGGCCGTCGGGGGAGAACATCGGGAAGCCGTCGAACGTCGGGTTGTAGGTGATCCGCTCGAGGTCGGTCCCGTCGGATCGGACGGCCCAGATGTCGAAATCACGGCCGCCGGGGTCGGCGAGGTTCGACACGAAGACGATCCGGTCGTGCCCTCCTCGGAAGAAGAACGGAGCGAAGCTCGCGACGCCGTGGCTCGTGACCTGCCGGTCGTCCGAGCCGTCGGCACGCATCATCCGGATCTCGAGGCGGCTCGGCCGGACGAGGTGCCGGCGAAGCAGAGACCGGAACTCCTCGACGAGCTGCGGCGTCTCGGGGCGCGAGGCACGGTAGACGATCCACTCGCCGTCGTCGCTGAAGAACGCCCCGCCGTCGTAACCGGGCGTCCGGGTCAGCCGGCGGACGTCGCCGCCTTCGGCGTTCATGGAGTAGAGCTCGAGGTCTCCGTCCCGCGCCGACGTGAAGATGATCCTCTGGCCGTCGGTCGAGATCGTGGCCTCGGCGTCGTAGCCGGCGCCGGCCGTGAGGCGACGGAGCCCCGTGCCGTCGGGACGGGCGCTGAAGATCTCGTAGTCCGGGTTCACGCTCCAGACGTAGCCCGAGGACATGTCGGGCGGAGGGGGGCAGAGTGGCCCGCCGCCGAGGTGGGTCGAGGAGAAGAGGATCCGCTCCCCGTCCGGGAACCAGTACGCGCAGGTCGTACGCCCCTTGCCGGTCGAGACGAGGCGGGGCTCGCCCGGGTCGTCCGCGTCGATCACGAAGATCTGGTCGCAGCGAAAAGGGGGACGGGTGGCCTGGAAGACGAGCTTCTTCCCGTCGGCCGACCAGTACGCCTCGGCGTTCTCCCCGCCGAACGTCAGCTGGCGGACGTTCGCCAAGTGCCGCTCCCCCGGCCACTGAAGCTGCGAGAGGACCCCCTCCCAGGGGCCGGACCGGCGTGCCGGCGCGTCCTGAGCGGCGGGCGACGGGGCGGTCGTCACGTCGGCGGCGGGCGGCCGCGCCGAGTCGCACGCCAGAGGGCCGAGGAGAGCGGCGGTGGAGAGGAGGAGCAGGACGTCGCGGCGCATGGGTGGGCCGTAATATAAGGCGGATGACGAACGACCGACGCGGCGACGCGGCGGGCCTCGCGCGCGAGCTCGCCGCGCAGCTCGCCGCGCTCGCGACACCCGGACCGAACACCCCGCTCTCCGCGCGGCGCGGGCCGTCGCCGCAGGGCGTCCCGAGCCTCTCCGGCCCCCGAGCCATCCTCGAGAACGCCTCGCGCTTCGCACAGCCGGTCCTCCCGGCGGACGCCCCGTTCCGGAGCCTGAAGGCGCTCGTCCTGCGCGCCCTCCGGATCGTCACGCGCGACCAGGGAGTTTTCAACTCGGCGCTCCACGAGGCGCTGCGGACGGCGCTTCTCGAGATCGAAGGAGCGCTCGGCGCGCTCGCGCAGGCGCAGCAGGAGACCCGCGCGGAGCTCGAGTCGAGGGGCCGAGCGCTCTCCGAGCGGGCGGACGCGCAGGAGGGGCGGCTCGACGCCGTCCGGAGCGGCCTCCTCGCCTCGCTCGAAGAGAAAGAATCGGCTCTCCGGGAGCTGATGTCGCGGGTCGCGGCCCAGGCCGCGGACGGGATCGGCCGGGAGGCCGGCGCCCGGGAGGCCCTCGGCCGCGAGGTGACGGGGAGCCAGTCGCGGATCGACCTCCTCGAGAGTCGCTCCGACGGCGTCCTCGGGCGTCTCGAGGAGTCGACGGTCCGTCTCGACGCGGCGGAGGCGCGGCTCGAGAGGCTCCAGGCGGAGCTCTCTCACGCCTCGGAGGACCTCCGGGCGGCGCGCCTCGAGTGGACGACGCTCCGGACCGAGCTCCGGAGCGGCTCCCCCCTGATCGTCCCGGACGGGGAGCCGGCGCCCGGACCGGAGTCGCGATCCGCGTCGGACCCGATCTCCGCGGGTCTCTACGCGGACTTCGAAAGGGCGTTCCGGGGAGCGGAGTCGGAGATCCGGCGCCGGCAGGACGGAGACGTCGCCCTCTTCGCCGGAGGCCGGCTCCCGATCGCCGACCTCGGCTGCGGACGAGGGGAATTTCTCGAAGCGCTGCGCGCGCGTGGCCTGTCCGGAATCGGCTGCGACACGAACCCGGTGATGGTCGCGCGCTGCCGCGAGAAGGGGCTCGCAGTCGACGAGGCCGATCTCTTCGGATGGCTCCGCGGGCGCGCGGTCGACTCCCTCGGCGGGGTGACGGCGTACCAGGTCGTCGAGCACCTCCCGGCCGACGCGCTCCTGCCGTTCGTCGAGCTCGCCGTCTCGCGCCTCGCGCCGGGCGGGCGGCTCCTGCTGGAGACGGTGAACGCCGAGTCGGTCTACGCGATGAAGTGGTTCTGGATGGACCTCACGCACGTCCGACCCGTTCCGGCGCCTTCGCTCGGACGCCTGATGGAGGCCTGCGGCCTGCGGGACGTCACGATCGCCCATCGGTCGCCCGTCCCCCGGGAGGAGTCGGGCGGCGGCGTCGAGCCCTCCGACCCGCTCGTCGCCGCCCTGGCGCGGCTCGTCTTCGCGCCGCAGGACGTCGCGGTGACGGGGGTGAAGTAGGTGGCGAACGTCCTCGTCTGCACGGCGCAGGTCCCGTTCGCCTCCGGCGGAGCCGAGCGACACGCGGCCGGCCTCGTCCGCGAGCTGCGCGCGCGCGGGCACAGGGTCGACCTCGTCCAGCTCCCGTTCAAGTGGTACCCGCGGGAGGAGATCCTCCTTTCCGCCGCGGCGTGGCGGCTCGTCGACGTCACGGAGGCCGACGGGACGAAGGTGGACCTCGTCGTCCCGATGAAGTTCCCCTCGTACCTCGTGAGGCACCCGAACAAGGTCGTCTGGCTGATCCACCAGTTCCGCCAGGCGTATGACCGCTTCGGCACCGAGCAGAGCGACTTCACGGCGAGCCCCGAGGACACGCGCTGGCGGGAGCTGATCGCCGAGGCCGACGCGACGGGGCTCGGCGAGGCGCGCAAGGTCTTCACGAACGCGCGCAACACCGCCGATCGCCTCATGCGCTTCAACGGCATCGAGGCCGAGGCGCTCTACCATCCGCCGCCGCTCGCGGGGCGCTACCGCGACGACGGCCCGGGCCGCTGGGCTCTCGTCGTCGGCCGCCTCGACCCCTGGAAGCGGATGGACCTCGCGATCGAGGGAGCGGCGGCCGGAGGGTTCCCGCTCGTGATCGCGGGCTCCGGTCCCGACGAGGAGCGCCTGCGGAAGGTCGCCGCCCGGACCGGCGCCGACGTCGACTTCCGGGGGGCCGTCTCCGACGACGAGCTCCTGGCGCTCTACGCCGGCTGCGGCGCCGTCCTCTTCACGCCGGCCGACGAGGACTACGGCTACATCGCCCTCGAGGCGTTCCTCTCGAAGAAACCGGTCGTCACCTGCACGGACTCGGGCGGGCCGCTCGAGTTCGTCGTCGACGGAGAGACGGGGCGCGTCGCGCCGCCGAGCGGCGCGGCCGTCGGCGAGGCGGCGTCCGCGCTCCTCGCCGCGCCGGAGGCTGCGCGGCGGATGGGGGAGCGCGGGTACGACGCGGTCCGCGGCATCTCCTGGGACGCGGTGGTGTCGTCGCTCCTCCGGGCGGGCGGCCTCGGGTGAGCGTCGCGCCGCTCGCCTTCGTCAGCCCGCTCCCGCCGGTCCGCTCGGGCATCGCGGACTATTCGGCCGACCTCCTCGCGGCCCTTCGAGAGGAGCTGGAGCTCGAGACCTACGCTCCGTCGGAGGCCGCCACGGCGTTCCGGCGCGGGCACGGCGCCGTCCTCCTGCAGGTCGGCAACGACCCGCTCCATCTGCCGTCGGTCGAGGCGCTCCGCGAGAACGCGGGAAGGGTGCCGGGGATCCTGGTCCTCCACGACTTCTCGCTCCACCATCTCTTCGCGGCGGGCTACCTCGACACGGCGCGCGTGGAGGAGTACGCGCGCGAGCTCGAGCGGTCGCACGGCGCGGAAGGGCGCGCGCTCGGCGACCGGGCACGGGCGGGGGAGAGGGTCCCCGTCTGGGACCTGGCGCCGTGGGACTGGCCGATGTCGCTCGGAGTCGTCGGGGACGCCGCCGCCGTCATCGTCCACTCGAGCCTCGTGCGCGGCGCGCTCCTGCGACGGGGCGTCCGCGCGCCGGTCTTCGAGGTTCCGCACCTCGTCGCACCGGCCCCCGAGCACGACCGCGCCGCTGCGCGGGCCGCGCTGGACCTCCCCCCCGATCGCGTCGTGGCGGCAACGCTCGGCATCGTCACGCCTGCCAAGCGGATCGGGCGGCTCCTCGAGGGGCTCGCGCTCCTGCCCCCGGCGGAGCGGCCCTTCCTCGTCGTCGGAGGCGCCGTCGCGGACGACGACCCGCTGCGCGATCTCGTCCGCGAGCACGGGCTCGCCGGCGACGTCCGTTTCACGGGCTACCTCGCGGAAGAGGACTTCTGGCGCCTCGCCCGCGCGGCGGACGTCTCGGTGAACCTCCGGTTTCCGACCGTCGGAGAGACCTCCGGCGCGGTCTGCCGGCTCGCCGGGACGGGCCTCCCGGTCGTCGTCAGCGACGTCGGCTGGTTCCGCGAGCTACCCGACTCCTTCGCGGCGAAAGTTCCGATCGGGACCGGTGAGGTGGAGACGATCGCCGCCGCTCTCGGAGAGCTCGTGCGGGACGCAGGGACGCGCCATGCCCGTTCGGCGGCGGCGGCGGCCTGGGGCCTCGAGAGGAGCCCGGCCGGTATCGCGGCTGCTTACGCCC
>CAZWRQ010000287.1:0-6112 GCA_964636395.1 uncultured Holophagales bacterium
GGGCAGCGTCGCCCCGGCCGCCGCGGCGCCGGCCAGCGCGGCGCCGCGCGGCCTGCGCGCCCGGCGGACGAGGGCGAGGGAAGCGAGGGCGAGGACGACGCGCGGAAGGTCGGTGTCCACGCTCATCCCCTTCCGCGCGCGAGGAACCAGAGCCGGGTCGCCTCGACGTCGCGGCGAATCTGGGCCGTCAGCTCGAGCATCGACGGGAAGACGCGCTCTTCGCGAAGCCTCTCGTGGAAGGAGAGGCGAATCGGCTCGCCGTAGACGTCCGAGGAGAAGTCGAGGATGTACGACTCGATCGTCGTCGCGTAGTCCTCGTAGACGGTCGGCCGGCGGCCGATGTTCGTGACGCAGCTGAAGGTCCGCTCGAAGGAGCGGAGGAGGACCTCGGTCACGTAGACGCCGTCCCGCGGATAGAGCTCGTTGTCGGACCGCAGGTTGATGGTCGGGAAGCCGATCTTCCGTCCCATCCGGTCCCCCTTCGCGATGATCCCTTCCATCGAGTACGGCCGGCCGAGGAGGCGCCCGGCCTCCGCGACGTCTCCCGCCTCGACGAGCGTGCGGACCCTCGTCGAGGAGACGGGGGCGTCTCCGTTCGAGACGACGTCGATCGTCGCCACGCGGATCCCTGATTCCTCCCCCAGTCGCGTGAGGAGGTCCACGTTCCCCCTCTTCCCGCAGCCGAACGCGAAACCCGATCCGACGTACGCCTCGCGAGCGCCGAGGCATCGGCCGAGGAGGTCTCGGACGAACTCCTCCGCGGGCATCGCGGCGAAGTCCTTCGTGAAGGGGACGACGACGAGGCCGTCGACGCCGAGGGCGGCGATCGCCTCCTCGCGCTGGCGGAGCGTCTGGATCCGCTTCGGCGCCCGCTGCGGGTGAAGGACCGTCGTCGGGTGCGGGTCGAACGTCAGGACGAGGGCCGGCGCTTCGAGCTCCCGGGCGCGAGCGACGACGGCCCGCAGCATCGCCTGGTGCCCGAGGTGGACGCCGTCGAAGTTGCCGATCGTCAGGACTCCTCCGCGCGGGAGGTCGGACCTGCGGAGCGGGTCGGGATATACGTTCACGGCCGCCGCCGCCTCACGGGACGACGCGCCCGACGAGGTCGTAGTCGTGCGCCCCGGTCACGCGGACCCTCACCATCGCGCCGGGCCGAGGGACGAAGCCCTCGGGAACGTCGTTGACGAGGACTTTGCCGTCGATCTCGGGCGCCTGCCGGGCGAGCCGCCCTTCGAGGAGCATCTCCGACTCGGTCGAGGCCCCCTCCAGGATCGCGTCGTACACCTTCCCCCGAAGCTCCCGGTTCTTCCTCCGGGAAGTCTCACGCTGCAGCTCCATCACGGCCGCGCAGCGTTCCCCCTTGACCGGGGCCGGGACCGGGTCTCCGAGCGATTCCGCCCCGGACCCGGGTTCGGGCGAGTAGGGGAAGACGCCGACGTGGTCGAGCTCGGCCGCCTTCACGAACGCGAGGAGCTCCTCGTGCTCGACGTCCCCTTCGCCGGGAAAGCCGGCGATGAAGGTCGATCGAAGGGCGATGCCGGGCACCGCCTTCCGGAGACGCTCGACGAGCCGCAGGCACGACTCCGGGTCGCCGCCGCGCCTCATCCCCGCGAGGACGGAGCGCGAGACGTGCTGGAGCGGGATGTCGACGTACGACACGAATCGCGGCTCGGCCGCCATCAGCTCGAGGACGGAATCGTGAAGGGTCTTCGGGTAGGCGTAGAGGAAGCGGACCCACGGAAAGCCCGTCTCCCGGAGGAGCGCCGCGACGAGCTTCGCGAGCCCCTCGCGGCCGAGCCCGAGGTCCTCGCCGTACCGCGTCGTGTCCTGCGAGATGAGGACGAGCTCGGAGACCCCCTGCGCCTCGAGCCCCTGCGCCTCTCGGACGAGCGACTCGACCGACCGGGAGCGCTGGAGGCCGCGCATCTGCGGGATCGTGCAGAAGGTGCAGGGGTTGTTGCACCCCTCGGCGACCTTCAGGTAGGCGTAGCCGCGGCGGCCCGTCAGGACGCGCGGGGCGAGGTCGTCGTAGAGGCGCGTCGCGAGCGGCTTCGCCGTGAACCGCGCGAGCGACGGCAGGCCGAGGGCCGCGGCGGGCGCCTTCTCGAGCTCGTCGAGGCCCAGGAAGTGGTCGACCTCCGGGATCTCCGCGGCGAGCTCGGCTCCGTACTTCTGGACCATGCAGCCGGCGACGACCACGCGGTCGACCTCCCCGGCCTCCTTGCGGCGGACCTGCTCGAGGACGGCGTTCACCGACTCCTCCTTGGCCTGGTCGATGAAGCCGCAGGTGTTGACGATCACGACCCGGGAGGAGTCGGGGTCTCCGAGCTCCAGTCCCTCGCGCTTCAGGTAGCCGAGCATCACCTCGGTGTCGACGAGGTTCTTCGGGCAGCCGAGCGAGACGATTCCGACGGAGGGGAGCTTCAGGGGCATGCGTGTCGACGGACGGCGCCGGGGAGCCGCGGTCCGAACTTTCGATTATATCCGTCGGCCGCGGTTCCGCGCCCCGACGCCGCGGGGGCCCGTCCGCTCATGCCATCTTCACGCCAAGCGCCTGCGCCATCCGCCGCAGGTCGCCCATCATCGTCGCAAAGAGCTCGGGAGTCAGCGCCTGCGGCCCGTCGCAGAGCGCCTCCTCCGGGTGCGGATGGACCTCGACGATGACCCCGTCGGCTCCGGCCGCGAGCGCCGCCCTGGCCATCGGCGCGACGAACGCGGTGACGCCCATCGCGTGGGACGGGTCGACGATCACGGGCAGGTGCGTCCGCGCCTTCAGCACCTGGACGGCCCCGAGGTCGAGCGTGTTCCGCGTCGACGTCTCGAACGTCCGGATGCCGCGCTCGCAGAGGACGACGGCGCGGTTCCCCGCGGAGAGGACGTACTCCGCGGCGAGGAGGAGCTCCTCGACCGACGACATCATCCCCCTCTTCAGCAGGACGGGCCGGCTGCTCTGCCCGACGGCCTTCAGTAGGGCGAAGTTCTGCATGTTGCGGGCCCCGACCTGGAGCATGTCGGCGAACTCGGCCACCTTCTCGACGTCCTCGGGCGCGACGACCTCGGTCACGACTGGCAGGTGATACTCGAGCCCTGCGCGGCAGAGGAGGTCGAGGCCCGGGATACCCAGCCCCTGGAACGAGTAGGGGCTCGTCCGCGGCTTGAAGACGCCGCCGCGCAGGACGCGGCCGCCCCCCTCCCGAACGACGCGCGCCGCCTCGAAGAGCTGCACCTCGTTCTCCACGGCGCACGGGCCCGCGATCACGACGAACCCCTCGCCGAAGACGACGTCCCCCACCTTCACCGGCGTCCGGGCGCCCGGGTCGGTCGCCCGGCGGGCCGCGAGCGGATACGGGACCGGGCTCTCGACGGGGACCGGCGTGCCGGCCGGCCAGGGCTCGGGCGGCACGGCGTCCGGCAGGAGGTCGACGTCCTTCGGCACCTCGCGCGACGGGTCCGCTTTCCGCGGGTAGCAGCCGAGCACCCGGAGATAGCGCGCGTTCCTTCCGACCCCCTCGAGGGCCGCCGCGAGGCGCGGGTCGTCCACGTTCCCCTCGACGTCGACGTAGAACTGGTACTCCCACGGAGTCGCCGGCATCGACCGGCTCTCGAGCTTCGTGAGGTTCACGCCCGCCCTCGCGAGCTCGGCGAGGCAGCGCTCGAGCGCCCCCTCGCGATGGTCCGTCACGAGGAGGAGCGACGTCCGGCAGGGGATCCGCGGGTCGAAGCGGAACGGCCGCCTGTGGACGACGACGAACCGGGTCTGGTTGTTCCGCTGGTTCGCGATCGAACGCCGCAGGACGACGAGCCCGTGCCGCTCCCCCGCTTCCTCCGAGGCGATGGCGGCGTTCTCCTCGCTCCCGAGCTCCTTGACTCTCGCGACGCTGCCCGCGGTGTCGAACCAGCTCTCGGCCGTCGCGCCGGCGAGGCTCTCGAGGAACTCCGAGCACTGCAGGAGCGCCTGCGGGTGCGAGAAGACCCTCCGGACCCGGGCGAGCGGCACCTTCGCGAGGCCGAGGAGACAGTGCTCGACGGGCCAGACCTCCTCGCCGACGATCGACAGCTTCGACGTGCCGAGGAGCGTGTAGGTCTCGTTGATCCCTCCGGCGACGGAGTTCTCGAGCGGCAGGATCGCGAACTCGCACTCCTCCCGCTCGACCGCTTCCACCGCCTGCCGGAACGACCGGTAGCCGACGAAGATCGGCTCCTCGGCCCGGTCGGCGAAGAACTTCCGCCCCGCGAGGTGGCTGTACGCCCCTTCTGCCCCCTGGAAGGCGACCCGCAGGAGCGCCGGCTCCTCGTCGATCGCGTTCGCGGCCCGCGTCAGGCGGCTCTCCTGCTGGCGCACGGAGGCCTCCACGACGTCCCGGAAGATCTTCACGACGTGGAACGCGTTGAGCCCGCGCCGCTGCGCGTCCCGCCCCACCTTCGAGAGGAGGTCGCGCTCCCGCTCGAGGTCGCGGAGGAGGAGCGCGTGCTCGCGGCTCTTGAGCGCCGCGACCTCGTCGACGACAGCGGCGCGCTCGGCGAGGAGGTCGAGGAGCGCGGCATCGATCCGGTCGAGCGCCGCGCGGACGTTCGGGAGGTCGGTCACGGATTCCTCCGTCGCCGCGCTGCGGGCGCGGCCGCCCTTCCGCCGCGGAAGGGTCCGAAAAAACGGGGCGGGAACGGGTTTCCCGGGATCACGGATAGATGCGGTAGAGCATCCTCGGGTACGGGATGCACTCCCGCAGGTGCGGCACGCCGCACATCCAGGCCGTGAACCGCTCGAGGCCCATCCCGAAGCCCGAGTGCGGGAAGGAGCCGTACTTCCTCACGTCGAGGTACCACTGGAACGCCTCGACGGGGAGCTCGTGCTGGCGGATCCGCTCGAGCAGCAGGTCGTGGTCGTGGATCCTCTGGGATCCTCCGATGATCTCGCCGTAGCCCTCGGGGGCGAGCATGTCGAGGCCGAGGACGACCTCAGGGTCGTTCGGGTCTGGCTGCATGTAGAACGACTTGATCGCGGCCGGGTAGCGCGTGACCATGACCGGCGTGTCGAACCCCTCGGTGAGCGCCGTCTCCTCGTCGCCACCGAGGTCGTCGCCGAATTTCACGGGGAAGCCCTTCTTCTCGAGGATCCCGATCGCGTCGCGGTAGTCGATCCGGGGGAACGGCTTCGCGACCGTCGCCTCGAGGACCGTCGTGTCCCTCTCGAGGCGCTTGAGGTCCTCCTTCCGGCGGTCGAGGACGCGGGCCGTCAGCTCCTGGACGAACTCCTCCGCGAGGTCCTTCAGGCCGTCGATCTCCAGGAAGGCGACCTCGGGCTCGACCATCCAGAACTCGCGCAGGTGCCGGCGGGTCTTCGACTTCTCGGCGCGGAACGTCGGGCCGAAGCAGTAGACCTTTCCGAGCGCGGCGGCCGCCGGCTCGAGGTAGAGCTGCCCCGACTGCGACAGGTAGGCCTTCTCTTCCTCGGTGTACTGGGTTTCGAAGAGGTTCGAGGTCCCCTCGCAGGCGTTCGGCGTCAGGATCGGCGAGTCGACCCGCGTGTAGCCGCGCGAGTGGTAGAAGTCGTGGATCGCGCTCTCGACCTCGCTCCGCACACGCAGGATCGCCACCTGCTTCGCGGAGCGGAGCCAGAGGTGCCGCTGCGACATCAGGAAGTCGACACCGTGCTCCTTCGGCGTGATCGGCCAGTCGTTGCAGACCGAGAGGACGGTCAGCCCGGTGACGCCGACCTCGACGCCCCCCTCCTGCCGCGGCGCCTCCCGGACGACGCCCGTCACCTCGAAGGACGACTCCTGCGTCAGCCGGTCCGACTCGGCCCAGACCTCCTCGGGGACCTCCTTCTTCACGACGACGCACTGGACGTAGCCGGAGCCGTCCCGAAAGACGAGGAAACGGATCTTCCCGCTGTCGCGGCGGTTGTAGAGCCAGCCCCTGAGGGTGACGGCCTCACCGATGCGGGAGGGGAGCCCGGAGACGGAAGCGGCAGGTCCGGTCGACATAGCAGCGGAATTTAGCAGGCGCCGCAAGCTCCCGCGTCCCTCCGGGGGTTCGGGGGGACCGGCCGCCGCGCCGCAGGCGCGTGGTCCCCCTTCAAGCGAAGCCGGCTCGGAGGGGGTTCGGGGGGACC
>CAZWRQ010000288.1:0-6080 GCA_964636395.1 uncultured Holophagales bacterium
CCTCTCGACCCTCCCCCGATCGGATCTCCTCCGGACCGGTGCGCCCTTCGGGATGGGTGCCCCCGGGATTGGTGCCAGGCGTGAAATCGTGTATTTTTGAAAAAATACACGATTTCACGCCTGGCACCGAAGCCCCTGGCACCGAGGCGGAGGAGAAGGACTGCTCCGTCGGCGCTCGCGGGGCGGCGCGGCGGCCGGACGGGGCCTCCGCCTCCGAAGCCGGGGGGGCGACCTTCGCGCGGAAGGCGTCGGCGACGACCGACGTCACGTACTCTTCGATTCCACGCAGGAAGGTGCCGAGGTCGCCGTCGCCCTTCTGGAGGCGGGCGAGCTCGGCCTCCCACCGTCCCGTCAGGGCGGGGCTCTTGACCGACTCCGGAACGAGGCCGACGAGGCGAATCCCCTTCTCCGTCGCCACGAGGGCCTTCCCGTCGCGTTCCGCGTAGCCGCGCGCGAGCAGGTTCTCGAGGACGTCGGCGCGTGTCGCCGGCGTCCCGAGGCCGTTCTCCTTCATCGCCTCGGCGAGCTCCTTCTCGTCGAGCGTCCGCCCCGCCGTCTCCATCGCCGTCAGGAGCGTCGCGTCGGTGAATCGCTTCGGCGGGCGGGTCTTCTTCTCGACGCCCGCCGCGTCGACGACCCTCTTCGCCTGCCCCTTCGCGAGGCCCGGCGGGAGGTCGCCCTCCTCGTCGTCCTCGTCCTTCCTCCGCCGGGGCGCGTCGGGCTCGACCGCCTTCCACCCCTCCTCCACGACCATCGTCCCGGCCGTACGGAAGCGGTCGACGCTCCGCCCGTCGCCGCCGGCTTCCCGGACCTCTCCGCCGACCCGCGGGGGCGAGACCTCCGTGACGACGGTCGTCGTCGCGGCGACGTGCTCGGCGTGCCAGGCCGAGAGGAAGCGCCGCACGACGATGCCGTAGAGCGCCTGCTCGTCTCCCGCGAGAGCGCGCGGGACGTTCGGCGTCGGGACGATCGCGTGGTGGTCGCTCACCTTCGCGTCGTCCACGAAACGTGCGCCGAGCGGCCGCTCGCCCGCCCCGGTCGCGAAGAGCCGACCCCATACCGGCGCAAGCGCCGCGAGGACCGACGGGAGCGTCGCCGCGACGTCCTTCGAAAGGTGGCGGCTGTCGGTCCTCGGGTAGGTGATCGCCTTCCGCTCTTCGTAGAGGCGCTGCGCCACGTCCAGCGTCTTCTTCGCGCTCCAGCCGAGGAGGCGGTTCGCGTGGCGCTGCAGCTCCGTCAGGTCGAAGAGGAGCGGCGGCGGAGTACGCCGCGTCTTCGACTCGACCGACGCGACCCGCGCCTCCCGATCCTTCACGCGCGCGACGATCGCGGTCGCGGCGGACCCGTCCCTCGGGAGGCGGCGCCCGCCGTCCTCCCTCACCGCCGGGTCGAACCAGACGCCCCGGTAGCGCCCCGTCTCCCCCTCGAAGGTCGCGACGACCTCCCGGTACTCCTCGGGGACGAACGAGAGGATCGCGAGCTCGCGCTCCACGAGGATCGCGAGGGTGGGCGTCTGGACGCGCCCCACCGTCAGCGGCTCCCCGTGCGCGAGCGTGAAGGCCCGCGAGAAGTTCATCCCCACGAGCCAGTCGGCCCGGCTCCGTCCGCGCGCGGCGTCGGCGAGCCGGTCGTAATCCCGTGCCGGCTTCATCCTCGCGAGCCCGTCGCGGATCGCCTCGGGCGTGAGCGACGAGATCCACAGCCGCCTCACCGGCTTCGTGCAGCGCGCCGACTCGTAGAGCTGGCGGAAGATGAGCTCCCCCTCCCGTCCGGCGTCCGTGGCGCAGACGACCTCCGACACGTCCGGGTCGGAGAGGACCCGGCGCACCGCCGCGAACTGATCCGCCGCGCGGTCGAGGACGACGAGCGGCCACGTCGAGGGGATCATCGGGAGACGGTCGCGCCTCCAGGCCTGCCAGTCGGGGTTCATCCGGCCCGGCTCGGCGAGCCCGACGAGGTGGCCGACGGCCCAGGTCACGACCCACCCGTCGCCGACGAGGCAGCCGTCCCCGCGCCGACTCGCCCCGACGACCGCCGCGAGGTCCCTCCCCACGCTCGGCTTCTCCGCGACGATCGCTACGGTCCGGCCGTCTCGCCTCGGAGCCCCTCCTCCCGGCGGCCCCGGCTCTCGCCGGACGCGCCCTCTCTCGACCAACACCGGCCTCCCTCGGCCCTCTGCCAGGCCGCCGGAGGACGATAGAGCATCCGAAGGGCGCGCCGAGGGGTCCGAGCCGGAGGGCGCTACCGTCCCGCCAGGAATCCGCCACCGGCGAGGAGACGTTCGAACTCCTCGGCCGGCGCCGGAGGCGCGAAGAGGAATCCCTGCCCGAGGTCGCAGCCCATCTCCCGGAGGCTCCGCGCCGTGGCGACGTCCTCCACCCCCTCGGCGACGACGCCGAGGTCGAGGCTGTGGGCGAGCTGGACCGTCGAGCGGACGACGGCGAGATCCTTGCCGCCCGCCGCCATCCCGGCGACGAAGGACCGGTCGATCTTCAGGACGTCGACGGGGAGCCGTGTGAGGTAGGCGAGGGAAGAGTACCCCGTGCCGAAGTCGTCGATCGCGAGCCGGGCCCCCGAGTCGTGCATCCGGCCGAGCATCTTCAGCGCCGTCTCCGGGTCGGACATGACGGCCGACTCCGTCAGCTCGAACTCCACGAGCCCCGGGTCGACGCCCACCGACCTCACGATCTCCTCCAGCTTCTCCGGACAGCTCCGGTCGACGAGGTTCCGCGCGGAGAGGTTCACGGCCATCGTCAGCTTCGGCAGCTGACGGTTCCAGCGGGAGAGCTGCTCGAGCGCCCGCCGGACGACCCACGAGGTGAGGGCGACCATGCCGTCGGTCGCCTCGGCGAACGGCACGAACTGGCTCGAGCCGAGGAGCCCGAGCCGCGGGTGCCGCCACCGGACGAGCGCCTCGAATCCCTCGATGAAGTCGTACTGGAGCGCCACCTTCGGCTGGAAATGGAGGACGAGCTGCCCCTCCCGGATGGCCCTCCCGAGGTCCGAAAGGATGGACAGCCGCTCGGGCGTGTGCTCGTCGAGGTCGGGCTCGTAGCAGGCGACGCCGCCGGAGCCCTTCTTCGCGACGTGCAGCGCCACGTCGGCGCAGCGGAGGAGTCCGTGGCTCACGCGGGCGTGGGCGGGGTAGTGCGCGACCCCGGCGCTCGCGCCGAGCTCGAGCCCCATCCCCGCGACCCGGAACGGCTCGCCGAGCCAGGCGAGGACCTTCCGGGCGGCCGCCTCGCCATCCTCCCGGCGCTCCGCCCCCGGCACGACGATCGCGAACTCGTCGCCCCCGAGCCGGAAGACTTCCATGCCGCCGGCGCACCTCTCCGCGAGGCGCGCGCCGACCTGGACGAGGAGCTCGTCGCCGAAGTTGTGCCCGAGCGTGTCGTTGATCTCGCGGAACCAGTCGAGGTCGAGGAGGACGAGCGCCGCCCGACCGCCTCCGGCCGTCTCGGCCAGCGTCCCGAAACTCCGGTGGAACCCGGCCCGGTTCGGGAGGCCGGTGAGCGCGTCCCGGAAGGCCCGCTCCTCGAGCTCGCTCCGGTGCCCCGCATTCGCGACCGCGAGCGAGACAGCGCGCGCGACTCCCTCGAACGTCTCGGCCTCCTCGGGCCGGAGCGGCCGTCCTTCCGGGAAGATCACGTTCACCGTCCCGAGAGGCCGCCCCCCGTGCGCGAGCGGAATGCAGAGCCCGGAGGCGACGTGGCGCCGGGCGAGCGCGTCCATCACCGGATGCACCTCGCGCCCCTCGATGCGCACCTCGCCGAGAGTGACGATCCGTCGCTCCCGGACGGCCCGGCCGCTCGCGCTCCCCTCGAGCGGGAGTCGGGCGCCGAGGACGAGCTCCTCGTCGGTGAAGCCGCGCCCCGCCACGAGCCGGAGCGGACCGTCGGGTCCGTCGAGCAGGTAGATCGCCACGAGCGGCGGCGCGCTTCCACCGCGCAGGGCTTCTGCCGTCTCCGCGGCGATTCCCTCCGTGTCCAGCCGACGCTGGAGACGGAACGTCAGGTCGTTCACGAGGCGCAGGGCTTCGTTGCGGGCCTCGAGCTCCGCCTTGGCCGCCCGGAGCTCGCTCACGAGCGACGCGACGTCGGCGAACGAAGCCGGCTCGGGCGCTTCGTCCGTAGGCTCGCGAACGTCGGTGGCCGGTTCGTCCATCGCGCCCTCTTCCGCGTGCCCGGGCGGCCTGCCCGGGCCGCTCGGCCCCGCATCTCCCGCGCTTCGCCGTCGACGAATCGATCATATCCCCCGTCGAAGGCGGCGCCCGCCCCCTCCGCAGGAGGGCCGACGGAACGAGGACGAGTCGGACGGAGGGACGGGCGGACGCGTGGCGGGCGCTTCGGCGCCCGCCACCGCGCCCGCGCCGGCGTCACTCCTCGAGGTGGAGGTCCACGATCATCGGCGGCTTCAGCGCGCTGATGAGGGGCGTGAAGAGCCCGATGAGGAAGAGGACGAACGCGCCCCCGGCCAGCGCCGCGAGGCCCAGCATCAGCGGGACCTTCGCGAGGCGCGCTCCGTCTCGCTCGTTGAGGCTCGCCACGATCTCCGTGGCGGCGAGGGGCGCGTCGCCCTCCTTCCGCTTCAGGATCACCTTCTGAGCCTCGATCGCCTTCAGGATCGGCTCTCCCGCGACGTAGACCACGACGCGGGAGGCGGACTCGGCGAGCGGCGGCGCGAACGCCGGATCGACGAAGTGGCCGTCGGCCGGGACCTGCGAGAAGTGGTAGACGCCGTAGCCGGCCGCCCCGCAGACGAGCAGACCGATCAGGATCGCGAACAGGCGAAAGTGGTTCTGTTTCATTTCCCTGCCTCTCCGGAGGTCCGGCTCGGCGGAAGGAAGGAGGGCCGCTCCCCCGGGGGCCGCGGCGAGCCGGCGAGGCCGGGAGCCGAGGGGGGATGCGGAGGCGCCGGAGGAGGAGAAGGCCGGTTCCGGCGGCGACCCGATCATAGTCCTCCGATCGCCTCCCCGCTCCCGGCCTCACGCTCAGAACCGGAGGGAGATGCCCCCGACGCCGTACGCGAGCCAGGCGAAGCTGTAGACCTCGTCTCCGTCGACGCCCCCCTCGAGCGTCCGTGCCCCCAGGTAGAGGTCCACGCCCGGCGAGACGTTCGCCTCGAGCCGGGCCGCAACGTCCACCGCGCGTCCCTGGCTCGCAGCGGCGCCGTCGGCCTCGAGGTCGAGAGCGAGACGCGGCGATACCTGCCAGCGGACGCCCCCGTAGAGGAGCGGCACGAAACCCGTGTTCGTCTTCGCTCTCGAGAGGTCTCCCTGCGTCAGCTCGATCCGCGCGTCGCGGAGCTTGGCCGTCAGCCCAGCGCGGAAGGTCACCGGTCCCGACGAGCGGAAACGCCAGACGTACGAGACTCGCCACGAGTCGAACACCCAGGTCGCGTCGAGCGGCTCCCCCGCGACGAAGGTCGATCCGTCGAAATCGAT
Source organism: uncultured Holophagales bacterium (assembly GCA_964636395.1). GTDB lineage: Bacteria > Acidobacteriota > Thermoanaerobaculia > UBA5066 > UBA5066 > UBA5066. The sequence goes on from CAZWRQ010000288.1 coordinate 5,444, forward strand.
CGGGGTCTCGGGCGTGAGGTTCGCCTTCGCGCGGAACGGAGCGGCGACGAGGCGTACCGAGCTCCGCTCCCCGAGGTCGGCCCACAGGGACGCCCGGGCGGCGAGGAAGGGGCCGCGATCGGCGTCGTCGATCGACAGGCGCGTCCCGCCCGCTCCTGGTACGGCGAAGTCGTTCCGGAGCTGCCAGGCGGCTCCCGTCTCGAGGTCGAGCCGGAACCCCTCCGCCGCAGCGGGGCGGTCGGCCAGGCCCAGGACGGCGATGAGGACGGGGGCGAATCCGAGGAGGCGTCTCGTCACGCCACGGTTCCGCGAGCGCGGCTTCTCCGGATTTCCCCGAGCGCCCCCGGCCTCAGGGGAGCGGGACGTCCTTCAGGGCGAACCGGTAACGGCGGAGCGTGCCCGGGGTCTTCAGCCGGACCCGGAGCCCCCATTCCGGCCCGGGGGTCTCGGCCCGCGCCGAAACGACGACGAGCCCGCCCCTCTCCTCGCGGTCGGTCGCCCAGGCCGTCCCCTCGGGATCGACGAAGTAGAAGCCCTCGACGCGCCCGTCCGGGTCGGCGACGCGCAGGACGGCGTCGTCCGGATCGGCCGGAAGCGCCTCGGCCTCCTGGGCCGTCGCGATCGCGATCGCGACGGC
>CAZWRQ010000289.1:0-5996 GCA_964636395.1 uncultured Holophagales bacterium
GTGTACCGGCTCTTCTGGATCATCACGGCCGCCCGCGCCTCGTAGGTCGCGGGCCAGACGAAGGCGAACACCTGGATGGCGAGGAAGGTCCCGAGAGCGACGGCCGCGAAGAGACGCCGCCGGGACGTCACCGACCTCGCGAGGCGCAGCAATGCCTCCGCGAGGTCGCCGGGCTGCGCCGCGGCAGGTGGCGCCGGTGTGGCGCTCCCGACGGGGTGGATCGAGTCGCTCAAGCGGCCTCCCGAGCGCCGGCGGCGTCGAGGGCACCGAGCGTACGCTCGAGCTCGTCGTCGAGCTCGGAGACGAACGGGGCCCAGCCGAAGCGGGCTGCGCTCGAAGGGGCGTTCATCGCGAGGCGCTCGTGGAGACCGTTCTCGCCGGCGAGCCGCGCCATCGCCGACGCGAACGCTACCGGGTCGGCCTCGGAGAGGAGCCCGTCGTGCCCGTGCCGGACGATCTCCTTCGGGCCGCCCCGGTTCACCGCGACCGCCGGCTTGCCCGAGGCCATGGCCTCGATGATGACGAGCCCCCAGTCCTCGTTGAACGCGGTGAAGAGCGTCGCGAAGCAGGCGGCGTACAGGGCACGCATCTCTTCGTCCGACGGGTGGATGCGGAACTCCACCGAGGGGTCCCCGCCAGCGAGGGACCGGAGACGTTCGAGGTACGGCCGGCTCTTCCTGTCGACGATCCCGGCGATGACGAGCTTCCAGGTCGAGGGCTCCGGCGCCGTCTCCTTGAAGAGCTGGAACGCCTGGATCGCGAGCTCGAGGTTCTTCGTCCACATGATCCGCCCCGGGACGAAGAAGACCCTCTCGGCCGGAGGCGACGGCGTGAAGGCGGAAAGCTCCACGCCGGGGTGGAGCGTCCGCATCCGCTCGGGGGGCGCCAGGCGCCCCGCCAGGATGCGCGTCCGCACCTCCTCGCTGATCGCGAAGACCCGACGGTAGCGCCGCCAGGCGATCCGGTCGACGCCGCGGTAGAGGAAGGTCCCGGCTCGGACGACGACGCGGTGAAGGGCATTTCGGGACGCGAGGTAGTTCGCCCGATACACGGGGTCGAAGGCGATACGGAGGGGAGTCAGGCAGAGGCAGAAAACGGGGATCCGGCGCTGACGAAGGGCGACGAGGTCCCCGAGCCCCTCGCAGACGACGAGGAGACCGTCGAACTCCGAGAGGTCGAGCTCCTGGGAGAGGAGCCGCGTCGCGGCGCTCGCCACCGACCGGAGCGACCTCTCGACGGGAACGCGGGAGAGGAGGCGGACGTCCATCTGCCCCAGCTCGGGGAAGGTCGCGTCGGGCTGGTACTCGTTCGTGAAGATCGTGATCCGGTATCGGCTCCGCTTCGCGATCTCCAGGATCGTCCGCTCGGCGCCGCTCGTCAGGTAGAGCCACGGGTAGTACACCGCGAGCCGCCTGCGCCTCGGCGCGTCATCGTTCTGTAGGGTCATACGGAACCCCCCACAGTACCATAGCACCCGGCGGCCGGGCGGAGGCTCACCGCGCGAAACGGAAGATCGTGAGCGAGTGCGGGGGGAACCTGTAGGAGAAGGCACCCGCGGCGCCGAAGGGCGTCGTGGTGAGCGCCACGGCGTCCGGTCTCTCGGCGCTGTTCCGAGCGCCGGGTCCGGGACCGTTCAGGACCGAGACGGTGCCGGTCACGCCGGACGGGAGGTTCATCTCGATCGTTGCGTCCACGGCCGTCGAGAGGCTCCGGTTCACGACGAACAGAGCGAAGTGGCTCTCGCCGGGATCCCGGGTGGCCAGGGCGTCGAGCATCGGGACGTCCATCTGCCCCGAGAGGAGCTTCACCGGCTTCGAGTCGAACAGCGCGTCCTTCGGGTCGAGCCGGACTTCGGTCATCAGGTTCCCGGACTCGCGCGCGTACTCGCGGTGCACGTAGAACTGCGGGTTCCGGAACCGGGCGGCTCCGGCGGTCCCGATGAGGCTGCCGAAGTGAGTCCCGGCGAGCGACATGTGGTGCGCCCCGTACACGCGCTCGCTTCGCGCCATGACGTGGAGGACGCTCGCATTGAAGAGGGCGCTGGCGAGCGTCGGGTTCCTCTGGTGGGTCCGGACGGGGTCCTCGATGGCCTCGTCCGGGTAGAAGATCCCGTCGTACTCGGTGACGAAGATCGGGATGAGCTTCCCGAGCCTTCGGAGCTGCCCTTCGAGCACGGTCATGGACCTCTCGACGGCCTTCGTCGCTCCCAGCATCGACGTGAAGAGCTCGTCGTCCGGAGGGATCGTCCCATCGGCCCTGTAGCCGTAGAGGGGGAAGTAGGCATTGTGGACGCTGATGCCGTCCACGTAGGGTCCCGCGAGCCCGAGGACGACGCTGTTCCAGAAGCTGTCCTGCTCCTCGGGGCCGATGACCGCCGCCGAGTAGATCTTCGCGTACGGGGCCTGCTTGCGGATGGCGGCCGCGTATTCGATGACGCGGCGGGCGTAGACGTCGGGCGGGAGACCGATCTGGCCGCTCTCCGACAGGCCCTCGAAATAGACCTCGTTTCCGACCTCCCAGTAGACGACGGGGAACCCGCGCGACTCGAAGAACCGCGCGAAGGCGGCCGCCTCCTCGGCGCTGCCGGTGCCGGTGTTCGCGGTGACGAAGGGGACCGCCTTCAGCGCCGTGGCGAGCTTGATGAACTCGTCGGGCCCCACGACCGGGGAGTAGAACTCCCCGAGGTAGCCGCTCGAGAGCTTCGGGCGCCGCGAGTGCGGGCCGAGCGCTTGCCACCAGTGGAAGAAGTCCGCGGCCGTCCCCCCCGGGAAGCGGAGCGTCGTGACCCGGGCCTCGGAGAGGAGGCTCACGATCTCGCGGTCGAAGGAGCCATCCGGCTTGACGATCCCTTCGCCCCGCTCGATCGTCTGGAGGTTCTGCCCGAAGAGAAGAGCCGGGATCACCCGCTTCACCTTCTGGAAGTCGACGTGGATCGAGCTCGTGGCGACGGGCATCGGCTGCGCGCGCGCAGGCCGCGCGGCGGCGAAGACCACGAGGAGCGCCGCGGCGTTCGCTGCGCGGGCGATCCGCGAAATCCATGACCTGTGGGAGAGGGGGGGAGTCTTTCTCATTCGTCTCATTCGAACGGGAAGTACGCCGTTCGTCCGTCCCTCTGGAACACGAGACGCGTAACGAGATCGGCAGGAGTCGCGTTCCAGAGGGACCACTCGGAACGCCAGCTGTCGCCGTCGAGGGCGAGCGGGAAGACAGGGGCGAGGTCCCTCGTACCGGCGGCTCCGTCGAGGACGGGGAAGCCCGCCAGGATCTCCTCGCCCCGGTCGTTCACGCGGCGGAGGAAGCCGACGACGTCGAGCGTCGCACCGTTCGGGCCGGCGACCGTGCCGGCCAGGGACCCCTGAAGGTCGCCCGCCGAAGGGAAGAGGGAGCGGCACGATATGGCCACCTGCCCTCCGGCCGGGACCGGGACGTCTGCGGACCCGACCGTCCCTCCGCCCGAGTCCCGCAGCGTCAGGGTCGCCGTGACGGCCAGTCCCAGGCGGTTCGTCAGTATGACCCCGCTGTCCCTGAGGGCGAGCTCCACCGGAACGAGGAAGCGCGTCACCGCCCGGGAGGGTGGAACGGTGCGGGGCAGGACGACGGGTTGCCCGGAGGTGTTTCCCACGGTCCTCTCCTCGACGAGCTGGACCATCGGGGCCGGCTGGCTGGCGCTGGGGCGCGGAGCGAGAGCTCCGACCGCCTGGTCGTTGCGCGGCAGGACCCGGACCTGGGCCGTCCGAACCTCGGCGTCGGAAGGGCGCGCGTCCGGTACGCGGAACCGGAAGACCGCGGTTCCCCCGGGCGGCAGCTCGTAGCCTGCGGTCGTGGCGTGGCCGGACTCGAGCTCGACCCGGAGCGGAGCGCCGGTGTCGTCCCGGAACGCGAGGGTCCCCGAAAGGCCCGCCAGGCCGGTGTTCGAGACTGCGAGGCGGTGGACCGTGTCGGGGGTCAGAAGAATGCTCTGTACTGCGGCGCTCGACGGGACCCCGCTGTCGGCGTCGTTGAAGGGTGCGACGAGGACGGGGTCGAGAAAGCTCGATGGCCTGAGGTTCGCCCTCATGGAGTGGACGGACGTGGCCAGCGGGCGGTTCGAGACGAGCGTCAGGAGTCCGCGGACCTGCTCCGGGAATGCGAGGAGGTCGGACAGGAACTGGACCGTGAAGCCCCCCGCCGGCACGCGGAACGCGGCGGACGTCGTCTGGATGGGCGTGCCGTCGAGCCCGCGCAGGACGAGGTCCACGGAGGCCTCCGCCGTGCCGGGGTTATACGCCGTGATCCGGGTCCGGCCCGCGGTTCCCCCTTCCTCGACGTAGGCGTGGCTCAGGAGCCGCGGCTCCGAGGAGACGGTCGCCAGCTCCGTCACGACGGTTCCGTCGAGGCGGCCGCTCAGGACCTGAAGCGCCTCCGGCGCCGGAGCGCCCGTGGCGGGCGTGAGGAGAAGCGCCGCGAGCCTCGGGGCGTCGTCCTGGCCCGTGGTCTTCAGGAAGGCGGAGCCCGACGCCGGCACGGCGAGCGTCGTGATCGTCGGGATGTACCGCGCCGTGAGGTCGGTGACGAAGGTGTCGCGGTGCACCACCACGCTGTGCTCCCGGTCGCCGAGGTCGCTCCAGCCATCGAAGGCGAGCGGCCGGGAGCCTTCTCCCCGATCGACGAGCTCGGGAGCCGAGACGACGTGGACGGAGCCCGACGCCCATTGGAACGTTGCGGGAGTCGTGGACGAGGCCCCGTCGACGCCGAGGGCGAGGCCGGAGGGCTCGCTCTTCACGACGAGATGGAGCGGCTCGAAGTGTGCCTTCACCGAGCGCGGGCGGTCCATGACCGCGAAGCCGAGGATGCCGTCGGACCCGCTCACGTCGCCGGAGTAGCCCGCGAACCGGTGCACGGGAGAGGGGATCGCGACGAGCGTCGCGAAGCTCCTCTCGACGTAGAAGCCGTCCGCCGAGGGCGGGTCGAGAGCGAGCGAGCCGCCCGAGGTCGGGGTGACCTCGGTGCGGAGGCGGTGCGATCGGCGGATCGCAGCCGTGAACCACTCGCGTCCGGTCGTCGTCGTGACCGGGTGGCTCGATGCTCCGCCGTCGCTCCAGGAGACGAAGACCTGGCGGGTGTCCTCGTTATCGAAAAGGACGGGCTCGATCCGATGGACGGACCCGCGGGCCCAGCGAGCGTAGTAGGGAGTCGTGACGACCTGTCCGTCGACGAGGATCTCGAGTCCGGAGGGGATCGTGTCGATCGTCACGAGCTCCTCCAGCGGAATCCGGAAGACGCCGCGCCCGAAGGTCCCGGCGAAAAGGGTGTCGTCCGCCACCCGGAGCGCGCTCACCCCCGCGCCGGCGAGCCCGTTGCGGAACGCCGACCAGCTGGATCCGTCGTTGGGAGAGCGCCAGACTCCGTCAGACGTTCCGATGTAGAGCGCTCCGAACGCGTCCTTGACGATGCTGCTCGGCGTCGCGAGGCCCGGAAGGCTGATGTCCTCCCATGCCTGGCCGAAGTCGTAGGACTTGAAGACCCGCCCCGTCTGGGCCGATCGGTCGGCGAGGGTCGCGTAGAGGACGTTCTCCGCGTCCGGATCGAGGAAGATCGACGTGACGGCGAGGCCGGGCTCGTCACTGATCGTGAGGAGGTCCGTGCCGATGCCGTCGGCCTTGAAGAGCTTCCCCCCGACCGCGACGGCGAAGTAGACCCGGCCGGAGCGGACCGGCGATACCGCGATTCGGGTGATCTCCGGCGACCCCGGGGGGCGGAAGGCATTCCAGGATTCACCGGAGTCGGTCGACCGGAAGAGCTGCATCCGGCCCGTGAAGAGGCTCCCGGGATCGAGAGGGCCGGGCTCGAGAGGCGCCAGGGTCGAGGCGGGCTGATCGAGGTCGAGCCCCTGGACGATCGGTCGGAAGCTCACTCCACGGTCATCGGAGCGGAAGAGGCGTCCCCCGGTCGAGGAGACGTAGAGGCGGTCGGAGTCGAAGGGGTCGAAGCGCGCCGGGCCCGCCGCCTCCCGCCTG
>CAZWRQ010000290.1:0-5990 GCA_964636395.1 uncultured Holophagales bacterium
GCTGCGGCCTCGGCCTCGCCCGCGAGGAGGAGGCCCCGGACGAGGTTGTCGACGTGGACGAGTCCGACGAGGTTCCGCCCGCTGCCGACGTACGGCATCGCGCCCCGCCGGAGGAGACGGACGATTCGCGGGACGACGTTCGGGTCGCCCGGGCCCCAGATCGCCCCGGGCCGGACGACCGTCGTCTCGAGGCCGCCGATTCCGTGAGCCTCGCGGACGAGCCTTTCCCCTTCGAGCTTGCTTTCCGTGTAGAAGTCGCCCCGGGCCGGCGGCTCGGAGGGCGTGCGCTCGTCGACGACGCGACCGTCGCGCGGGAGGCCGAGGACGGTGAGGGAGCTCAGGTGGACGAGCCGCGCGACGCCGGCAGCCCGGCAGGCGGCGACGAGGTTCCGGGTCCCCTCGACGTTCGTGGCGAGGAACGCCTCGCGCGGCCCCCAGTCGGAGACGCGTGCGGCGGCGTGGAAGACGAGGCGGGCACCTTCCGCGGCGCGGGCGAGGGAGGCGGGGTCGCCCAGGTCGCCGCGGACGACCTCGACCCCGGGACGCTCGAGCGCCTCGAGGCCGGTCGAGCGACGTGTAAGGGCCCGGACGCGGTGTCCGCGGTCGGCCAGCGCGGAGACGAGGCGGCCGCCGACGAACCCGGTCGCGCCGGTGACGAGGACGACGGGACCGTCGCTGCTCGCGCCGGCCGCGCCGGCGATCGGATCCGTCTCGTCCACCGGCCGACTCTACCCTCTCGCCGCAGGAGACGGGTCCGTCACATCTCCGTCTGTTCCGTCCTCGCGATGATCTCGTCCTTGAGAGCGTCCGAGAGGTCGCAGAAGTAGTCGCTGTAGCCGGCGACGCGGACGATGAGGCCGCGGTGCGACTCCGGGTCGGCCTTCGCCGCCTCGAGCGTCTCGCGCGAGACGACGTTGAACTGGACGTGGTGACCGTCGGAGCGGAAGTAGGTCCTCACGAGCTGGGCGAGGCGGGAGATCCCCTCCTCTCCCTCGAGGACCGAAGGGCTGAACTTCATGTTCAGGAGCGTCCCGCCCGTCTTCACGTGGTCCATCTTCGCGGCCGAGCGGAAGACGGCGGTCGGCCCCTTCCGGTCGGCCCCCTGGACGGGGGAGATCCCCTCCGAGAGGGGCCGGCCGGCGCGCCGGCCGTCGGGCGTGGCGCCGCAGACCTCGCCGAAGTAGACGTGGCAGGTCGTCGGGAGCATCTCGAGGCGGTAGGTGCCGCCGCGGGCCGAGGGGCGGCCGTCGATCGCGGCGAAGGCGGTTCCGAAGACGCGGACCATCAGGTCGTCGGCCGCGTCGTCGTCGTTGCCGTACTTCGGCATCCGGTGGACGAGCCGCTGCCGGAGCGGCTCGCGTCCCTCGAAGTCGGCGTCGAGGGCCGCGACGAGGGCCGCGAGGTCGAGCCCCCTCTCCTCGAAGACGAGGCGACGGATCGCCGCGAGGGCGTCCGTCACGGTGCCGATGCCGACGGCCTGGATGAACGTGTTGTTGTACCGGGCGCCGCCGGCGTTGTAGTCGCGCCCCTTCGCGATGCAGTCGTCCGTCAGGACGGACAGGAACGGCGCCGGCATCCGCGTCGCGTAGAGCCGCTCGATGACCTGGTTGCCGCGGACCTTCAGGTCGACGAGGTGGTTCAGCTGCCTCTCGAAGGTGGCGTAGAGGTCGTCGAACGTCGCGAACGAGGAGGCCGCGCCCGTTGCCGGCCCGAGGCGGACGCCGGTCCGCGGGTCGACGCCGTCGTGGAGCGCGAGCTCGAGGACCTTCGCGAGGTTGAGGTAGCCGGTGAGGATGTAAGCCTCTTTCCCGAACGCGCCGACCTCCACGCAGCCGCTGCAGCCCCCGGCGCGGGCGTCCTCGAGCGTCTTCCCCTGCCGCAGCTGCTCTTCGACGACCGTGTCGGCGTTGAAGATCGAGGGGAAGCCGTAGCCCTTCCTCACGACGCGCAGGACGTGCTTCAGCACGGTCTCCGGCGTCTTCCGCGAGACCTGGACGTTCGAGGAGGGCTGGAGGAGGTGCATCTCGTCGACGACGTCGAGGAGGAGGTGCGTGACCTCGTTCGAGCCGTCCGAGCCGTCGGGGAGCAGGCCGGCGAGGTTGATGTTCGCGAAGTCGGTGTAGGTCCCGCTCTCGGCCGCCGTCACGCCCACCTTCGGCGGCGCGGGGTGGTTGTTGAACTTCACGAAGAAGCACTCGACGAGCTCGCGGGCGCTCTCGGGCGTGAGGGTCCCGTCCGCGAGCCCCTGCCGGTAGAAGGGGAGAAGGTGCTGGTCGAGGTGGCCGGGGCTGAAGGCGTCCCAGCCGTTCAGCTCGGTGATGACGCCGAGGTGGCAGAACCAGTACATCTGGAGCGCCTCGTGAAAGTCGCACGGCGGCTCGGCCGGGACGCGCCGGCAGACGTCGGCGATCCTCCGCAGCTCGGCGCGGCGGGTCTCGTCGGGCTCCGTCGCGGCCTTCTCGTCCGCGAGGGCCGCGTGCCGCTCGGCGAAGAGGACGAGCGCTTCGCAGGCGACGTCCATGGCCTTCAGCTGCTCGCGCCTGTCCACGGCCTCCGGGTCGCGCTCGAAGTCGAGGGTGTCGAGGGCGGCGGCGATCTCGCGCCGGAAGGCGTTCATCCCCTTCCGGTAGACCTTGTCGTCGAGAACGGTGTGCCCCGGCGCGCGCTGCTCCATGAACTCGGTGAAGACGCCGGCCGAGTAGGCGGCGTGCCACTCGGGCGGGAGAGCGGGGAAGATCTGGTCGCGCATCGACCGGCCGCGCCAGAAGGGGATGACGGTCTCCTCGTAGGCCGCGATCACGTCGGGGGGGACGCGGTACCAGGTCTTCGGGCGCGAGTCGAGGATCGTCAGGTCCTCGACGCTGTGGCAGGTCAGCTCGGGGTAGGTCGGGACGGCCTTCGGCCGGGGCCCGCGCTCGCCGACGATCAGCTCCCTTTCGCCGAGGAAGAGCGTCTTCCGTGCGCAGAGGTCGTGGAAGGCGCGAGCGCGCAGGAGGGGCGTCGAATGGCGGCCGAGGTTCTCGCGGTAGTACTCGGTCAGGAGGAGCGCGCGCTCGGCGGAGATCGTCGGGATCGCGTCGAGGCTCTCCTGCCGCAGGCGCGCGGTGCGGGGGTTCATGGTCATCCTCCGATCGTGGTCGGGATCCCGGCCGAGGCGAAGAGGGCGGCGAGAGCCGCCATCTTCGCCGGGTCCGGAGGGGCGGTCTCGGTGAGCTCCGGCGCCTGCGGGCGCGCGAGGCGCTCCCGCTTGCCGCTGGCGGTGGAGTGGTAGGGGAGGAGGCTGACGCGCTCGACGCCGCGGGTCCTCTCCGCGAGGGCGACCGCGCCCGCGAGGCTCCCGGCGTCGTCGTTGACGCCGGGGATCACGGGGAGCCGGAGCCAGATCCGAACGCCCGTCCGGCTCACGGCGTCGAGGTTCTCGAGGATCGGCTCGAGCGGCACGCCGGTCAGCTCCCGGTGCCGCTTCGGGTCGAGCGTCTTGACGTCCCAGAGGAGGAGGTCCGCTCGGGCGGCCGCCCTGAGGACGGCCTCGCGCGCGGCGAAGCCGCAGGTGTCGACGGCGACGTGGAGCCCCTCCGCCTTGCAGGCCGCGAGCGCCGCGAGGAGGAACGCCGGCTGGGCGAGCGGCTCGCCGCCGGAGAACGTGACTCCGCCTCCCGACTCCTCGTAGACGGCCCGGTCGCGGAGGGCCTCGGCGACGACCTCCGCCGCGGTCACCTCCCGTCCGGCCACCTCGCGCGCCGCCGCAGGGCAGGCCTCGACGCAGCCCCGGCAGGCCGAGCATCCGTCACTCCCGAGCGTCGCCCCGGCGGGGAGAGTCCCGGCGGGCCGCGGGCAGGCCGCCGCGCAGCTCCCGCACGAGAGGCAACGTCCAGCGCTCCAGAGCACCTCCGGCGCGTGCGCGATTCCCTCGGGGTTGTGGCACCACGGGCAGCGGAGCGGGCACCCTTTCAGGAAGACGGTCGTCCGGATGCCGGGACCGTCGTGGAACGAGCCCCTCTGCACGTTGAAGATCGTCCCGAACGTCCCGGGCGCCGCGCCGGCCATGACGCCTCCTCGCGGAGATCGTCCGCCGTCGGACGGGGCCGCGTCTTGTACGATTCCGGCGGGTTTCGCCGTGCCTTTCGCACAACGTTCCCGCCGCACGCCGCTCGACGCGCTCGACGCGCTTCTCGCGACCGCCGGCTTCGCGCTCGATCTCCTCGACTCTCTTCCCGACGTCGTCTTCTTCGCGAAGGACGCCGAGGGACGTTACCGCGCGGTGAACGACACGCTCGCGCGGAGGCTCGGAAAGCGGACGAAGCGGGACCTCCTCGGCCGGACGGCCCGCGACCTCTTCCCCGCTCCGCTCGGCGAGCGCTACCTCGCGCAGGACCTCGCCGTCTGCCGGACGGGACGCCCCGTCGAGGACCTCCTCGAGCTCCACCTCTACCCGGACGGACGCGAAGGGTGGTGCCTGACGACGAAGCTCCCGCTGCGGGACGGGGCGGGGCGCGTCGTCGGCCTCGCGGGGACCTCGCGCGACGTGAAGCCCCCGGACGCCCTCGACGGCTCCGTCGAGGGGCTGGCGGGCGTCCTCGAGTCCCTCCACGAGCACCCGGGCGATTCGCACCGGGTCGAGGTGCTCGCCCGGAGGGCGGGGCTCTCGCCCGACCGCTTCACCCGAAGGGTCCGCGCGCTGTTCGGCCTCTCGCCGACGCAGCTCGTCATCAAAGTCCGTGTCGACGCGGCGCGGCGGATGCTCCGGGAGACGGCCGCCCCGATCGCGCGGGTCGCCCTCGCCTGCGGTTACTGCGACCAGAGCGCTTTCACCCGCCAGTTCAAGGCGGTGACCGGCCTGACCCCCGCGCAGTACCGCGGCGCCCCTTGACAACTCTGTAATACAGAGTAAATTCTCCGGCATGGACCTCGCCCGCGCCCTCGATCGGATCGAGGAGATCCACGCCCAGGTGGCGAAGGGGGAGGTCTTCCGCGGGTACCGGCCCGTGCCGGTCGCGATCGCGGGGGCCGCCGGGCTCCTCGCCGGGTGGCTCCAGCCGACGCTCGTCCCCGAGGGGGACCCCGCGCGCTTCCTCGGGTACTGGATCGCCGTCGCTCTCGGGAACGTCGCCCTCAACGCCGCGGTCATCGCCGCCGGCTACGCTCGGTGCGGCGACGCCTTCGCCCGCCGGCACACCCGCCGGGTGGTCGGGCAGTTCGTCCCGTGCCTCCTCGCGGGGGCGGCCGTGACCCTCGGTCTCCCGGCGGCGGGACCGGCGTTCGTCCGGCTCCTCCCCGGCCTCTGGGCGCTCCTCTTCGGCCTCGGCGTCTTCGCCTCGCGGCCGTACCTCGCCCGCGCGACGGGTTGGGTCGCGCTCTTCTTCGTGGCCGCCGGGACGGGCCTCCTCCTCTTCCCGCCCGCGAGCTTCGCGGCGCTCGGCCTCGCCCACGGCGTCGTCTTCGGCGCCGGCCTCCTCGGGGCGGCCGTCGTCCTCCGCCTCGATCTCCCGAGGGCGGAGCGATGAGCGTCGACGCGGTCGAGGGCCGCTTCGCCTACGATGGGCTCGACCGCGTCCTCCACGAGAAGGCGCGGCTCGGCATCCTCACGTCCCTCGCGACGCGCCCCGAGGGGCTCCTCTTCGGCGACCTCAAGCGGCTCTGCGCGCTGACGGACGGGAACCTGAACCGGCACCTCGAGGTGCTCCAGGAGGCGGGCCTCGTCGAGGTCTGGAAGAGGTTCGAGGGGCGCAGGCCGCAGACGCTCGTGAGGCTGAGCGCCGAGGGGCGCCGGCGCTTCCTCGACTACCTCGGCGAGCTCGAGAAGGTGCTGAAGGACGCGAAGAAGGCCCGCGCCCTCGAGGACGCCGCTCCCGGCGCGCCGCTGAAGGCGGGCTGGAACCCGGCCTGAGGCGGGAGGAACGGCGACGGGCGGCTTCGTGCGCCTCTTTGCTTTGTAGTACCAAGTACTTTCCCGAAGGGAGATACGATGAGGTCCGACGGCACGGTGGGGT
>CAZWRQ010000291.1:0-5988 GCA_964636395.1 uncultured Holophagales bacterium
TGCTGCGGTTCCTCGACCTGCCGGCCCTCGACCTCTCGCCGCGCGCGCGGCGAGACGGCGACCTCGTCCGCCTCGACGAGGTGCAGGCGCAGGCGATCCTCGAGATGCGCCTCCAGCGCCTCACCGGCCTCGAGCGGGAGAAGATCGTCGCCGAGTACAAGGACGTCCTCGCGCTCATCGCCGACCTGAAGGACATCCTCGCCCGGCCCGAGCGGGTGGCCGCGATCATCCGCGACGAGCTGGCCGGGATCCGGACCCGGTTCGGGTGCGACCGGCGGACGGAGATCTCGACGCTCGAGAGGGACCTCGCGGACGAGGACCTGATCAAGGACGAGGCGGTCGTCCTGACGGTGACGCGGGGCGGCTACGCCAAGAGCACTCCGCTTTCCGTCTACCGCGAGCAGAAGCGGGGCGGCAAGGGGCGCACGGGCGCCGCCGCGACCGAGGAGGACGTCGTCGAGCACCTCTTCGTCGCCTCGACGCACGACTCCCTCCTCGTCTTCACGGACCGCGGCCGCGTCCACTGCGTGAGGGTCTGGGACGTCCCGTCGGCCGGGCCGGCGGCGCGCGGGAAGGCGCTCGTGAACCTGATCCAGGTCGAGCCCGGGGACACGGTCGCCGCGATGACGACGACGCGCGGCTTCCCGGAGGACCGCTTCCTCCTCTTCGCGACGAAGCGGGGCCTCGTGAAGAAGACCGTCCTCTCCGCCTACGGAAACGTCCGCGCGGCGGGGATCATCGCGATCAACCTCGAGGAGGACGACGAGCTCCTCTCCGTCCAGGTCACGGACGGCGCCCGGCAGGTCTTCCTCGGGACGCGGAACGGGATGGGGATCAAGTTCACGGAGACCGACGTGCGGCCGATGGGCCGTGACACGACGGGCGTGAAGGGGATCGAGCTGCGCGAGGGAGACGAGGTCGTCGAGATGGACCTCGTGGACGAAGAGGCGACCCTCCTCGCCGTCACGGAGCTCGGCTACGGCAAGAGGACGGACGTCTCCGAGTATCGGCACCAGACGCGCGGTGGCTCGGGGGTCATCAACGTGCGCGTCACGGAGAAGAACGGAGCCGTCGTCGGGATCAAGTCGGTCGGCGAGGACGACCAGCTGCTCCTCATCACGAGGATGGGGATGATGATCCGCTTCGCGGCCGCCGGAGTCCGCGAAACGGGACGTGCGGCGCAGGGCGTGAAGGTGATCGATCTCGACGAGGGCGACGCCGTCGTGGCCGTCGCGAAGCTCGCCTCGCTCGGCGAGCGGGACGAAGCCCCCGAGGACGACGACGCCGGGACGCCCGGGACCTCCTCCGGGGACGAGCCGGAAAGCGAGTAGAGTGAAGGCATGAGGTTCTTCCTCGACACCGTGGACGCCGACGAGGCCCGCCGCGCCAAGGATTGGGGGCTGCTCGACGGCGCCGTCGTCCGCGCCGACGCGGTCCTTGCGGCGGGGCGCGACTACCGCAAGGCGGTCTCCGAGATCTCCCAGGTCTGTGACGGCCCCGTCTTCGCCGCCGTGGCGGCCGGCGAGCCGAAGGGGATGTACAAGGAAGCCCGCGAGCTCGCGAAGCTCGGCAAGGCGATCGTCGTGCGGCTCCCGATGACCCGCGAAGGGCTCCGCGTCGTGAGGCTCCTCAACGACGAGCAGATCGCCGCGGACGTCCACCTCCTGGCGACGCCGCTCCAGGCGCTCCTCGCCGCCCGGGCCGGCGCCGCCTACGCTTCGGTTTCGGTCTCCGAGCTGGACGGCGCCGGGCAGGTCGGGATGGACGTCGTCGACGCGGTCGTGCGGATCTACGACAACTACGGGCTGCAGACCCAGATCGTCGTCGACGCGGTCCAGAACCCGGTCCACGCCCTCGACGCGGCGGCCATGGGGGCCGATGCGGCCGCGATCCCGTTTCCGGTCCTCGACCGCCTCTTCGACCACCCGCTCACGGCCCAGGGGGTCGCCGCCATCCGCGCGCACGCGGCCGAGGGACCGCGCCGCGTCCACTGACATGAACGCGGGGCGGGGACGTTCCCGCGCCTGCGACGAGACGAAACGGGCGGGGGTCCGGGGGGCGTGCGCAGCCGAGCCCCCCGGCGAGCCTCGATCCCCCCGCACCCCCCACCGGGGGAGATGAACGCGGTGCGGGAGCGTTCCCGTGCCCGCGACGAAGGAAGGCCATGGCCCTTTCCCGCGAGCGAGCCAACGACCTGTCGCACCGGGTGCTCGAGGCGCTCCGGAAGACCCCGGGCGTCGAGCTGACGGCCGAGGCCGAGTTCGTGAGGAATCGGATCGCCTCGGCGCTCCAGGAGTGGGAGAAGGAGAGCGACGGGCTCTCGGCCGAGGCGCGGCGCCGAGTCCTGGCGCGCGGCCGGCGGGTGCCGGAAGGCTCGCGGGAGTTCGACCAGCTGCTCTCCGAGGAGCTTCGGCGGCTCTGGGACGAGCGGGCCTCCCGGGGGGAGTGACCGGCCGGGCCGCGGCCCGGAGATGGTTGGCGCCGTTCGGCGACATTCTTGCCTTGGTCTAGGCCAAGGTCCATCCTTTCGGACGTGATGGACCGGCTCTCCGCCGCAGACGGCGCCCCCGGGCGCATCCCCCTCTACCGGACGATCGCGGATGGGATCATCCGCGATATCCGGCGGGGGCGGTTCCAGGAGGGGTCGCGCCTGCCCGCTTCGCGGGCCCTCGCCCGGACCCACGAGGTGAACCGGGCGACGGTCCATCAGGCGCTCCAGGTCCTCAAGCGCGAGGGGTGGATCGAGACGAACAAGGGGGGCGGGACCCGGGTCGCCCGCCGGTCGCTCGCCGGGCCGATGGTCGGGCCGGCCCCTTCGTGGGACCGCATCTCCTCGGCGCTCCTCGGTCGAATGCTCGCCGAGGCCGGCGTGCCGGACGGACCGCTCGACGGGGCGCACGACCTGGCCCGCCTCGCCCCGGAGGAGAAGGAGTTCCCGGCGGAGGCCTTCGCGAAGGTCCTCGCCGAGGTCGCGCGCGACGGAGCGCTCCTCGCTTACGGATCTCCCTTCGGCTACCGACCGCTCCGCGAGACGCTCGCGGCGCGTCTCGAGAGGCGCGGCGTCCCGGCCGATGCCGACTCGCTGCTCATCGTGAACGGCGCCCAGCAGGGGCTCGACCTGATCGGCCGCGCCCTCGTCGACCCCGGCGACCCCGTCGCCGTGGAGAGCCCGAGCTATTCGGGTGCGCTCTCCCTCCTCCGGGCGCAGGGGGCGCGCCTCCTCGGCGTCCCGCTCGACGCGGAGGGTCCGGCGATGGAGCCGCTGCGCGGCGCGCTCGCCGAGCGGCCGAAGTTCCTCTACACGATCCCGGATTTCCAGAACCCGACCGGCCTCCTCGCTACGGCTGCCCGCCGGCGCGAGCTCGTGGCGGCGGCCACGGCGGCGGGCGTCCTCGTCGTCGAGGACGCGTTCGACGCGGACCTCCTCGTCGAAGGGGAGCTTCCGCCTCCGCTCGCCGCGATCGCCCCGGGGCACGTCGTCCACATCGGGACGATCTCCAAGGCGCTCTTCCCCGGCGTCCGCGTCGGCTGGATCTCGGGCCCCCGCGAGTTCGTCCACCGCCTCGCCGCTCTGAAGCGGATCGGCGAGCTCACCTCGCCTCCGGTCCTCCAGGCCGCGCTGAACGTTTTCCTCTCGCGGGGCGACTACGACCGGCACCTCCTCCGGGTGAAGGCACGGCTGAAGGCGCGCCTGGCGCTCGCCCACAAGACCGTCCTCCGATCGTTCCCGGTCGGGACCCGCTGCGAGAGGCCGCTCGGAGGATGGGTCCTCTGGGTCGACCTGCCCGAAGACGTCTCCGGGCGCGAGCTCGCCGAGGCGGCGCGCGGCGCAGGGGTTCTCGTCTCCCCCGGCGGCGACTACGCCCCCGACCGCGCCGACGTCCCCTCTCTGCGCATCTCCGTCGCCCGCAGCTCGGGCGCTGAGCTCGAGAAGGCCCTCGAGAGCCTCGGCGCCCTCGCGCGGGCGGCCGTCCGGCGGGCGCACCGCCGCGCCCCCCGCGCCGAGGAACGGCGCGAAGAAGCCCTCATCCAGATCTGAAAGGGACACGAACCATGAGCAGCACCCCCGCCTTCTCCTCCCCGTTCACTTCCGACATCTTCCGGGTCAAAGTCGGTCTGGCCGAGATGCTCAAGGGGGGCGTCATCATGGACGTCGTCAACGCCGAGCAGGCGAAGATCGCCGAGGACGCCGGCGCATCGGCCGTCATGGCCCTCGAGCGCGTCCCGGCCGACATCCGCCGCGACGGCGGCGTGGCGCGCATGTCTCCCGTCGCGAAGATCCGAGAGATCGAGGCGGCCGTCTCGATCCCGGTCATGGCCAAGTGCCGGATCGGTCACATCGCCGAGGCGCGCATCCTGGAGTCGCTGGAGGTCGACTTCATCGACGAGAGCGAGGTCCTCACCCCCGCCGACGAGGAGAACCACGTCTACAAGCACGACTTCAAGGTGCCCTTCGTCTGCGGCTGCCGGAACCTCGGCGAGGCTCTGCGACGGATCGGCGAAGGCGCCGCGATGATCCGGACGAAGGGCGAGGCGGGGACGGGTGACATCGTCCACGCGGTGAAGCACCTGCGCGAGGTGACGCGACAGATGAAGTCGCTCACGCTCCTCTCCCGCGACGAGTGGATGGCGGCCGCCAAGCAGCTCGCCGCGCCGTTCGAGCTCGTCGTCTGGGTCGCCGAGCACGGGAAGCTCCCGGTGCCGAACTTCGCGGCGGGCGGCGTCGCGACGCCGGCCGACGCCGCGCTCTGCCGGATCCTCGGGGCCGAGGCGGTCTTCGTCGGCTCGGGCATCTTCAAGTCGGACGACCCGGCGAACCGCGCCCGCGCGATCGTCGAGGCGACGACCCACTGGGACGACCCCGCTCGCGTCGCGGCGGCCTCGGAGAGACTCGTCGAAGGGATGAAGGGGATCGAGGCGGGCAAGCTCGTCGAGGCCGAGCTCCTCCAGACGCGGGGCTGGTGACGGTGCCGGTCGGCGTCCTCGCCCTGCAGGGCGATTTCGAGGCGCACGGGGCGGCCCTCGCGCGGCTCGGGATCGACTCGCGGCCCGTCCGGACGGCGGAGGAAGTCCGCGCGAGCGCGGGTCTCGTCCTGCCGGGCGGGGAGTCGACGACGATGTGGAAGCTGATGGAGGGGACCGGGATCGCCGAGGCGATCGTCGCCCTGGCCCGTCGGGGCGACCCGGTCTTCGTCACCTGCGCCGGCGCGATCCTCGCGGCGCGAAGGATCACGAGCCCCGAGAGGCCCGGCCTCGGCCTCCTCGACGCGACGGCCGTGAGGAACGCATACGGCCGGCAGCTCGACTCCGCCGTCGTCACGCTCACCGACCTCGACCGCGCCGTCCTCGGGAGCGAGCCCCTCGAGGCCGTCTTCATCCGGGCGCCGAAGCTCGCCGACCTCGGGCCGGGCGTGGAGGTCCTCGCGCGGAGGAACGGCGATCCGGTCCTCGTCCGCGACGGGAACCTCGTCGCGGCGACCTTCCACCCGGAGCTCGCCGCCGACGCGCGCGTCTACGACCTCGTCTTCGGCGCGGCCGCAGCGCGGGCCGCCTGAGAGAACTCCCGGAAGCGCGATGAGCGCCGTCCGCGAGGCGCTCGACGCGCTCGGGCATCCCGGCGGAGCGCTCCCGGAGCCGCGGCTCCTCGCGGAGCTCTTCGTCCGTTTCCAGGCGCAGGTGCCGCTCCGTAGCGCGGGGCGCGGCACGGCCGAGGAGCGTCTCGCGGCCTGGATCGAGGCGGGGGCGGGGCTCTGCGGCGAGGCGCGGACAGAAGCCTTCTCCGCCCTCGCGGCGGAGGCCGGCTTCGCCCTCGAGCCGGGGAGCGCGAGCGGCGCCGCCGGCGATCCCCGGACGGTCCTCCTCGCGGACGGGGGACGGCTCCTTTTCGACGTCTCGTTCCCGCTGCCCCTCCCCGTCTCCCTCGATCCGCCGGCCGCGGAGCTCGCAACGGGATACGGCACGCTCCGGGTGCGTCCCGCCGCGGCGGGA
>CAZWRQ010000292.1:0-5927 GCA_964636395.1 uncultured Holophagales bacterium
CCGCGCCGCTCACCCGAGAAGCCGGGCGTGAACAGGTCGACGAGGAGCGGCGCGGCAAGGACGCCGAGCGCGGAGAGGAGGACGGCGAGGAGCGCGAGGAGCGTCCCGGCGGTCCGCGCCGTCCGCCGTGCCTCCTCCTCCCTCCCCTCGCCGAGGAGACGGGAGTAGACCGGGATGAGCGAGGCCGAGAGCGAGCCTTCGCCGAAGAGGTTCTGGAGGACGTTCGGGGCGCGCAGCGCCGCTCGGAGGGCGTCGGCCGCCATCGAGCTGCCGAGGTAGTGGGCGAAGACGCGCTCCCGAACGAACCCCGCGAGGCGGCTCAGGAGGATGCCGGCTCCGACGAGGAGGGCGTTCGCCGACGAGGAGCGCCGCGCCCCGCTCACCGCAGCTTGAGCGTCGAGAGGGCGGCGAGGGCGAGGATCCCCGACACGATCCAGAGCCTCACGACGACCTTCGTCTCGGCGAGCCCGTTGTAGGCCATCGCGTGGTGGAGGGGGGCGCGCGCGAAGAGGCGCCGGCCGAGGAGCTTGATCCCGATCTTGTCCTGCACCTGGGACGTGAACGCCTCGGCGACGAAGAGGCCCCCGAGGATGACGAAGAGGAGCTCCTGCTTCAGGAGGACGGACGCGACGGCGAGGCTCCCGCCGATCGACAGCGAGCCGGTGTCGCCCATGAAGATCTGGGCCGGATAGGCGTTGAACCAGAGGAAGCCGACGCCCGCTCCCGCGAACGCGCAGGCGAAGACCGCGAGCTCGCCGGCGCCAGGGAGGAATGGGTAGACGAGGTAACGGGACCAGATCGCGTTCCCGAGGAGGTAGCCGAAGACGCCGAGGACGGCGATCGCGAAGACCGACGGGACGATCGCGAGCCCGTCCATGCCGTCGGTGATGTTCACGGAGTTGCCGACGAGGAGGACGAAGAGGAAGACGAACGGGAAATAGAACCAGGCGGCGTCGAGGACCGCGGCCTTCAGGAACGGGACGTGGAGGCGGGCGGCCTCCGCGGCCGGAAGCGGGCTCCAGGGGCTCGCCAGGACGGCGACGAAGAGCGCCGCGAACGCCCCCTGGAGCACCAGCTTCTTCGCCTCGGACATCCCCTTGTCGCCGGACCTCGCGCGCATCTTCGCCCGGTCGTCGACGAAGCCGATCGCCCCGAACCAGACCATGCCGAGGAGGACGAGGAAGGCGTAGCCGCTCGTCAGGTTGCACCAGAGGAGCGAGGAGAACGCGACGACGCCGACCAGGACGACGCCCCCCATGACCGGAGTCCCCGCCTTGTCGAAGGCCGACGGGATCCCCGTCTCGCGGAGCTGGTCGACGAACGCCTTCCGCTGGAGCCACCAGATCACGCGCGGCATGACCCAGAGCGTCAGGAGGACGGCCGTGAGCGCTGCGCCGATGGAGCGCGCCGAGAGGTACTCGGCGAGGCGGAGGAAGGAGAGCTGGGGGAACGGCGCGAGGAGCTTGCCGATCCAGAAGATCATCGGGGCGACTCCTTGCCGCGCGAGAGCGCCTCGAGGACGCGGCGGTACGAGAGCTTCATCTCGAACTGGGGGCGGAAGTCGGTCGACGTCAGGAGGAACGCCGGGAGCGCCGCTTCGAGCTTCGACCGGTCGCGCGCCTCGCCCCGCTCGACGAGCGCGAGGACCCCGCGAAGGGCCGCGGCGCGCACTTTCCAGAACTTGTAGTCGGAGAGCCGGAGGAGCGCGGGGAGGGCGTCGGCCTCGCTGCCGATCGCCCCGAGCGCCTCGGCCGCCGCCGCCGCCGCCTCGAGGTTGCGGTCGGACAGGCCGCCCACGAGCGCGGCCACGACGTCGGCCCTCCGCGCGAGGAGGCCGGCGAAGCGCGCCGCCGTCCGCGCCGCTTCGGCCCTCACCTCCCAGTACGGGTCGGAGAGGCCGGCGAGGAGCGCGGCCTCGACGCCCGCGTCGACGACGCCGAGACGCCCGAGCGCGGTGAAGGCGTTCCGCCGGACGAAGCCGACCTGCGCGAAGTCGCCCCCGAGGAGACGCTGGAGGAGCGGCGCCGGCGTCCGGTCGCCGAGGAGGGCGAGGAGGAGAGGGACCTTCTCGGTCGCCCCGAGGAGGCCGAGGAGCTTGACGCCGAGGTTCCGCACCTCCCAGCTCTCGTTCGCGAGGAGCGAGGCGGCGCGGCTCCGGAACCAGGGGAGGTCGCGCGGCTCGACATGCGCCTCGGCGCGGTAGCACCGCCCCTCCGCCCCGGCCGCCTTCTCGAGCCGGGAGAGGAGCGCGGCGTTCGAGACGACGTGCGGCGCCGGGACGAGCGTCGGCTCGAGCGTGCCCGTGCCGCGACCGTGACGGACGTGGTGCGCGATCTCGGCGGCGGCATCGGCCCCGAGGACGTCGCGCCCCGCCCGCGACATCTCGGCGAGGCGATCCGGATCGTCGACCAGGTCGAGGACCCGGCGCGCGAGGAGCGCCCCGTCGAGCTCCTCCGCGAGGTGCCCGTCGCGGAGGGCCGTCTCCTCGTAGAGGACCTCGGCGCCGCCCGCCCGCTCGAGGGCGCGGGCGTTCGCGACCTGGTGGTCGCCCGGGAGGTTCGCCTTCGGGACGACGAGCGCCGGGAGTCCCATCCGCGCGACCTCGTTGAGGCTCCCCGAGCCGCCCCGGATCACGACGAGGTCGGAGACGGCATAGACCGAGGCGATGTCGTGGAAATAGCTCCGCGACACGTAGAAGGAATCGATCCGTTTCCGCTCCTCGGGCGTATAGCGCGCCGCGAGGCGGGCGGCCGTGTCGGCGCCGGCGTCGTATCCTCCGCCCTTGAAGAGCCCGGTCCCGTGGACGACGAAGAGGCGGTCGGCGTGCGGGAGAAGCGCGCCGAGCGCGTCGACGAGGCCGCGGTTGAGCGAGCGCGAGCCCTGCGACCCGCCGAAGACGAAGACGACGGTCCGCCCCTCCGGAACCGCGAAGTCGAGGCGGGAGCGCGCCTCCTCTTTCGAGACGTGGCCAATCCGCTTCCGGAGCGGGTAGCCGGTGACCGCCCCGTTCCCCGGGAACAGGGAGAGCGTCTCGGGGAACGTGACGAAGACCTTCTCCGCGTAGCGGCCGACGAGCTGGTTCAGCTTCCCGGGGACGGCGTTCTGCTCGTGGACGAAGACGCGGGACCGGAGGAGGCGGAGCTTCTTCAGGAGCGTCGCCGCGAAGATGACCGGCGCCGAGGCGAAGCCCCCCGTCCCGACGAGGACGTCGGGGCGGAAGCGGAGGAGGACCCCGGCCGCCTGGATCGTCCCGACCGCGAGGTCGAGGAGGAAGCGCGCGAGCGCCGGCGAGGGACGCGCCCCGGGGAAGCCCGAGGCCCTCACGAAGCGGATCGGGATCCCCTCCTTCGGGACGACCTGCTCCTCGGCCCGCCCTCGCACGCCGACGAATAACGTCTCGCTCCCCTCCTCGGCCAGGGCCGCTCCGATGGCGAGCGCCGGGTTCACGTGTCCGGCGGTGCCGCCTCCCGTCAGGAGGATCCTCGTTCCCTTCTTCAAGCCTCGCGCCTCCGCCCGATTCTGGGGCATCCCGGCGCCCGGCGGGCCGCCCGCCCCGCCGGGCCGTCGCGCATTCTCGCCCGTTTCCGCGGCCTCGCCCTGCCCGCTACACTCCTCTCCCGATGCTCACAGTCCACCTCCACGAGGAAGGCAAGGGGCTCCAGCTCCTCGAGGAGGCGACCCTCGCCGAGGCGTGGCCCGGCCTCGCGGGCCGCTCGATCTGGGTCGACGTCGAGGACCCGACGGACGAGGAGGCGGGCGCCCTCGCCGAGGTCTGCGGCTTCCACCCGCTCACCGTCGAGGACTCGCTCACGCCCGTCCAGCCGCCGAAGGTCGAGGAGTTCGGGAGCTACCTCTTCCTCCTCTTTCGGGGCCTGCGGCCCGGGGAGGAAGGGCTCGAGCTCGAGGGCTACAAGCTCGCCGCCTGGCTCGGCCCCGGCTTCCTCGTCACGGTCCACCGGCGCCCCGTCGCGGCCTGCCGCGAGGTCTCCAGGCTCGTCCTCGAGAAGGACCTGCCGATGGAGAGCCAGATGGACCGGATCCTCCACGCCCTCGTCGACCGGATGATGGACGAGCTCCTGCCGATCCTCGACCGCTTCGAGGAGCGCCTCGAGGAGCTCGAGGAGGGGATCTTCTCGGGCGCCCACCAGAAGGAGGCCCTCCAGGAGCTCCTGGGCCTGAAGAGGCAGCTCCTGACGATCCGCCGGCTCGTCGCCCCCCAGCGCGAGATGCTCGGGCGGCTCGCGCGCCGCGACCTGCCGTACATCGACGAGCGGACCTCGCACTACTTCCGCGACGTCTACGACCACGTCGCCCGGATCGAGGAGACGACGATCGTCCTGACGGACCTCGCGAGCGGCGCCCTCGAGGCGCAGCTCTCGGTCTCCTCGAACCGGCTGAACGAGATCGTGAAGGTCCTGACGATCTTCTCCGCGATCTGGATGCCGCTCACGTTCCTCGCCGGCGTCTACGGTATGAACTTCGAGTTCCTGCCGGAGCTGAAGATCCGCTGGTTCTACCCTGCCCTGTGGGGCGGCTGGATCGCGATCACCCTCGGGATGCTCGGCGTCTTCCGCTGGCGCCGCTGGATCTAGGACGACCTCCGGGGCTCCCGCTCCGCGGACCCCACCCGCCCGAACCGGAAGGGCGCGTCCTGGCCCGTCGGCCGAGCGTAGAATTTTGGCAGGGCGTCGGAGGTGACTCGTGCCATTCGGGGTCTCCCGGTCGTGAGCGGCCTTCGCGAAATCGGACGGGACGGAGGCACGAGGCCGTCGGCACTCCGATGCACCGCCCTCGCGCTCGCCGTCCTCGGAGCGCCCCTCGCCACGGCGCAGGAGAAAAGCCTCGACGAGCTGCTCCAGCTCAGCCTCGAGGACCTCGCGGCGATCGAGGTCGTCTCGGCCGCGAAGGTGCCCGCCACCGCCGCTCGGGTCCCGGCCACCGTCCGGGTGATCACGGCCGAGACGATCGCGGAGAACGGCTACCTCACCCTGGAGGACGCCCTCGCCGACCTGCCGGGCTTCCAGTTTCGGGACATCCTCGGCTTCAACTCTTACGCGTTCCTCCGGGGCGTGCCGAGCCAGAACAACGCGATCCTCCTCCTCGTCGACGGCATCCAGGTCAACGAGCTGAACTCGGGCGGCTTCTACGGCGGCGGCCAGCTGAACCTCGCGAACGTCGAGCGGATCGAGGTGGTCTACGGCCCGGCTTCGGCGCTCTACGGCACGAACGCGCTCTCGGGCATCGTGAACGTGATCCGGAAGGACCCCGGAAACGGGCCGGGCGGCAAGGTGAACGCCTCCCTCGGGAGCCTCGACACCTCCGTCCTCGACGCCCGGTACGCCTGGGCTTCGCGCAAAGACGACCTCGCCGTCTCGGTGGCCGGAATGCGAAAGCGGACCGAGAAAGCCGACCTGCGCGGGGATCGGGGCGACGGGAACTGGACCGACGCGGCCGACAACTACGAGAACGACCTCTCGTTCGACGGCCTCGTCCGCTGGAAGGGCCTGAGCGTCGGCTTCCTGGTCCAGGACAAGGAGGCCTCTCGCGCGAGCGTCCAGAAGACGCTCGGCGAACCTCTCCGGGACGACGGCGTCGGCTGGCACATCCGCTTCCTGAACGCCTGGGCCCGCTACTCGCTCCAGCGGCCCGGCCCCTGGTCGGCGCATTCGACCCTCTACGTTCGGAGCAGCACGGTCGAGGACGACACGGTGCCGGTGATCGAGAAGGCGACCGCCACCTCGGCCGGCAGCCAGCAGCGCTGGTATCGGCCGGGAGAGCTGGTCGGCGCCGACACGCAGGCGACCTGGGCTCCGACGAAACGCTTCTTGGTCTCGGCCGGGCTCGTCCTCGAGCGGGAGCGGCTCTCGCGGAGCTACTCGGTCACGACGAGCGGCTCGGAGCTCGAGCCCGCCCCGTCCCCGCCCGAG
>CAZWRQ010000293.1:0-5918 GCA_964636395.1 uncultured Holophagales bacterium
CAATCGGGTCCGGGCCGGGCGTGGGGCGCTCCGGCCCGGACCCGATTGCGCGCGACAGCTCGCCCAGGAGCCGGAGGAGGACGAAGTTCGCCCCCCGGTGGTGCAGGGGCCCCTCCTCGACGAGGCACCGCGTCAGGAAGCGGCGGTCCTCCGTGTCGGGGACCCACGGCTCGAGGAGCGCGTCGATCTCCTCCGGCCGGACGAAGCGCGTCACCGCGGACTGCGAGCGGTGATGGTGCGGCGGAGGAGGCATCGCGAGGACGATAGCAGCCCGGACCCGGAGCCTCACGCGGCGCCGGGCCGCTCGCCGGCTCCCTCTCAGTCGCGGGACGGAGCCCCGCCGAGGGTCACGCGATGCCGCCGACGGGCGGCGGGCCGGGCGTCTGCCCGCGCCGGGTCGCCTGGAACGAGAAGACCATCGCGAGGTTCGTGACGGCGAGGACGACGAACGCGTAGAGCGGGAAGCTGTCCGACCCCGGGAGCCCCGCTCCCATCGCCTCGAAGGCGAGGACGGCCGTGACCAGGCCGCGCGGGAAGAGGGCGGCGACGTCGTTCGTCTCGGTCCTCGTCAGGGGGAGGAGGCCGATCCGGTTCACGCCGACGATCGCCGCGCGCCTGCCGAGGACGCAGATCGCGGCGAAGGCCATCGCGGCCGCGCCCGCCCTCGGCGTGATCCCCCGCCAGTCGACGACGACCCCCAGGAAGACGAAGAAGAACGTCAGGACGACGAACGTCGTCTGGCGCATGAAGCGGTGAATCGCCTCGCGCATCTCCTCGAAGCTCCTCACGTCCTGCTCCGGGAGCTCCCGCCGGAAGGCGCGCTGCATCAGGACGGGCTCGTTCGCGAGGACGACTCCGAAGGCGACGACGGCGACGGCCGAAGCGCCGCCGAGGACCTTCACGGATCCGTCGAGGAGGAGGGCGACCCCGAACGTCAGGGCCTCTCCGAGGCGCAGGGCTCCCGTCCCCGAGGCCCAGCGGAGATAGCGGCTCCAGACGAGGCCCACCCCGACCGCGACCGCGCCCCCGACGGCGAAACCGACGACGGTGGACCGCAGGACGAGAGAGGGGACCGACTGGCCCGCGAGAGCGCCGATCGCGATCTCGACGCCGAGGATTCCGAGGACGTCCGCGATGGCGGCGTCGAGTACGAGGCGGGTCCGGAGCTCCGAGCCGAGGCCGAGGGTGCCGAGGACGGGGAGGACGACGGCGCTCGACGGCACGCCCAGAAGCGACCCGAGGGCGAGCGCCGAGGGGCCCGGGAGACCCAGGACGCCGTGGGCGAGGAGGGCGATCGTCCCGGCCGTGAAGAGGAAGCTGAGGACCGCCAGGAGCGTCCCGGCCGCGAGTCCCCGGATCGACTCGTCGAGGTCGAGGTCGAGGCCGCTCTCGAAGAGGATCGTGACGAGGGCGAGCCCGCCGAAGTAGGGGGCGGCCCTGAGGAACTCGGCGCCGGGGAGGATCTTCAGGACCGGCCCGAGGAGGACGCCGAAGAAGATGAGGAGGACGGCGGCCGGGACGCGGGTACGCTGGAACAGGACATCCGCCGCGTACGAGAGGACGAGCAGCGCTCCCAGCAGCCAGAGGAACGCCGACGGAGTCACCCGGGCATTCTAGGGGAACGGGGACGGCTCGCGCCGGCCCTCCGCTCGGGCCCTTCGGGCTCCGCTCGTGCGAGATCTCCCTCGGAGACGCCGTCGGCCGGGCTCGCGAGAAGGCGGGCGGCTCGCGCCGCCCGCCTCGGGAAAGGAACGTCGTGCGGGAGGGGCCGGCCGTCAGGGCTTGCCGCCGTTCCCGTTTCCGTTCCCGTTACCGCCCGCGCCGCCGCTCCCCGTCCCGTCGCAGGTCCCGCTCCCGCCGGCCGGACCGGCGCCCGGTCCCTGCCCGGCGCCGGTCCCCGTGCCGGGGCTGTTCCCTTCGGGACCGGTGCCGGCGCAGGGTCCGGCCGGGATCCCTTCGACCGGGTTCCCCGCGGCGTCGTAGACGACTCGAAGCTCGCGCGGCGTCGTGACGATCTCCTGGTACTCGGCCGCGTCGAGGTAGACCGGCGTGTACGTCGCCCCGGCGTTCGCGAGGAGGGCCACGAACGACCGGAGGTGGTTCCGCGAGCCCTTCGCGAGGTTCTGCGTCAGCGTGTCGACGTCGACGTTGTCCGCCTCCTGGAGGATCTCGCCGACGTCCGAGAGGTCGAGGTCCTCGATCGTGGCGCCGACGGTGAACGCTTCGACGAGACCGAGCGAGCCCTTCTCGACGAGCGCGACGTAGAGCGCCGCGAGCCGTTCGTCGGTGAACGCGCCCGGCGCCTTCCCGGCGGCGGGGTCGGCGAGCGCGTAGCGCTCGAGGAGGAACAGGACGGCGTCCATGTGCTGCTGCTCGGCCGCTGCGATGTTCGTAAAGACGCGGTGCCCCCACTTCGCGGCGAGGGCGACGTAGACGTCGCGGGCGAGCTTCTCCTCTTCGCGAAGGAAGAGGAGGCCCTCCGTCTCGGCCTCGGAGAGCGGCTCGACGGGGAGCGTCGCCATGTACGTCGAGAGACCGTCGCACGGGACGTCCGAGGGGCCACCGTTCGGGCCGGCGGCGAGGGCGGGCGACGAGGCGAGGGTTGCGGCCAGGGCGAAGGCGGTGAGAGAGGAGCGGTTCATGGAGGTTCTCCTTCCGGACCGGGTGGTCCGTTCGATTCGTGTGCGATCCGAGGTGGAGTCGTCGTCGGGAGCGGGCGGGTGGCCCCGGCGTCGCCGGGCCACCCCTGGAGGAGCTCAGAGGGGCGGGGGCCTCAGCCGCGCCCGCCGCGACGGCCGCCGGAGCCCCGGCTGCCGGATCCGGCGCTCCCCTTCGGACCGGTCCCGTCGCAGCTGCCTGCGCCCGCCGAGCCGCGGCCCGACCTCTTGCCGTAGCCCGTGCCGTCCTTCGGTCCGTTCCCGGAGTTTCCGGACCCGTTGCCGGGGCCGGCGCCCTGCCCGGCGTTCGGGCTCTCGCCGCGGTAGGGCGTGCCGTATCCCGTGCCGTCCTTCGGGGCGGGCGCGGCGCCCGTCCCGTCCCCCGGGCCGAGCTGCCGCTTGGCGCCGGCCTTCGCGCCGCCGCCGTTTCCGGGCCCCTGCTGCTGCGCGTCGATGGGAAGGGCGATCATTCCGGCCAGGAAAAGGGTGCCCACGAGGAGGGCCGAGAGCTTCCGAGTGCTGTTCATCTTCGTGTCTCCTTTCGGTTCGTCCCGCTCGGCCTCTTCGGCGTCCGGGTCTCGCCCCTCCTTCTCAAGGTTCGTGCCAAGTCGGTCCGGGTGCGGGGAAGGCGACGCGAAGTCGCTCGGGGAACGGCCCGGGCGCCTGACGACGAGGGGGGCGGGAGCGAAGCGCGACTGCAGAGGTTGCAGGCCGGGGCAGAACGGTGCAGGCCTCCCGGGTCAGGCCGACTCGGGGTCGTCTCCGTCGCGGACGCCTTCTCCCCACGCCTTCAGCTTCCGAGAGAGCGTCTTCCGCTCGATGCCGAGGATGCGGGCTGCCGCAGAGCGATTGCCGCCCGTGGCTGCGAGGACGGCGAGGACGTGCCGCCGCTCGACCTCCTCGAGGCTTCGGAGGTCGTCCTCGGCGGGCGGCCCTGCGGGCTCGACCGGCGTCGCTTCGCCGGCGGCCGGGCTCTCCTCCGGCGCGGGGGCCGCCCGCACGAGCGACGCGAGGAGCTTCGCGGCGGCCGGCTCGTCGTCCAGGCCTCCCGCGTCGATCAGGAGCCGCCGGACGGCCTGCTCCAGCTCGCGTACGTTGCCGGGCCACGAGTGCCGCGCGAAGGCGTCGAGGACGCCGGGGGAGACGCCTCCGCCCGCGGTGAGCCCGAGCTCGTGAAGGGCCTTCTCTCGGAAATGCTCCACCAGGTGCGGCAGGTCGGAGCGCCGGTCGCGGAGCGCGGGGAGACGGATCTCGTAGCCGGCCAGCCGGTAGTAGAGGTCCTGGCGGAAGGCTCCGGCCGAGGAGAGCGCGGCGAGGTCCCGATGCGTCGCCGCGACGACGCGCACCTCGACCGGCTCGCCGCGCTCGGAGCCGACGGGGCGGACGGTCTTCTCCTGGAGGAACCGGAGGAGCTTCGTCTGGAACGCCGCCGAGACGTCCCCGATCTCGTCGAGGAAGACCGTCCCGCCCTGCGCCTCGCGGAGCGCGCCGCGACGGTCGCGGTCGGCACCGGTGAAGGCTCCCCGAACGTGGCCGAACAGCTCGCTCTCCAGGAGCGTGTCGGGGATGGCTCCGCAGTGGACGGCGACGAACGGCCCGTCGGGATGCGCCCCGAATCGGTGGAGGGCACGCGCGACGAGCTCCTTCCCCGTTCCCGTCTCGCCCAGGACGAGGACCGTCACCGGCAGGCGAGCGATCCTGGCGACCGCGTTGTAGACCTCGACCATCGAAGGGTGCGAGCCGACGATGAGGCTTTGCGGCCCCTCGGGTCCCGGCGGCTCGGCCTCCGTCCGCTTCGGCGCGAGCGCGGCCGCGACGCGAGCGAGCAGGTGCGCGACGTCGAACGGCTTGGCGACGTAGTCGACCGCTCCGAGGCGTGCGGCGACCGTCGCCGTCTCGACGGAGCCGCGCGCCGTCATCAGGATCACCTTCGGCGGGTCGGGGCGCTCCGAGATCCGGGAGAGGAGCGAGAGTCCGTCTTCGCCCGGCATGTAGATGTCGGAGAGGACGAGGTCGACCGGCTCGCGTGCGAGCTGTGCGACCGCCTCCGCGACGCGGCCGGAGCGGTGCACGGCGTGTCCCGCCTTCTCGAGGGCGAGGGCCGCGGTCTCCCGGATCGCGTCGTCGTCGTCAACGACCAGGATCTTCGCCAGGCTCGGGCTCCTTTCGGACGGGCCCGCCCGTGAGCCCGGGGAGGACGACCTCGAAGAGGCTTCCCGTGCTCCCCGTACCCCTCACTGAAACGTGTCCGCGGTGCCAAGTTACCACCTCTCGGACGAGGGAGAGCCCGAGTCCCAGCCCCTCGGCGCCGCCGGCGCTGCCCCCGCGGACGAAGCGTTCGAACACGCTGTCGCGCTCCTCGTCCGGAATACCAGGGCCTTCGTCGGCGACGGCCAGGAGAACGTCGGCGCCCCGGCGCGATACGGCGATGCGCACCGGCGAGCCGGGAGGCGAGAACTTGAGGGCGTTCCCGGCGAGGTTGTCGAGGGCACGGGCCAGGAGCGCCTCGTCGCCGAGGACGATCGCGCCCTCTTCGACGGCCGCCGTCACGCGGCCGTCCGCCGCCGCCCCGAGCGCCTCGGCTCGACGGCGCGCGAGCGCCCCGAGATCGACGGGGCGCGCAACGGCGACGAAGTCGGACAGACGCATCCTCTCCGCGGCGTTGAGCGAGTCGACCATTCCCGCGAGCCGGTCCGTCTCCTCTCCCACCATCGCCGCGACGCGGGTCCGTTCGGCGGGCGAGAGCTCGAAGCCGGTCAGGAGCTGGGTCAGGCCGCGGACGGCCGTCAGGGGCGTCTTCAGGTCGTGGACGGCGGCTCTTCGCGCCTCGTGCTCCTCCGCCCGGAGGTCCGCCAGGCGCGACGCTTCCTCGAGGCCACGACGGGCGGAACGCGCCTCGACGGCGAGGAGGACGACGAGCGTGGCGCCGGAGAGCGTCACGAGGGGGAGCTCGAGCCCCGCGGCGAGGAGGGCGCTCCCCGCGACGGGCGGAACGAGCGCCGCGACGCCCCGGAGGAGACGGTGACGGCCGCCGCGCGCAGCGACGAGGACGAGCGCCGCGAGCGCCCCCGCCAGCAGTCCGGAGGCGAGCGGCGAGGCCTGCGCCAGGAGCCCTCCGGCGAGGAGGCAGGCCGTCGTCGCCGCGTGGACGAGGACGCCCGCCTCCGGCGTCCCGGACGGCGAGCCGGGAGTGACGTACCGATCTCCGAGCCCGGCGGCGGTGGCGCCGAGGAAGACGACGCGCCCCGTCAGTCTCCTCCC
>CAZWRQ010000294.1:0-5395 GCA_964636395.1 uncultured Holophagales bacterium
CGCCCGGCCCGGGAGAGACGCCGTTCACGTCGTGGGCGAAGGAGAAGCGCGGGGCGAGGTTGATCGCGCCGATGGCGTTGCTGTAGTCGAGCCGGCCGGCCACGACGTACCCCCACGACGAGCTCGTCGGGAAGGCGGTGGAGGGCTCGGTGCCCGGCTGGACGCCCGCCTGCTGGTGAACCGGGTTGCCGCTCGTGTAGGTGCCCGGCGCCTCGAGCCGGAGGACGGACTGCTCGGGGAGGTCGTGGACCTTGCTCCAGGCGCCCTCGGCGACGAGGACGAGCTGGTCGGCGCCGAGGACCCGGCCGAAGACCCGCGTCGCGGTGAGCTGCACCTGCGTCGTGTCGAAGAGCCGGTAGCCGCGGATCTCCTCGTCGAAACCGTAGGCGCCCGCCTGGTTCGTGGCGGCCAGGAGCCCTCCGAGCTGGCGGAGCGGGGCCAGCTGCGGTACCGCGGGGAGCAGCCGGAGCGGCGTGAGCGCCGCGTAGAGGATCTCGACGTCGTCGACCTGCAGGGGGACGTCCTTGCGGTGCGACACCTCCCCCTGGAGCGCGACGCCGGTGCTGCCGAGCTGGGCGTTGAAGCTGAGGCCGTAGAGCTTGATGTCCTCGGGGTAGGAGAGGAAGTAGCTCGCGCTCGCCGCGTAGTTCCCGCGGGTCAGGAGGCCCGCCTGGGTCCCGGTGCGGGCCATGATGAGCGGCAGCCGGCTGTGGTAGTTCATGTAGAAGAGGCCGAACTCGGTCCCGCCGAGGGCGGGGACGAAGAGCCGGAACGCGGCCCCGTACTGGCCGGAGTCGGCCGCCTCCCGGTCGCCGGTGCGCGGGACGGCGACGCCGACCGGGTTGTTCGGGATGTTGAAGCCGACGGGGATCGAGTCCGGAGCGGAGCCGAACCCGAGCATGACCTTCGAGGCCCCGGCGCCCGCCAGGTCTGTCGTGGAGAAGTAGCTCCCGACCGGGTCGATCTTCGTCTGGGTCCAGGCGTACTGCCAGAACCCCTCGAGGGAGGTGTTCTTCGAGGGCTTCACGCTCAGGAGGACGGCCCCCACGGGAAGGAGGGCGTCGCGCAGCTCCGAGCCGGGAACGCGCAGCGCGCTGACGTCGACCGGGTTGATCGCGTTGATGCCGCCCTGGATGAACGTGCTCTCGCCCCAGTTGATGACCTGCCAGCCGGCGCGGAGCTCGCCAGGGACCGGTCCGAGGTCGAACTTGGCCCAGAGGAAGGCATCCCGGATCTCGGCCCGGCTGCCGACGCGGTCGAGGGCCTCGGGGCTCAGCGGGGTGCGGTCGCGGTCGCGCTCCTCGTTCTCGATGTCGTAGAAGCCGTAGGCCCTCACGAACGCGCCGATCCGCTTGTAGGTCAGCTCGAGCTCGGTCGTCGCCTTGAATGCGTTGCTCGCGATCCCCGTGCCGTAGTTGAGGTTCCCGTCGTCGCCATTCACGGAGAACGCCGTCCCTCCGGACGCGAGGCCGACGAGCGCACGGTCCCTCTTCTCGACTCGGGCGAAGAGGCCGTACGAGATCGTCGTGTCCCAGCTCCAGGAGAGGTCCCCCTGCTTGCCGTCGATCGCGGGCGCCGTCCGGGCCAGGGGGGCCAGGAAGGCCGCGGCGAGAGCCGCAAATGCGGCACTCCGTGTCATCTGTCGAAATGCGCTCATCGGGTCCCCCTTCGCCAAACTGCGGGCTTGGCGCGGAGGGTAACCCAGGGAATGCGGATTTCGCACAGAAACCGTGCGCGACGTCACAAACGCGCTAACGCGCGACCCAAGTGCTGTACTGCGTTTACGCAGCGAGGCGGCGCGATCCGGGCCGCCGAGGCGCGGCCCGGACCCGTACGCCCGCCTCAGGGGCGCGCGTAGCTGTCGATGACCTTCTCGATTGCCTTCCGGCAGACCGGGCAGAAGCCGCCCGTCGTCCGCGTGAACATGATGCAGTCGGCCGAGGAGCGATAGAGCCCCTTCGCCTCGTAGGCGGCCCCCTCGAAGGCGCCGACCTTCCCGGCCCACCTCTCCTTCGCGAAGAAGGCCGCCTCCGCCTTCTGCTGCTCGCGGAAGAGGGCGTCGATCTCGGAGGGCGGGACGCCCTTCGCGAGGAGGGCCTTTCGCCGGGCCTGGTACTCGCGGGAGGCCTTCTCGAACGCGTCCTTCGACCAGGGCGTCGGGAGCGGCGTGCCGGCTTCGACGAGCTCCTTCCACTTGAGGTTCGTCGGGTCCTTCAGCGCCGTCACGTTCATCTCCCACGGCTCGGGGAGGTCTGCGGCGCCCGTCTCGTAGGCGACGTCGGAGGTGTAGTACTCGTCTGCGAGGGCGGCGAAGTGGTGGCCGAACTCGTGGACGAAGACGTACTCGGCGAACGCGGTGTCGGCCGAGGCGGTCGCCTGGTGATTGTAGATGCCGCCGCCGCCGTACTGAGCGTCGTTCACGAGGATCTCGAGGACGTCGTACGGCGCCTGGGCCGCCGCGTCGCGCAAGGCGCGGTCGTCGTACGTGAGGACGTAGCGCTCCGAGCCGAAGACGTTGTACTGCACCTGGAGCGGCGTCCTCCGGAAGACCTTCGACTGCGGCCGGTGCGCGCCCCCCTCTCCGGAGGGGAGGTCGAGGGCGCGGACGTTGAAGTCGCCCTTCCGCGACCGGAACGGCTCGTAGCGGAAGAGCGTGTCGACCATTCGCTTCACGTCCGCCCGAAACTTCGGGAGGTCCTTTTCCGCGTAGCCTTCCCCGAGGACGAGGAGGTCGACCATCTCCGTGGCGGGGCCGTTCTCTATGGCGGTCCAGACGGCGCCGGCCTTCGGAGGCGGGGCCGGGTTCACTTCGGGCGAGGCGGGGTCGACCACGACGCTCCGGACCTCGCGGAAGAGGTTCCGCCGGTCGCGCTTCTTCAGGACGACCTGCACGGGACGGAGCGGCCAGGGGAAGCGGAGCGACTCGCGGAACGTCCGGTGCGTCTCCTTCGCCTCGGGGGTCGTCTCCCATTCGGCGTAGATCGAGGAGTAGCCACGGGCGTAGAGGAGGCGACCGTTCGACGGGTCGAGGACCTCGAAGCGGTACGAGCCGAGTCCGAGGCCGTCGTCGGCCTTCGTGAGGCTCCCGGCCCAGGGGCCGTCGTTCACGACGCGGTCGACGACGACGATCTCGGTCCCCTTCCCCCCGGTATGGAGGAGGTCGACGCGCATCGTCTGGGGGGTGAAGTCGTCGAGGAGCGAGGGCGCGGCGCCGGTCCCCGGGGCGGAGCCGGAGCCGAGGAGGAGGAGGAGAGCCGCCCCGAGGGGGGCGAGGGGGAGCAGCGTGCGGAGTCTCATGAGTTCCTCGGGGGGATCGTAGCGGAGCTATGCTGACGGCGTGATCCGTGCGTTCGTCGCGGTCCCCGTCGAGGACGCGGTCGTCCGCCGCCGCCTCGCCGGCGCGCGGAGCCTCCTGCCCGAGCTCCAGGGCGTGCGCTGGGCGGCGGAGAAGCAGCTCCACTTCACACTCAAGTTCCTGGGCGACCTCGAGGAGGAGCGGCTCGCGGACGCCCGCCGGGCCACGGCGGCGGCGGCGCGCAGGGGGCCGGGCTCGTTCCGGCTCGCGCTCGAGGGGCTCGGAGCCTTCCCGCCGCGGGGCGCGGTGCGAGTCGTCTGGGCCGGCTGCGGGTCCGGCGCAGCGGAGCTCGCCTCGCTCGCGGTCACCGTCGAGGAAGCTTTCGAGGCCGCGGGGTTCCCCCGCGAGGAACGACCGTTCTCGCCCCACCTGACGCTCGCCCGAGTGAGGGACCCTCTCTCCGGGCGGCGCCTCGCGCAGGCGCTCCCTTCGGTGCCGGGAGAGCCGTTCGGGTCGGTCGTCGTCGGATCGATCGTCCTCTACAGGAGCGACCTCTCCCCGGCCGGGCCCGACTACTCCGAGCTCCTCCGCGTGGCGCTAGAATCCAACGCTGCATCGCAATAGGGGCCCTTTCCGGGCCGGATGAAGGAGAGCACGATGATCGACTTCTCCCTGACCGAGGAGCAGCAGGCGCTCCAGGAGCTGGCCCGGAAGTTCGCGCGCGAGGAGATGGCTCCGAAGGCGGCGCACCACGACGAGACGGGCGAGTTCCCGGCCGAGATCGCGAAGAAGGCGTGGGAGCTCGGTCTGATGAACACCCACGTCCCGCCCGAGTACGGCGGGATGGGCCTCGGCGTCCTGGACGGCTGCATCATCACCGAAGAGCTCGCCTGGGGCTGCACCGGCATCGCGACGGCGATGGAGGCGAACGCCCTCGCCGCGGCGCCCGTCATCGTCGCGGGGAACGACGAGCAGAAAAAGGAGTTCCTCGGCCGGCTCACCTCCGAGCCGCTTTTCGCCGCCTACGCCGTCACGGAGCCGGGGGCCGGCTCCGACGTCGCCGGGATCCGGACGAAGGCGCGAAAGGTGGGTGACGAGTACGTCATCGACGGGTCGAAGATGTGGATCACGAACGGAGGCGTCGCGAACTGGTACTTCGTCCTCGCCTACACGGACCCCGAGAAGAAGCACAAGGGGATGTCCGGCTTCCTCGTCCCGCGGGACACGCCCGGAATCACCGTCGGCAAGAAGGAGCAGAACCTCGGGCAGAGGGCGAGCGACACGCGCGGCCTGACGTTCGAGGAGGTGAAGGTCCCGACGAAGTACCGCCTCGGCAACGAGGGGGACGGGTTCCGGATCGCGATGGCCGCGTTCGACCACACCCGCCCGCCCGTCGCGTCGGGGGCCGTCGGCCTCGCGCAGAGGGCGATGGACGAGTCGGTGAAGTACGCGAAGGAGCGGAAGACGTTCGGTCTCCCGATCGCCGCGTACCAGTCGATCAGCTTCATGATCGCGGAGATGGCGATGAACATCGAGGCGGGGCGCCACCTCGTCCGCCTCGCCGCGTGGGCGATCGACGCCGGGAAGCGGAACACGAAATACGCCGCGATGGCGAAAGCCTTCTGCGCCGACATGGCGATGAAGGTCGCGACGGACGCCGTCCAGGTCCACGGCGGCTACGGCTACTCGCACGAGTACCCGGTCGAGAAGCTGATGCGCGACGCGAAGATCTACCAGATCTACGAGGGGACGAGCCAGATCCAGCGGCTCATCATCGCGAAGGAGACGTTCGAGCGCTGAGCCTCCTCGAGAGGATCGGCGCGCGCCTGGAGCGGGCCGCCGTCGTCGACCGCTGCGGGCGGACGACGTACGGCGGCCTCCTCGCGTCCGCGGAGGTCGTCGCCTCGGCGCTCCTCGCCGGGCGCACCTCGCTCGAGGGGGAGCGCGTGGCGGTCCTCGCCGAGCCGGGGGCCCCTTTCGTCGCCGCGCTCCTCGGCGCCTGGCACGCCGGGGGCGTCGCGGTCCCGCTCGCGCTCCCGCACCCGCCGGCCGAGCACGCGCACGTCCTCGACGACGCGGGGGCGACGCTCGCGCTCGCCG
>CAZWRQ010000294.1:5405-5860 GCA_964636395.1 uncultured Holophagales bacterium
CATGACGCCGCCCCCTGCACTGCCTCGACCCGGCGTCATGCGCGTGTGGTGGGCGGCGATCCGGCCGCGCACGCTGGGCATGGCGCTCGCACCGGTCTTGCTCGGCAATGCGCTCGCGCTCGCCGACGCTGAGAACGCCGGGCGTCTCGCGCCCCTCGCGGCGGAGCGCGGAATCCGGCTCCTCCCGCTCGAGGAGACGGGCCGGCCCGCTGCCGCATCGAGGACGGGTCGCCCCGCTCGCGCGGACGAGCCGGCCCTGATCCTCTACACGAGCGGCACGACGGGGAAGCCGAAGGGGGCGGTCCTCACGCACGGCAGCCTCGCGGCCCAGGTCGCCTCGCTCTCCGCGGCGTGGGAGTGGAGCGCGGACGACGCTCTCCCGAACGTCCTCCCGCTCCACCACACACACGGCCTCGTGAACGTGACACTCTGCGCTCTCGCGAGCGGCGCCCGCG
>CAZWRQ010000295.1:0-5755 GCA_964636395.1 uncultured Holophagales bacterium
AAGATACCGGCGAATAGCGGATAAGTTCACGGAAATGCGACGGGGACCACTAGGAGGGTCGCGGCCCGACGACGAGGGCCGGGGCGGTCAGCGGCGGCGGCGCGGAGCGGACGCGCCCTTCGGCGGGCGGAACGCGGGGAGGAGCCTCCACCGAGGTCCGGCGCCGCAGAACGTCTCGACGTCGACCGTCTTCACCCTCTCGAGCAGGGCCCGGTCCTCGGCGACCCGGGAGTCGTCGCGGACTCCGGCGAGCGCCGCCTTCCGCCAGGCCGAGAGGGCCGGGCGCTCGGCGAGGCTGTAGAAGACGATCTTGCCGGCCTTCCGGTCGAGGAGGAAGCCCGCCCGGCGAAGCTCCGAGAGGTGCGCCGACACCGTGGACGGTGCGAGGGAGAGGACGGCGGTCAGCTGGCAGACGCAGCACTCGCCCCGCTCGAGGATCGCGAGGATCCGGAGGCGGGCGGGGTTCGCGAGCGCCTTCGTCACGGCGAGCGTGCGGCCGAGCGGGGTGTCCATTCGGCGCGACGGTATCCCCGGCGCCGAGAGGGCGTCAAGAATTCCGGGGGAACGACGCGCGACGGGGCGCTTCACACGGATGCCTTAGACTCCCCGACCGGGATGAGGAGGCGAGGAGAAGAGGCCCGGGAGTCCCGTCCGTCGCCGGGTCGCGGAGCGCTTCTCCCGAAGCTCGGCTGGCTCCTCGCCGCGCTCCTCTTCCTGGCGTTCGTCGCGGGCCTCGTGAGACGCGGCCGGATCGAGCAGGCCGGGGAGCAGGTCATCCGGATGCTCTTCGTCCCCTCGGTCGAGCAGGGAACGCTCGCGCGCCGCGGGAACGAGCTCGCCGAGTTCGTGAGGAAGGACTCCGGCCTCGTCATCCGCTCCGCCGTCCCGACGAGCTACGCCGCGGTCGTCCAGGCGCTCGGCGTCGGGCAGGCCGACATCGCCTGGGTCCCCGCCTTCGCCTACGTCGTCGCGAACGCCCGGTTCGGCGCCGAGGCGCGCCTGCAGGTCGTCCGCGAGGCCGAGCGGTACGCGGTCGTCGTGACGCGCAACGGCCCCGGCGAGCCGGCCAAGCTCGGGGACCTCGCCGGGAAGAGGATCGCGATCCCGAAGAGCTTCTCCGCCGAGCTCCGGGCCTCGCTCGTCCCCGAGCTCGACAAGTGGTCGCCGGGCTGGAGAGAGGTGCCGGCGGAGGACGACCGCGAGGCCATCCGGCAGCTCCTCGACCGGGCCGACGTCGTCGACGCCGCGGCTTCGAGCTGGGTCTTCTCCGGGCCGAAGGACCTCGTCGGCGACGGGAGGAAGCTCCTCGAGTACGAGCGCCCCGGGACGCTCGACAAGACCCGAATCGCCTTCAAGACGGCGGGGCCCGCCCGCGAACGGGTGACGGTCTACTACGGCTCCGTGATGACCCGCTCCGACTCGGGCGTCTCGCGCCTCGAGGACCTCGCGGGCCGGCCGTTCGCGTTTTCCGACGCGACGTCGACCTCCGGCTACATCTTCCCGCTCAACCTCCTGAACGCCGCCGGCGTGAAGCTCGGGCACGTCTACTACGCCGGAGGGCACGCGAACGTCGTCCAGGCGGTCGCGGACGGGAAGGTGGCGGGCGGCTCCTCGTTCTACTCCCCGCCCGGAAAGGTGAACGAGGTGGAGCGGACGTTCGTCGCCGACGCCCGCCACCTCCTGATGAAACGGATTCCGACCGACGAGGGGCGCCTCGCGTTCCTCGACGAGGTCCGCGTCCTCGCGCTGACCGACCCGATCCCGAACGACGTCTGCTGCGTGCGGCGCGGCTTCCCGAAGGCGACATGGGACCGCTTCGAGCGCTCGCTCCGGAAGTTCATCGCGACGCCCGAGGGCCTTCGCGCCTACCTCGACCTCGTCGCCTCGGTCGACGCCCGCTCGTGCGACGACTCCACGTTCGACGGCTTCCGCACGACGCTCCGGGCCGCGGGCGTCAGCGCCGTCCAGCTCCTCGAGGCCGAGGAGGAGAAGCTCCGGAAGAAGCGGGAGGGGAAGAAGTGACCCCGCCCGTCGCCGTCGCGGTCGAGCACCTGTCGAAGGTCTGGCCCGACGGCATCAAGGCGCTCGACGACGTGTCGCTCGAGGTCCGCGAGGGGGAGTTCCTCGCCGTCCTCGGCCTCTCCGGGTCGGGGAAGTCGACTCTCCTCCGCTGCATAAACCGCCTGGTCGACCCGACGGAAGGAAAGATCTCGATCTTCGGCCGGGAGGTGACCGGCGCCGAGGGGGCCGAGCTTCGCGCGCTGCGGCGCGAGGTCGGGATGATCTTCCAGCAGTTCAACCTCGTGAAGCGGCACACGGTCCGCGACAACGTCCTGTCGGGAGCGCTCGGGAGGACCGGCACGCTCCGGAGCCTCCTCCTCCTCTTCCCGGAGGCCGACCGGGCCGAGGCGCAGGCGTGCCTCGAGAGGGTCGGGATGGGGGACCGCGGCGACAGTCGCGCTGACGCCCTCTCGGGAGGGCAGCAGCAGCGGGTCGCCATCGCGCGGGCGCTGATGCAACGCCCGAAGCTGATCCTCGCCGACGAGCCGGTCGCCTCGCTCGACCCGGCTCTCCGGAACTCGGTCATGCGGCACGTCGAGGCGCTGAACCGGGAGGAGGGGATCACCGTGCTCTGCTCCCTCCACGACCTCGACCTGATGAAGCGCTACGCGACGCGAGCCGTCGCGCTCCGCGAGGGGCGGCTCGTCGCGGAGGGGAGGCCCGAGGAGTTCGACCTCCCGACGCTCCGGTCGATCTACGGCGAGGAGGCCGAGTTCGGCTTCGAGGCGGCCACTTGAGGCGCGCCGCCCCTCCGCCGCCCGGGCCGGGCGCCCGGCTCCTGGCGCTCGTCGTCGACGCCGCGCTCCTCGCGACGTTCCTCCTGATGGGAGAGCTCCTCGTCCGCGCCCTCGTCTTCCCGATGGAGGAGGGGACGCTCCGGACCGCCCAGGAGATCCTCGAGAAGCTCCACTACGCGGTCCTCGGCGGGGCGGGGCTCCTCCTCGCGCTCGCCTGGAACGGGGCTTCCGGCCTCGCCGGCGGGACGCCCGGCCAGGCCTTCGCGGGAGCGCTCCCGCAGGAGCCGGCCGACCGCCCCTGGGACCGGACTCTCCGCGGCTGGTTCACGCTCTTCTTCGTCGAGCTGACGTTCTTCACGGGCTGGCTCGTCACCGAGGTCGACCTCGGCACGTTCTTCACGAACTTCGACAAGGCCTCGGGCGTCCTGCGCGGTCTCCTCCACCCGTCGGGCGCGGTCCTCTTCGAGGGGCTCATCCTCCTCGCCCAGACGCTCTTCCTCGCCTTCATGGCGACGGCCTTCTCGATCCCGATCGCGTTCGTCCTCTCCTTCGCCGCGGCCCGGAACCTGACGCGCGAGAGCCCGGCGGCGAAGTTCGTCTACACGGCGCTCCGCACGCTGATGAACCTCACCCGCGCGGTCGAGCCGCTCGTCTGGGCGCTCGTCTTCATCTCCTGGGTCGGCATCGGGCCGTTTGCCGGCGTCCTCGCGCTCTGGGTCCACTCCGTCGCCTCGCTCGTGAAGCTCTACTCCGAGTCGATCGAGAGCATCGACCGCGGGCCGATGGACGCGATCAAGGCGACGGGCGCCGGGACGCTCCAGGTCCTCCGCTACGGCGTCGTCCCGCAGGTCATTCCGCCGTTCCTCTCCTTCACGATCTACCGCTGGGACATCAACGTCCGCATGTCGACGATCATCGGCTTCGTCGGCGGCGGCGGCATCGGCTACATCCTCAAGCCCCGCGTCGACCTCGGCGAGTGGGGCGAGGTCGGCACGCTCGTCCTCCTCATCGCCGTCGCCGTCTGGGTGATGGACCTCGTCTCGGCGCGGATCCGCGAACGGATCGTCTGATCGGGGCGGAGGCCCGGCTGGTCCGCGGGGTGCGGCGCGTAGAATCGGCACGATGAGCGCGGTCGTCGATCCCGTACGGAGCTTCCTCGAGCTGGAGAAGATGCTCGAGCGCGAGCCGGCGACCTCGCAGGGCGAGATCGCCCGGGGTGTCTACAGGATGACGCCGCGACCGCGCGTCGTGCACGGTGAGGTGCAGGGGAACCTCTTCGCGGCCCTCCGCCTCCGCTTCGGCTGGGGCGAGGGGATCGTGGCGCCGGAGTGGCTCTTCGTCGTCGAGCCGGAGGTCCGGTCGGAGGAGAACCTCTCGCGGCTCGTCCCCGACCTCGCCGCGTGGCGCCGTTCGACGACGGGCTGGCCCGACCCGAACGAATCGCCGGTGTCGCTCGTGCCGGAGTGGGTGGCCGAGGTCCTCTCGCCGACGACCGAGCGCTTCGACCGGCGCGAGAAGATGGGCGCGTGGGGGGCGATGGGCGTCGGTTACGTCTGGCTCG
The DNA here is from genome assembly GCA_964636395.1 of uncultured Holophagales bacterium. Lineage (GTDB taxonomy): Bacteria > Acidobacteriota > Thermoanaerobaculia > UBA5066 > UBA5066 > UBA5066. The sequence continues at coordinate 4,360 of CAZWRQ010000295.1, forward strand.
TCGACGTCGACCGGCGGCGGATCGAGACGTTCGCGAACGTCCGCGGCGCGATGGTCGCCGGCTCCGTCCTCGAGGCGGGCGCCGAGCTCGCCGTCGAGCCGTACGGCGCGCTCGGCCTCCCGGTCGCCCGTCTCTTTCCCGGCTGACGCCGGGTTTCCGTCAGCCCTTCTTCCCCTGGTTCGCCACGGCCGCGGCCTTCGCGGCGACGGCCTCGGCGTCGCCGAGGTAGAAGCTCTTCAGCGGCTTCAGGTTCTCGTCGAGGTGGTAGACGAGCGGGACGCCCGTCGGGATGTTGAGGCCGACGATCTCCTCGTCCGAGATCCCGTCGAGGTACTTGACCATGGCGCGGAGGCTGTTGCCGTGGGCCGCGACGAGGACCCGCCGGCCGGCCTTCACCTCGGGGGCGATGACGCTCTCCCAGTACGGGACGGCGCGGGCGACGGTCTCCTTCAGCGACTCGGTGAGCGGCAGCTCCTCCTTCGCGAGCGAGGCGTAGCGGCGGTCGTGGCCGGGGAAGCGCTCGTCGTCGGGGGTCAGCTCGGGGGGCGGCGTCGAGTAGCTCCGGCGCCAGACCTTCACCTGCTCCTCGCCGAACTTCGCGGCCGTCTCGGCCTTGTTGAGCCCCTGGAGGGCGCCGTAGTGCCGCTCGTTGAGGCGCCAGCTCCGGATCACCGGGATCCACATCCGGTCCATCTCGTCGAGGGCGATCCAGAGCGTCCGGATCGCGCGCTTCAGGACCGACGTGTAGGCGGCGTCGAAATCGTAGCCCCCTTCGCGAAGGAGGCGCCCCGCCTCGCGGGCCTCCTCGCGCCCTTTCTCGGTGATGTCGACGTCGGTCCAGCCGGTGAAGCGGTTCTCGAGGTTCCACTGGCTTTCCCCGTGGCGCAGCAGGACGAGCGTGTACATCGAAGGTCCCTCCGAATCGGCATCCCGGACGAAAGGCGCGTCGCGCACCCCCGCCGGCGGGCGGCATGTTATCTGCACGGCGACGACGGCGTGGAGGGGCACCGTATGAAATCGTCCCCGAAAGCGATCGTCGGCCTCCCGGAGCGGACCGTGTCCTCGATGACCACCATGGCGGCGCTCTTCGCCGTCGCCGCAGTCGTCCTCCCTTCAGGACTGGCCGGCGCCCAGCCCGCCTCGGACGCCCCGCGGATTGCAGCCTCGGCCGAGGTCTCGATCCTGGGCGTCGACGTCGTCGTCACGGACAGGAACGGAAAGCCGGTCCATGGCCTGACCGCCGCCGACTTCGAGCTCCGTTACGGCGGCAAGCCCGTCGCGATCACGAACTTGCACGAGGAGCGGAGCGAGGAGACGGGCGCCCTGCCGGGCGCGCCGGCCGGGATCGACCCGTCCGGTGCGGTCCCGCGCGGGACCGCACCGGACGGGTCGATCC
>CAZWRQ010000296.1:0-5722 GCA_964636395.1 uncultured Holophagales bacterium
ACCTGGAGCGGCACCACCACTTCTCGTGCGTCCGCTGCGGCCTCGTGCGCGACTTCGAGAGCCCGAAGCTCGACGACCTCCCGCTGCCGGCCGACCTGAAGAGACTCGGCAGCGTCCTGAACGCGCACGTCGAGGTGCGCGGCCTCTGCACACGGTGCGAGGGCGAGAAGAAGAAGAACGCGTAGCCCCTGATCCGAGCCCGGTCCCGAGCAACCCGCCCCACGAAGGAGAACGACGATGAGCGAAAGCGGCAAGTGCCCGTTCACTGGTGCTTCCGGCGCCCCCGTGGCCGGCCGGGGCACGACGAACCGAGACTGGTGGCCCGAGCAGCTGAACCTCGGGATCCTCCACCAGTGCGACCCGGCCTCGAGCCCGATGGACCCCGGCTTCAAGTACGCCGAGGAGTTCCGGAAGCTCGACTACGCGGCCCTGAAGAAGGACCTCTACGCCCTGATGACCGACTCGCAGGAATGGTGGCCCGCCGACTGGGGCCACTACGGCGGCCTCTTCGTGAGGATGTCCTGGCACAGCGCCGGCACCTACCGGGTCTCGGACGGCCGCGGCGGCGGCGGCACCGGCAATCAGCGCTTCGCGCCCGTGGGGAGCTGGCCCGACAACGGGAACCTCGACAAGGCGCGGCGCCTCCTCTGGCCGATCAAGCAGAAGTACGGGAGCCGGATCTCCTGGGCCGACCTTCTCATCCTCGCGGGCAACTGCGCCCTGGAGTCGATGGGCTTCAAGACGTTCGGCTTCGCCGGAGGCCGCGCCGACATCTGGCAGCCGGAGGAGGAGATCAACTGGGGCCGGGAGAAGACCTGGCTCGGCGACGAGCGCTACAGCGGCGACCGCGAGCTCGCGAACCCGCTCGCGGCCGTCCAGATGGGCCTCATCTACGTGAACCCCGAAGGGCCCAACGGCAACCCCGACCCCGTGGCCTCGGGGCGCGACGTGAGAGAGACCTTCGCCCGCATGGCGATGAACGACGAGGAGACGGTCGCGCTCGTCGCCGGCGGCCACACGTTCGGCAAGGCGCACGGCGCGGGCGATCCGAAGCTCGTCGGACCGGAGCCGGAGGCGGCCCCGCTCGAGCAGCAGGGGCTCGGCTGGAAGAACGCGCTCGGCACCGGCAAGGGGGTCCACACGACGACGAGCGGCCTCGAGGGGGCCTGGAAGCCGAACCCGACGAAGTGGGACATGGGCTACTTCGACATGCTCTTCGGCTACGAGTGGGAGCTCGTGAAGAGCCCGGCCGGCGCGTGGCAGTGGCTCGCGAAGGACGTGAAGCCCGAGCACATGATCCCCGACGCCCACGATCCGTCGAAGAAGCACCTTCCGATGATGACGACGGCCGACCTGGCGCTCCGATTCGACCCGGCCTACGAGAAGATCTCGCGCCGCTTCCACGCGGACCCGGCCGCTTTCGCCGACACGTTCGCCCGCGCCTGGTTCAAGCTGACCCACCGCGACATGGGGCCGCGCTCCCGCTACCTCGGTCCGGAGGTCCCGGCCGAAGAGCTGATCTGGCAGGACCCGGTCCCGCCGGTCGACCACCCGCTCGTCGACGCGGCCGACGTCGCCGCCCTGAAGGCGAAGGTCCTCGCGTCGGGCCTCGGCGTCTCCGAGCTCGTCGCGACGGCCTGGGCCTCGGCCTCGACGTTCCGCGGCTCCGACAAGCGCGGCGGCGCCAACGGCGCGCGCGTGCGCCTCGCGCCGCAGAAGGACTGGGAGGCGAACGACCCGGCGCAGCTCGCGAAGGTGCTCGGCGTCCTCGAGAAGATCAGGACGGAGTTCGACGCCGCCGCGAAGGGCGGGAAGAAGGTCTCGCTCGCCGACCTGATCGTCCTCGCCGGGTGCGCCGCCGTCGAGGCGGCCGCGAAGGCGGCCGGCCACGCCGTGGAGGTGCCGTTCACGCCGGGGCGAACGGACGCGACGCCGGAGCAGACGGACGCCGAGTCGTTCGCCGTCCTCGAGCCGATGGCCGACGGCTTCCGCAACTACCGGAAGGCCGGCTGCGCCCCGATCGAGGAGCACCTGCTCGTCGACAAGGCGCAGCTCCTCCGGCTCGGCGCGCCGGAGATGACGGTCCTCGTCGGCGGCCTGCGCGTCCTCGGGGCGAACGCGGGCGGGTCGAAGCATGGCGTCTTCACGAAGCGCCCGGGCGTCCTGACGAACGACTTCTTCGTGAACCTCCTCGACATGACGACGGTCTGGAGGCCGGCGTCCGAGGCGCGGGAGACGTTCGAGGGGAGCGACCGGACGTCGGGCGCGCCCCGCTGGACCGCGAGCCGCGTCGACCTCGTCTTCGGCGCGAGCTCGCAGCTGCGCGCCCTCGCCGAGGTCTACGCGCAGGACGACGCGAAGGAGAAGTTCGTCCGCGACTTCGCGGCGGCCTTCGCGAAGGTGATGAACCTCGACCGATTCGACCTCGCCTGATCGAGGTCCGGAATCCCCCGGCGGGCCGGTGAGCCCGCCCGCGCCCCGGTTCGGCGGTCGGCGGATGGCCGGCCTCCGGAGCGGGGCGCTTCCTTTCGCCCCTCGCCCCCGGACCTCCGGCGGATCCGGTCGGTGCGGCCGTCGTACCATCGGCGGCCATGTGTCCCCAGGATCACCTGAACGACCGGAGCAACCCTCGGCGGTCCGCGCGCGTGCGGATCGCGTCCGTCGCGATTCTCGCCGCGCTTCTGGTCCCCGGGACGGGCGGGGCGCAGGAGCCGCGGAAGCTGCCGCGCGTGCGGGGCGCCGTCGAGCTTTCGCTCGTCAACGTCGACGTGGCCGTGACGGGGAAGGACGGGCGGCCGATCGAGGGGCTCTCGGCGTCCGACTTCACCGTCGTCCACGGGAAGTCGCCGGTCGCGATCTCGAACTTCCGCGAGGAGCGGGTCGTTCCGCGGGCCGAGGTCGTCACGGCCGTGCCGGCGCCCGCCCCGGTCGCGGCGGAGGCCGCGGCGGCGATTCCGGAGGCGCCTCCGGCCCGCCGGCACGTCATCCTCTTCGTCGACCACCTCGCGCTGCCCGACAGGAGGGAGCGCGAGCAGGTCTTCGGCTCGCTGAAGGAGCTCGTGAGGAAGACGGTGCGGCCCGGCGACGGGGTCATGGTCGTCTCCTGGCGTCGCGGGGTCCGGACGGCCTGGCCCTACACTGACGACGTCGCGCAGATCGAGCGGGCCCTCGACCTCGTGGCCGGGGGGACGATCCGGCTGGACCGCGACGCGCAGAACGACCTCGACCAGTTCGCGGCGACGGAGGCGTTCCAGGCCTGGGCCGGCGAGCCGCCCGACACGTCGCTCTCGCGGGACCTGAGCGTGGAGCAGGCGTACAACGAGCTGAAGGGGAAGGCGTCGGCGGTGATGGGGCTCGTCTCGACGATGGCGGGGCTCGAGGGGAAGAAGGTCCTCGTCCTGGCCTCGCGCAGCTTCTCCCGCCGGCCGGGCGTGGAGTACTCCGGGCACCGCGTCGAGACGGGGCGGCTCCTCGACGAGGTGGCCGCGCGCGCGAACGCGGCGGGGGTGACGATCCACGCGCTCTACGCGGCGGCGTGGCAGCCCGACCTGCCGAACGTCACCGACTCGCGCTTCCAGCCGCCGGGGGCCGCGGGCTCGCGCTCCGCGACCGGACGGAGCGACGCCCGCCTCGAGGACCTCGCCGGGCTGGAGACGCTCACGGGCCGGACGGGGGGCGTCCTCGTCGGGACGACGATGGAGTCCCCGCTCTTCGCCGAGAAGGTCTCGACCGACCTCGTCCACTGGTACTCGATCGGCTACCCGGTCCCTCCCGGCGCGAGCGCGTCGGCGCGCATCTCGGTCCGCGTGAACCGGAAGGGGGCGAAGGTGAGGACGCGGCGCGAGGTGATCGACCGGACGCCGGAGCAGCGGATGGAGGACCGGGTGCTCGCGAACCTCTTCCGGGCCGACCTCTCGGGGCGTCTCCCGATCGGCCTGTCGGTGGAACCGGCGCGGCGCGAGAAGGAGCGCTTCGTCCGGACGGTGACGCTCCGCGTCCCGGTGAAAGACCTCGTCCTGCTGCCGGAGGCGGTCGCGCGGCGCGGCGCGGTGAACGTCTTCTGGGTCGTGGCCGAGCCGAATGGCGAGTTCTCCGGCGTGCGGAGCGAGCGGCACGACGTGGCGTTCCCCCCCGAGGAGACCGCACCCGGCCCGGAGGCGGAGCTGCGGCTCGAGGTCCCGATCGAGACGAGCGGCCCGGAGGCGCGCATCTCGCTCGGCGTTCGAGACGAGGTCGGGGGCGAGGCCGGCTTCGGCCTGATCCGGCCCGGGGGCCGCTGACGGAGGCGGGCCGGCCATGAGACCGGAGCGGAGGACGTGCAGGATGGCGGAGAAGGCGGCGCGCCGTGTCGCGCGGTGCGCGGGCCTCGTGCTTCTGGCGGTTGCCGCGCCGAGGCTCCTCGCGGAGGACGCCGTGTCCGGAACGGGGCTCCGCGAGCCCGGGACGTTCGCCGAGGCCTGTCCTCTGTTCCGGGGCGGCGCCGGCGCGTCCCGCTCGTTCGGATTCGGCGAGGAGTCGCTCGAGGGCGGGAAGGTCGCCTGGACGATGGAGCCGGACGCCCGCTTCTCTCTCTGCCCGGAGGTCGGAGCCGCGAGCGTTGCGGAACGTCCCGGGCTGCGGTGGGCGCCGGGGACGGCGCGGGACCCGGGCGAGCCGCTCCGCGGCGTGAGGAACGCGACCGCGCCGCACCGGAAGAGGCTCGTGCGCAGCTCGGTGATCCTGACCGGGACGGCGGTCGTCAGCGGGGCGATCCTCTCGCTCCTGCCGAAAGAGGAGACGAACTGGGAGGATGGGGCCTTCGATCACGGCCTCTCGAACCTCGGCCGCGCGTGGTCGACGCTGCCCGTCTGGGACCGCGACGGGGCCTTCCACGACTGGTTCGGGCACCCGTACGCGGGCGCCTTCTACTACAACATGATGCGGTCGCAGGGGGCGACGGTCGGACAGTCGTTCGCGTACTGCGTCGCCCAGTCGGTCCTCTGGGAGTACGTCCTCGAGGCGGCTGCCGAGCAGCCGAGCATCCAGGACCTCGTGTCGACGCCGTTCATCGGCGCGGCGCTCGGGGAGGCGCTCCACCGGTGGTCGATCTCGATCCTCAGGAAGGGGCGGCTGAGCTTCGGGGAGAAGGTGCTCGTCTTCCTCCTGAACCCGTCCTACGTGATCAACAACGGCTACCGCGCCCCGGAGTGAGGGGCGGCGGCGCGAGCGCGCCGCCCGCTCAGAAGGCGAAGAGCGTCCCGGCGGAGAGGTCCACCTGGTAGGTTCCGTTTCCCGGAATCGCGACCTCGCAGCTCGACCAGCGGCAGAGGTCCCGCCGGGAGCTCCCCGAGAAGAAGCCGAGGGCGCGCAGCTGGACCCTCAGGCCGAAGCCGCGGGTCGTCATCAGCTTGACGCCGCCGGAGAGCGAGGCCGTGAAGGAGGTCGTGTAGCCGCCGCCCTGGGCCTCGAACGAGGTCGCGCCGACGGCGCCGGAGACGAACGGGCGGAGGCGCGCCTTCGGCGCGAAGTCCCACTGCACGCCGGCGAGCCCCGTCTCGAGGTCCAGGTCGTGGAGGTTCCCGTCGCCCCCGAGGAACGCGTTCTCGGCGTCGAGCCTCGTCGCCTGCCGGAGGAACGTCCCCTCGAAGATCAGGTTCGGGCGGCCGGGCGCGATCCCCGCCACGAAGCCCCACGACCACGAGGGCCGGATGGAGAACCACTCGCCCGTGCCGAAGTCCTTCAG
>CAZWRQ010000297.1:0-2998 GCA_964636395.1 uncultured Holophagales bacterium
GGGGGAGCCGTCGACGAAGAGGCGCCCCTTCCCCGACGAGGAGACCTCGCGGCGCACGACGAGCTCCGACGGCCCGCGCGCCTCCCCGTCCCGGAGCCCCGCGGCGGAAAGCGCCGAGCCGACCGCCGGGTCGTCCGTCTCGAAAGAGCCTTCCACGACGAGCCGCTCCGCTCCGCCGCGGACGAGAGTCGCGTCCGAGCGCTCGCCCGACAGGAGCGAGAGCGCGTCGACGACGAGCGACTTGCCGGCGCCGGTCTCCCCCGTCAGGACGGTCAGGCCCGGCTCGAGCGCGACGTCGACGTCCTCGAGGACGGCCAGGTCGCGGACGCGGAGCGACGAGAGCACGGCCTCAGCGGGCGGCGCGGTCCCGGAGCCAGCGAAGGGCCATCGCGAGGCCGATCGACGTGGCGCCCGGCGCGTAGCCGGCGTGCTCGCGCTCGAAGTAGGCGTTCGGCGCGATGTCGACGTGCGCCCAGGGCGTCTTCGGGTCGACGAACTCCTTGAGGAACATCGCCCCGTTGATCGACCCGCCGTTCCGCCCGCCCGTGTTCTTGAAGTCGGCCCAGTCGGAACGGATGTTCTCCTTGTAGTCGTCCCAGAGCGGGAGGCGCCAGAGACGCTCGTCGGTCCGCTCGCCGGCCGAGACGAGCTCCTTCACGAGGCCGTCGTGATCGCTGAAGACGATCGAGGCCTCGAGCCCGAGGGCGACGAGGGCCGCGCCGGTGAGCGTGGCGAAGTCGACGATCGCGGCCGGAGAGAAATCCTTCGCGTAGTCGAGCGCGTCCGCGAGAATGACGCGCCCCTCGGCGTCGGTGTTGTCGATCTCCGCCGTCTTCCCGTTCCGGAAGGTGACGATGTCGCCCGGCTTGTAGGCCGTCCCCGAGGGCATGTTCTCGGTGAGCGTCGCCAGGGCGACGACGTTCACGGGGAGCCCGAGCCCGGCCGCCGCGAGGACCGCGCCGCAGACCGTCGCCGCGCCGAGCATGTCCCACTTCATGTCGCCCATCCGGTCAGCGGGCTTGAGCGAGATGCCTCCGGAGTCGAACGTCACCCCCTTGCCGACGAGGACGACCGGCTTCTCCCCCTTCCGCCCGCCGCGGTGCTCGAGGATCACGAAGCGCGGCTCCTCGGCGGCGCCGCGGTTCACGGCGAGGAGGCCGCCCATCCGCTCGCGCTCGATCTCCTTCTTCCCGAGGACGGTCGCCTTCACGCCCCGCTTCCGCGCCTCGGCCTTCACGGCGTCCGCGAACGTCCGCGGGATCATGTCGCTGCCGGGGGTGTTCCCGAGGTCGCGGACGAAAGCCGACACCGCCGCCACGACCGACGCCTCGCCGGCCGCCGCCCTCAGCTCCTTCGGCGTCGCCGCGAAGACGCCCCGCCCCGCGGAGAGGGCGATCGCCGAGAGGCGCGCCGCCTCCCGGGCCGAGGTCTTGTACCGGGGGAAGACGTAGCCGGCGACGAGGAGGCTCCGGACGACGAAGTCGCGCGCTTCGCCTGCGTTCATCCGCTGAAGCGTGAACGGAAAGTCGACCAGCGCGGTCCGCTCGCCGTTCTTCTCGAGCGCCTTCACGGCGCTCCGCAGCAGGATGCGCGCCTTGCGCGGCGAGAGCTCGTCGCCGGCCCCCGTGCCGAGGACGTAGAGGCGACGCGCCGGGGCCTCCGCTCCGAGCGGGATCGTGAAGAGCGAGCCGTCGCTTCCGGCGTCGGGCGGCGCGGCCGCCCGGACCGCCTCCCGGAACCCCTCGGGCAGGCTATCGAAGCGCGCGGGCCCCTTCTTCTCAGGGCGCGCCAGGAAGGCGACCGCGGCGTCCCGCCGGCCGCCCGTTCTCTTCTCGTCGGGTCGAACGATCTCGAGCTTCACGCGTTACTCCTCCGCGGGCTGCGGCGGGGGGAGTCTAGCCGAGCCCGAATAGAATCCCTCCATGCCGATCGCCGCCCTCGACGCGACCGCCCTCCCCGGCCTGCCCCCCCCGCGGCGCGGAAAGGTCCGCGACGTCTACGACCTCGGCGAGAGGCTCCTGATCGTCGCCACGGACCGGATCTCGGCCTTCGACGTCGTCCTCTCCCCCGGCATCCCCGGCAAGGGCGCGGTCCTGACCCAGCTGTCGACCTTCTGGTTCCGGAAGTTCGAGCCGCTCGTGCCGAACCACCTCCTCGAGACGGACGCCCGCGCGTTCCCGCCCGAGCTCGCCGGGTTCGCGGGCCTCCTCGAGGGGCGCTCCGTCCTCGCGCGAAAGTGCCGCGTCGTCCCGTTCGAGTGCGTCGCCCGCGGCTGGCTCGCCGGCTCGGGATGGAAGGACTACCGCCGGAGCGGCTCCGTCTGCGGGGTGCCGCTCGCGGCCGGCCTCTCGGAGGCGTCGCGACTCTCCGAGCCGATCTTCACCCCCGCGACGAAGGCGGAGGAGGGGCACGACGAGAACGTGTCGTTCGAGACGATGGCGAACGCCGTCGGGCGCGACCTCGCGACGCGCCTGCGCGACCTCACGCTCGCGATCTACTCCGAGGCGGCCGGGTACGCCGCCGGGCGCGGCGTGATCGTCGCCGACACGAAGCTCGAGTTCGGCCTCGACGAGTCCGGCTCCGTCGTCTGGATCGACGAGGCGCTCACGCCCGACTCCTCCCGCTTCTGGCCCGCCGCGTCGTGGCGCGAGGGGGGCTCGCCCCCGTCCTACGACAAGCAGTTCGTGAGGGACTGGCTCGAGACGACCGGCTGGGGCAAGACGCCGCCGGCCCCGCTCCTTCCGCCGAACGTCGTCGCCGGCACGCTCGAGCGCTACGTCGAAGCGTACCGCACGCTCACGGGCGCCGAACCGGTCCTGCCGGCCTGACGGCCGTCCGCGCGAGGAGCTCCTCGACGCTCGCGACGGGCGTCACGCCGAGGTCCGGGAAGGCCGCGGCCTCCGCCGCGTTCCCCGCGGGGAGGAACGCATCCGTGAAGCCGAGGCTGACGGCCTCTTTCAGTCGGAGCGTCGCATCCGTGACGGCCCGGACCTCGCCG
>CAZWRQ010000297.1:3098-5722 GCA_964636395.1 uncultured Holophagales bacterium
CGCCGCGGGCTCCTCGCTCTCCGCGCCTCCGGCGATGTTCAGGAAAACGTCGTGCCCCGACATCGCGAGGCCGCCGTGCCTCTCGAGAACGGCCAGGAGGAGCGCGAGGCGGGTGCCGTCGAAGCCGATCGCCGTCCGCCGCGGCGTGCCGTACTTCACCGGCACCGTCAGCGCCTGGACCTCGAGGAGGAGCGGCCGCGTCCCCTCGACGGCCGCGAGGATCGCCGAGCCGGGCCGCCCGCCCGTGCGGCCCCCGAGGTAGAGCGCCGAGGGGTTCGTCACCTCGACGAGCCCGTCGCCCGTCATCTCGAATACGCCGAGCTCGTGAACGGGGCCGAACCGGTTCTTCAGGGCGCGCAGGACCCGGTGCGCCTGGAACCTCTCCCCTTCGAACGAGAGGACCGCGTCGACGAGGTGCTCGAGGGTCTTCGGCCCGGCGAGCGTGCCGTCCTTCGTGACGTGGCCGACGAGGACGACCGGAGTCCCGCCCGTCTTCGCGAAGACGGAGAGCCGCGCCGCCGCGTCCCGTACCTGCGAGACGGAGCCCGGCGTCGACGGCAGGTCGGGCGAGGAGACGGTCTGGATCGAGTCGACCACGAGGCCGGCCCACGGCCGCGACGCCGCCGCCTCGAGGACCCGGTCGACGGAGGTCTCCGCGAGGAGGTGGAGGCCGTCCACGACCGCGCCGAGACGGTCCGCGCGCAGGCGGACCTGCCGCGCCGACTCCTCGGCCGAGACGTAGAGGACCTCGCCGGCCCGCGCGGAAAGCCGTGCGGCGACCTGCAGCAGGAGCGTCGACTTTCCGATCCCCGGCTCGCCGCCGAGGAGGACGACGGAGCCCGGGACGAAGCCGCCGCCGAGCACCCGGTCGACGTCCGCGAGCCCCGTCAGAAGCCGCGGCGTGTCGGCGGCGTCCACATCCCTCATCCGGACGACGCCGGAACCCGGGACGACCGGGGCTCTCTCCCCCGGACGGACCGGCCGCTCCGGCTCTCCTTCGACGAACGTGTTCCAGCCGCCGCACTCCGGGCAGCGGCCGAGCCAGCGCGGGCTCTGGGCGTCGCACGCCGTGCACGTGAAGACGCGCCCCGCGCGCTTCGCCATCAGGGGAGCATTCCGATCGCGGCCGGGAGGAGCGTCTTGATGTCCTCGTCCTTCCAGCGGATCCCCGCGCCGAGGAAGAACGAACGCCCCGCCGGGTTGATGACGTCGGTGACCCCGGCGCGGAAGAACATCGCGCCGCGGCTCTGCCACTGGCCATAGAGCTTCACCTGCGCGTCCCCGTCGTCGCGGCTGAAATCCCACGCCTCCGCGGTGAGCTGGAGCCGGTCCTTCAGGAGGTGCTGGTCGATCGCGAAGCCCCCGCGCGACTCGATGAGCCCGGCCCGGAGCGTCGTGTCCTTGAACCGGTAGCCGAGCTGGGCCGAGAGGCCGAACTCGTCCTCCGTCCGCGTCACCTTCGTCGTCACGACGCTCGGCGTCCCGCCGTCTACGCTCGTCTCGTAGCGGTACGTCTCGTCGTATCGGCGACCGTTCGGGAGGCCGAGCAGCTCGACGCGGTAGAACTTCCCCTCCCGCGGCGTCACGTCGATGCGGAACGCCCCCTTCGACTCCTCGGTCCGCGTCGCGTACTCGCCGTAGAACCCGAGGTCGAGCTCGATCCGGTTGATCCGGGTCAACGTCGTCCGGAGCTCCTCGACGCCCGTCCTGATCGACGTGAGCGCCTCGTTGAGGTTCTTGTGGGAGGTCTCGTCGTTGACGAGCTTCCCGAGCGTCCCCTCCCCCTTGTCGATCTTCCCCGTGATGGAGTTGAGGTTGTCGGCCGAGGTCTTCAGCTTCGCGGAGAGCTCCTCGATGTTCTCGACCGAGCCCTTCACTCCCGGGCGGTTCTCGTCCAGGATCCGGTCGAGGCGCGCGAGCGTCTCGCGGATCGAGGACGAGAACTCCTTCAGGTTCGCGACCGTGACGTCGACGTTCGCCCGGTTCGCGGCGACGAGCTCGCGCAGCTCCGCCGCGAGGGCGCCGACGTTGTCGACGATCCGGTTGATCTTCGCCTCTCCGGCCTCGCCGCCCAGCGAGGACGAGAGCGCCCCCGTCAGCTGCTTGACGTCGTTCCCGATCTCCTCCGCGAGCTTCGTCAGCTGGTCGAACTCCACCGGGACCGACCCGGGGATCCGTGCCCCCTTCGGCAGGATCGGCTTCGCCGGATCGCCCGCGTAGAGGTCGACGTACTTGTCTCCGAGAAGGCCGAGGTTCTTCACCTGGCCGTAGGCGCCCTCCCGAAGCTCGACGTCGGAGTCGAACAGCAGCCGCGCCACCGCCGTCCCGTCGGGGAGGAGGCGGATCCCGTCGATGCGGCCGACCCGCACGCCCGCGATCCGAACCGTCGACTTGTCGTCCAGCCCGGCCACGTCCTTGAAGACGGCCTCGGCGGTCGCCGCTCTCGCCCTTCCGCCGAAAGGGAGGTCCTCGATCTTCAGGACGAGGACGGCCAGGGCGATCAGGACGGCCATCGCGAAGAGGCCGATCTTGGCGGTCGCGTTCATTCCCGAACCTCCTCGCGGCGGGCGGGACTCGCGTCCTCGCTCCCGTCCCCGCGTACGAATGCCGCGACCCGCGGGTCG
>CAZWRQ010000298.1:0-5684 GCA_964636395.1 uncultured Holophagales bacterium
CGGCCGGGCAGGCGTTCTGGCAGGGCGACTTGAAGAGGTCGGCGCAGACGCCGGCGCGGCAGTGCTTGTCGTGGATGTGCTCCTCGTACTCCTCGCGGAAGAGGCGGAGCGTTGAGAGGACCGGGTTGCCGGCCGTCTGGCCGAGGCCGCAGGTGGAGGTCTCCTTGCAGTTCGCGGCGAGCTCCTCGAGGAGCTCGATGTCCCCCGCCTTCCCCTGCCCCTTCGTGATCCGCGTCAGGATCTCGAGCATCCGTTTCGTCCCGATCCGGCACGGGACGCACTTGCCGCAGCTCTCGTCCTGGACGAAGTCCATGAAGAAGCGGGCGACGTCGACCATGCACGAGTCCTCGTCCATGACGATGAGGCCGCCCGACCCCATGATCGTCCCGAGGTGGACGAGGGAGTCGTAGTCGATCGGGGTGTTCAGGTGCTCGCGCGTCAGGCAGCCGCCCGACGGGCCGCCCGTCTGGGCCGCCTTGAAGCGCTTCCCCTTCGGGATGCCGCCCGCGATGTCGTGGACGACCTCGCCGAGGGTGATCCCCATCGGGACCTCGACGATGCCGGTGTTCTCGACCTTGCCTGCGAGGGCGAAGACCTTCGTCCCGGTGCTCTTCGGCGTCCCGAGCGAGGCGTACCAGGCCCCGCCGTTCTTCACGATCGCCGCGACGTTCGCGAGCGTCTCGACGTTGTTGATGATCGTCGGCTTGCCGAAGATGCCGCGTTCGAACGGGAACGGCGGCTTCTGCCGGGGCTCGCCGCGCCTGCCCTCGACGGAGTGCATGAGCGCGGTCTCCTCGCCGCAGACGAAGGCGCCGGCGCCGATCCGGATCTCGACGTCGAACGCGAACGAGGTCCCCATGACGCTCGTGCCGAGGAAGCCCCAATCCCGGGCCTGGCGGATCGCGGCCTCGAGCCGCTCGACGGCGATCGGGTACTCGGCCCTCACGTAGACGTACCCCTGGCTCGCGCCGATCGCGTAGCCGGCGAGCATCATCCCCTCGAGGACGGAGTGCGGGTCCCCCTCGAGGAGGGAGCGGTCCATGAAGGCGCCGGGGTCCCCCTCGTCGGCGTTGCAGACGACGACCTTCTCCGTCCCCTTCGCCTTGAAGCCGGCCTGCCACTTGGCGCCGACCGGGAAGCCGCCGCCGCCGCGGCCCCGGAGGCCCGAGGCGCGCATCTCCTGGATCACCTGCTCGCCGGTCATCGTCGAGAGCGCCTTCCAGAGGCCCTGGTAGCCGTCGGAGGCGATGTAGGCCTCGATCGAGGCGTACGGCATCGAGCCGCAGCGGGCGGTCGCGATCTTCACCTGGCGCTTGAAGAACTCGATGTCGCCGAGGTGCGGCATCGGCTCCTTCGTCTCGGGATCGGTCCAGCAGTGCTGCTCGACGACCTCGCGGTGGACGAGGTGCTGCCTCACGATCCCCTTCATGTGCTCGGGCTTGAGCTCGGTGTAGAGGACGCCGTCGGGCTGGACGACGAGCGTCGGGCCGAGGTGGCAGGAGCCGAGGCAGCCGGTCTCGTGGACGGCCGTCTCCTTCTCGAGGCCGGCGTCCTTCAGGGCGGCGAGGAGGGCGTGCTTGACGGCGTGGCAGCCCGACGAGACGCAGCCGGCGCCGGCGCAGACGAGGAGCTGGTGCTTCTTCCCCTGCTGCTCGGCGTGCCAGCGGGCGGCGATCGCGTCGAGGTCGACCTTGCTCGCGGGGCGGGTGAGGTTCGGCTCGGGGGTCATCTTCCGCTTCCTCATCACTCGCAGAGGGCGAGGACCCGGTTCAGCTTGTCCGGGTTGACCTGCCTCACGACCTTGTCGTTGACGAGGAGCGCGGGGGCGAGGCCGCAGGCCCCGATGCAGCGCATCACCTCGAGCGTGAACTTGCCGTCGGGCGTCGTCTCGCCGACCCCGACGCCGAGCGTCTGCGAGAGGCGCTTGACGATCTCGACACCGCCGCGGACGTAGCAGGCGGTGCCGAGGCAGACGCGGATCGAGTACTCGCCGCGCGGCTTCGTCGAGAAGAACGAGTAGAAGGTCGTCACGCCCCAGACCTCGGAGACGGGGACGTCGAGCTTCTCGGCGACCAGCCGCTGGACGTGGATCGGGAGGTAGCCGTAGATCCCCTGCGCGAGGTGGAGGATCTGGATGAGGCTCCCGGGCTTGTCGCGGAACGCTTCGACGACCTCCGCGATGCGGGCGAGCTTCTCCTCCTCGGTCGCTTCGCCGCACGCGCAGGCGGTGGCCGGGGACGGAGGGGGAGACGAGACCTGGACCTGCATGGAGCCTCCTCAGGCGGGGCGCACCGGCCGCATGCGGTCCTCGCGCGCGGCGGATCGCCGTTGGGATGTGGGGCCACGAAAAAGCCCGGCCGAAGCCAGGCGGACGGAGTCGTTCTGAACGCAGCGTTTCGAAATCAAGGAGGGTCTGCCCCGACCCGAAATCGTAGTCCCGCGGGCACCCGATGTCGAGGAGATGGTGTCTTCAAACAGGGCAGGATCGGTCCGGTTGTATTTGATCCGGACCGATCGGGTCCGAATGCACGGTCGCCCCTTGCGTTCGCCCGTGGGCGGCTTGAAAGTCGGCGGAGTGGAGGGAGTCGAAGGCGCGCGGACGACGAGAGAGGACACGGAACAGCGGACGCTTCGTCGAGCGCTCGTCTTCGCGATCCTCGTCGGCGCGGGGGCGCGCCTCTTCCTGGCGTTCGCCCGCCCGCTGTGGGCCGACGAGGTCTTCACGCTGACGCTGGCGCGGCGACCTCTCGCCGATCTCCTGTCGGCTCTCCGGCTCGACTCGGGACCGCCGCTCCATTACCTCGCGGCGAAGCTGCTCCTCCTGCCGTTCCCGGCGCCGGGGGCGGCCGACGTCGTCGTCCGCCTCCTCTCCGTCGCCGCTTCCCTCCTGCACGTGCCGCTGATGTCGCGGATCGGCCGGCGCTGCGGCGCCGCTCGCACTGGGCTCGTCGCGGCGGCGCTCTTCCTTCTCTTTCCCCTCGCCGTCCTGTCGGGTTCCGAGGGGCGCGGCTACGCGCTCGCGTCGCTCCTCGCGCTCGCGACGTTCGAGAGGCTCCTCGCTCTGGAGGAGGCTCCTCATCCGCGGACGGCGCTCGCCGCGGGCCTCCTCGGGGGAGCCGCGGTCCTGACGCACTACCTCGCGGTCCTGCCGGTCGCCGGCCTCCTCGTCTCCGCCTGGGAGCGAAGCCGGCGGCGCCGGCTCGCAGTCCTCGCGGGCGCGATCGCGGCCGCGACCGCCGCGGCGTGGCTCCCGGTCGCGCTGGGGCAGCCGCGCGATTCGATGGCCTGGAGCGAGGCCCGGCCGCTCGTGGAGCGGGCGCTCCAGTCGGCCGCGAACCTCGGGCTGGGCCTCCCGGTCGAGCCCGGGCCGGCGAGGTACGCGGGCCCGCTCGCCCTCGTCGTCCTCGGCCTCGCGATCGTCGGCGGCCGGGGCGCGCGAGTACCCGCGGCGACGCCCCTGCTGATCGGGCTGGGCCTTCTCCTTCCGCTCCTGGCCTTCAGCGGCTCGGCGCTCCTCCCCGATCGGACGGCCCTCGCCTTCCTCCCGCTGGTGGCGCTCGTGCTGTCCGGGGCGCGCTGGGGCGAGGTGGCGGCCGCGTCGGGCGCGGCGTCGGCCGTCGTCCTCGCCCTGTCCCTCCCCGCGTGGGTCCGGCCGACGCCGGCCGCGGAGCTCGCCGGCGCGCTCGCGCCGAAGGTCCGCGGCGGGGCGCGGGTCGTCGCGGCGGAGCTCTGGGGGCCGGAGCTCGAGTACCGGCTCGCTCGCGAAGGGCTCGCGGGCCGCGTGACGTTCTTCCCATCGGACGTGGCGCGCCATCCCGGCTGGTATTCCGACGCGGAGCCCGGTGAAGAGCGGCTGCGGACCGAGGCGAGGGAGGCGGTTCTCGAAGCGTCCGGCGGCCCGGCGCTCTACGTCCTCTCGCCGCCGACGCGGGCGGGGCGGGCCCTTGTCGCGACCCTGGTGGAGATCGGCGCGCGCCGCATCGCCGCGGCCGGGGTCTTCGAGATCTGGCTCGGGCCGGCGGGAGGCCCTGGCGTCGGGCGCGCGGCGCCGCCGCCCCGGGGAGAGCCGCCGTTCAGCGCGCCGGCTCCTTCCGCCGGAAGCAGGTGATCGATCCTCCGGCGCTGTTCGGGATCCCGGCGTCGACGTCGTAGTGGCGGGCGAGGAGGGGCGAGCGGAGGAGCGCCCGCTGACCGGCACGGAGGGCTCCGAGCCGCGCGAGCTGGTCGTCGGAGAGGCGCGCGAGGGCCGAGACCGGGACTCCCCCGAGGACGAAGTTCTCGCAGACGTACCAGGGGCGTCTCGAGAGGACGTAGTCCGGGTCGTACTTCACGTCGACGCCCCGGTCGAGCTTCGGGAGGCGAGCGATGTGGGCGTCGTTCAGGCCGAGCATGTCGACCGTGGCGAGGCCCGTCTCGTACGGGACGCGCCCGGCCCACGGAACCGCGATCCGCTCTCCCGGGGGCGTCGCGAGGACCAGGAATGCAGAGAGACGGAGCGGCCTCGGGTCGAGGAGCTCGGCGAGGTGGTCGAAGGCCGCGCGCACCGGCCCGCCGGCCGCGCCCGAACGGCGGTCGAGGGCGAGGCCGCGTCGGAGCGAGGTCATGTCCGGGACCTGAGCGAGCGCGAAGGACGCGAGGAGAAGCCCCGAGAACGCCGCCGCGCGGATGCCGCCGCCCGTGACACGGCGGACCGTGGCTACTGCGAGCGCCGCCGCGAACGGCAGGGCGGGAAGCAGGAGGCGGGCTCCGGGAAACGCCGACGAGTCGCCTCCGACCGCGACGGCGTAGGCGGGGAAGACGGCGAGGAGCGCCGCGGAGGCGCGCGCCGCCCGGCCGCGGAGGAGCACGAGAGCCGAGAGGAGCGCGAGGAAGAAGATCGGCAGGAGCGGGCCACCCCGCTCGCCGAGCCAGCGCAGGCCCGAGGCGACGCGCTCGAGGAACGGCTCGCCCGTGTGCTTGGCCAGGTACGTGAGCGGGACGAGGCTTCCGAAGGTCGCGAGGCGAAAGGCGTGGAACGGCACGAGGACGGCGCCTGCCGCGACGCCGGCGGCGACGAAAGGCCTGCGATCGCGAGTCTCGCGGGCGGCGAAGGCGAGCGCGCCGAGGAGGACGACGACGAAGACGTGCCCCTCGGGACGGATCGTCACGAGGAGCCCCGACAGGAGGCCGGCGAGGGCGGCCCGTCGCGGGGTGACCTGGCCCGCGGCGTCGGGCGCATCCCAGGGCCCCAGCAGGGGAATCAGCAGCGACGCGGCAGCCGCGAACGCCACGTTTTCCATTCCCGAGACGCTCATCGACACGAAGGACGTGGACGTGGCCAGGAGGAGAGACGCGGCGAGGCGGTCGGAAGCGTTCGGCAGGAGGCGGCGCGTCCCGAAGGCGAGGACCGCGAGGACGAGGAGCCCGGCGGCGAGGCCCGCGAGCTTCGCGACGAGGAGCGGAGGAGAGCCGCTCGCCTCGGCGAGGGCCGCCAGGACGACCCAGGCATGCGACGTGAAGCCCTCGACGGGCGCCTCGCCGACGTTCCAGACGAGGCCGTCGCCTCGGGCGAGGTTTCGGCCGTACCGGAACGTGATGTACGGGTCGTCGAGGTGAAGCGGGAAGAGGAACGCCGCGTGGGCGAGGAACAGCCCGGCGGAGACGAGGAAGGCGCCGAGCGACGGCAGGAGCGTGAGCTCGCGGCG
>CAZWRQ010000299.1:0-5684 GCA_964636395.1 uncultured Holophagales bacterium
CCGCGATCCCTACGGCCTCGGCTGGCTCTTCGAGGGGATCGTCCGCGACCGGGCCGCCGTCCCGAACGGCGCCCCGCGGATCACCGACGGTCTCCTTCGCGGCGAGGCCGCGACCGCCTGGATGCGCCGCGAGACGCTGCGCCTGCGCGGGCTCGCCGAGGACGCCGCGGAGCGGATCTCGGGCGTGCGCCTCGCAGCCGACGGCGGCCTCCCCGAGCCGGCCCTCGTCCGGACCCTTCCCCACGAGGAGGCGCTCCGGCTTTCCCACCTCCTCCTCTCCACCGCTTCCGACGAAGAGAGGTCTACTTGAAGCTACCGGCCCTCGTCTCGTTCACAGCCGGCCTCGTCCCCGCCCTGGCGGCTGGCTGGCTCCTCTTCCCGCGCCTGATCTACAGGACCGAGGCGCAGCCCCTCCCCTTCAACCACAAGGCCCACGCCGAGCAGGGGATGGCCTGCGGCGACTGCCACGCCGTCGCGGAGGACGGCCGTTTCGCCGGCATCCCGACGACCGAGAGCTGCGCCGGGTGTCACGCCGAGAAGGGCGATAGCCCGGCGATCAACGCCCTGGTCGAGCGCTACGTCGAACCTGGGGTCGAGATCCCCTGGCTCTCGAACGCCCGCCAGCCCGACAACGCGTACTTCCCTCATGCCGCGCACGTGACCGGCGAGAAGGTCGCCTGCGCGCGCTGCCACGGCCCGCACGGCGAGTCGACCGCCGTGCGCCCCGTCCAGGTGAACCGCCTCTCCGGCTATCCGCGCGACATCTGGGGCCCCTCGATCTCGCGCCTCCGGCGCGAGGAGTGGCAGGGGATGAAGATGTCCGACTGCATCGCGTGCCACCGCGCGGGCGGGCGCGAGAGCGCCTGCGTCGACTGCCACAAGTGAGGAGGACGGCATGAAGCTCGAAGTCTCCCGCCGCGACCTCCTCCTCGCCGGAACCGGCGCCGCCGCCGGGATCGTCCTGTCGCCGGTCCCCTGGAAGGCGCTCGACGACCTCTCGATCTGGACGCAGCAGCCGCCGACGCCGACGCCGCGCCCGGCCGGGCCGCTCACGTTCCGCTTCACGTCGTGCACGCTCTGCCCCGCCGCCTGCGGCCTGAAGGCGCGCTCGTTCGGGCCGCAGCCCGTCGGCTTCTCCGGCGTCCCCGGACACCCCGCGAGCGACGGCGGCCTCTGCCCGCTCGGGCTGACCGCCCACCACCTCGCGAAGCATCCGCTCCGCGCCGTCGTCCCCGAGCGCGTCTCGGGCGGGAAGCGCGAGCCGATCGACCGCGCCGCCGCGGCCGCAGCCCTCGCCGCCGCGATCTCCGCGGCCGCGAAGGACCCGAAGCGTTCCCTCCTCGTCGTCGACGGCCGCCCCGGCCGGAGCCTCTCGCGCGCGTTCCGGGCCCTCGCCGCCGCGACGGGAGGCCGCTACACCGTCTCCGCGTCTCCCTCTCCGGCCCTCGACGCCCTCGCATCCCGGTTCGAAGGCCCGCTCGCTCTGGGAGTCGACTTCGCGAAGGCCCGCCGCGTCGTCTCCTTCGGCGCGCCGGTCCTGACCGACGCCGGGACGCCCGGCCTCCTCGCGCGCCTCCGCGCCGAGAGCCTCAGGAGGTCTGAATCCGATCGGCTCGAGGTCGTCCACGTCGGGGCGACCCGGACGAAGAGCGCCGGCCTGGCCGACCGCTTCGTCCCGATCGCCCCCGGTACCGAAGCCGCTCTCGCCCTCGGCCTCGCCCACGTCCTCCTCGACGAGAAGCTCGCCGACGCGGCCTTCCTCGCCGCGCGGACGACGGGCCTCGCCGGGCTCGAGGCGCTCGCGGCCCGCTTCGCCCCGCCCCTCGTCGAGCAGAAGACGGGCGTCCCCGCGGGCGACGTCGTCGCGCTCGCGCGCGACCTCGCGGCGAGCCGCCCGGCCGTCGTCCTCGGAGGCGACCCGGCCGAGCCGCTCTCCGCCGAGGCCGACGCCGCGATCGCCGCCCTGAACCTCCTCCTCGGCGCCCCGGCCGGCCCGCTCGTCGCGCGCCGCGCGGCGCCCGCCGCTCCGGACGGCGACGCGAAGCTCGCCGCGGTCACCCCTCTCGACGCGGTGCTCGAGCGCTCCGTCGGCCTCCTCCTCCTCGACGGCACGGTTCCCGAAGGGCTCGTCCCCTGGGCGCGACTCGAGAAGCTCCTCGCCGACGGCGCCGTCGTGACGAGCTTCTCCGCGTTCCGCGCCGGCCTCGGCGAGAAGGCGACGCTCCTCGTTCCCGGTCCCGCGCCGCTGGAGGAGGCGGTCGAGCTGGACGGCCCGTCCGACGCGCCGCTCGCGACGTTCGCCCTCGCCCCCGCCCTCCTCGCTCCGCCGAAGGAGCTCGCCCTCCCCGAGGAGCTCCTCCGCGAGGCAGCCGCCACCGCGGGCTTCGAGCTCCCGGCGTCTCCGGCCGGCCGTGCCGCGGCGATCGTTGCGGCGAAGCGCGGGCAGCTCTTCGACCCCTCCACGGCGACGACGACCCCGGTTTCCTCGATCGCCGACGCCGCGGCCCTCGAGACGGCCTTCGCGAACGGCGCCTGCTGGGTCGACGACCCGGCGCCCGCTCCCGCCGGACGTTTCGCGCTCCTTCGCGACGGCGAGGCGGCGCGCCTCCTCGAGTCGGCCCTCGGCGCGCCCGGCCCCGAGCCGGTCCGCGTCGCGGCCCTCCCGCGAACGGCCCTCTCCGGCGCCCCCTCCTCCCCGCTCCTCACGAAGCTGACCCGCGAGACGGCGCTCTTCCCCGCGCCGTCCGCCGCGAAGGCGTGACCATGACCGCCACCAAGCAGACCTCCACCCTCCCGACCCACCGCTACACGCTCGTCGTCGACCTCGACCGCTGCAACGGCTGCGGTTCCTGCGCGACCGCCTGTGCCGTCGAGAACAACATCCCGCCTGCCCCCGAGCGCTCGAACGTGAGGACCGGCGTCGTCTGGCTGCGCGTCCACGACGTCGCGACGGCCGACCCGACGGGACGCTCGACGTTCGTCCCGATCCCCTGCCAGCAGTGCGACGAGCCCCCCTGCGTCGACGTCTGCCCCCAGCGCGCCGTCGAGTACGACCCGCGCACCGGCATCGTCGGCCAGATCCCGGTCCGCTGCCTCGGCTGCCGCTACTGCATGGTCGCCTGCCCCTACCACACGCGCTCCTTCAACTGGTGGAGCCCGGAGTGGCCCGAGGGGATGAAGGCCTCCCTCAACCCCGACGTCTCGATCCGCCAGCGCGGCGTCGTCGAGAAGTGCAACTTCTGCGTCCAGCGCCTCCAGGCGGCCCGCGCGAAGGCTTCCGCCGCCGGCAAGACCGACATCGACCCGGCCGACTACGTCCCCGCCTGCGTCGAGGCGTGCCCGTCGCGGGCGCTCTCCTTCGGCGACGCCAGCGACGCGGACGGCGAGGTCGCGAGGCTCGCGAAGGACCCGGAGAGCTTCCGCCTCCTCGCCGCCCTCGGGACCGGACCGAAGGTCCTCTACCGCTCGTCGGACCCCGTCGTCCGCGAGCGCCTCTCCCGCACGGGGGTGACGCGTGGATGACACCCTGATCGCCCGCGGCCTGAAGCGGACCCCGCTGCCGCGCTTCCTCCTCTGGCTCCTCCCGTGGGCGGCCGTGCTCGCGTTCGGCCTCTACGCCGTCTACCTCTGCTTCGCCCTCGGTCTGAACCAGACGAACATGGACAACCGGTTCGCGTTCGGCCTCTGGATCTACCTCGACCTGACGGTCATCGCCCTCGGCGCGGGCGCCTTCTTCACCGGCTTCCTCCTCTACATCCTGAAGAGGAAGGAGCTGAAGGCGGTCATCAACAGCGCCGTCGTCATCGGATTCATCTGCTACAGCGGCGCCGTCGGCATCCTGATGGTCGACGTCGGCCAGCCGCTCCGCGCCTGGTTCACGTTCTGGCACCCGAACGTCCACTCGATGCTCACCGAGGTGACGTTCTGCATCACGATCTACCTCTGCGTCCTGGCGATCGAGTACCTGCCGCTCGTCCTGAAGAACCGGCGGCTCAGCGAGGTGCCCGGCCTCCTCGTCCTCGAGCACCAGCTCCACAAGCTGATGGTCGTCTTCGCCGGCGTCGGGACGCTCCTCTCGTTCTTCCACCAGGGCTCGCTCGGAGGGCTCTACGGCGTCCTCCGCGGGAACCCGTTCGCCTACCGCGAGCACATCTTCATCTGGCCGACGACGTTCTTCCTCTTCGTCCTCTCGGCCGCCGCCGTCGGTCCGAGCTTCATCCTGCTCACGACCTGGCTCGTCGGGAAGATCACCCGCAAGCAGCTCGTCGCCCCCGAGGTCCTCCAGACGCTCGCGAAGATCTCCGGGTGGCTCCTCCTCGTCTACGTCGTCCTGAAGGGGATCGACTCGCTCGTCTGGCTGAACTCGACGAGCCCGCAGACGGGCGTGCAGGTCTCGTCCTTCTACGCGAACCCGCCGTTCGGCGTCCAGGTCCTCTTCGCCGAGGTCGTCCTCCTCGGCCTCGTCCCGGCCGTCCTCCTCCTCTCGCGGCGCGTCCGCGCGCGGACGGGCCTCCTCGTCGCGGTCGCCGCGACCGCCTGCGCCGGCGTCGTCCTGAACCGCTACGTCATGACGATCCAGACGCTCGCGCTCCCCTCGCTCCCGTTCGACAGCTTCGCGTCGTACTCCCCCTCCTGGCAGGAGGTCGCGGCCTTCCTCGCCGTCCTCGGCTACGGCGTCCTTCTCTACTCGATCTCCTTCCGCTGGCTGAACCTCTTCCCCCAGGAGAGGGAGCTGGCGGCGAAGGGCTGACGGAGGTTCCGAGATGCTTCCCGGCAACACCGACTTCATCGCCGACCCCTTCAACATCGCCTTCCTCGGCCTCTTCGCGCTGATCCTCACCGCGGTCGGCGTGACGCTCTTCCGCGTCGGGCTCCGGACTCGCGAGACGATCGCGCGCGGCAAGGCCGCCTCGATGCTCTGGCACGAGGAGTTCGAGGAGCTCCCCCCGTCGGCGAAGGGCTGCCGCCACGCGATGACCGGAGAGCTCCCGGGGCGCACCTGCCCCCGCGCCTTCGACTGCAAGGGGTGCGAGGTCCACGCGAAGCTCGTGGCCGAGGGGAAGATGCTGGCTCCCGCCGACGCCGCCGGCTTCGACGTGCCGACCGACCGCCTCTACCACCGCGGCCACGCCTGGCTGAAGCCCCTCGAGGACGGCACCGTCGCGATCGGCCTCGACGACCTCGCCACCCGCCTCGTCGGCAAGCCCGACGCGGTCCTCCTCCCGGCCGTCGGTTCGACTCTCGCCGAGAACGGGCCGGCCCTGCGCCTACGCGCCGGAAAGGCCCGCGTCCGCGTCGCCTCGCCCGTCACCGGCAAGGTCGTCGAGCACGGATCGCTCTCCTCGGACTTCCTCCTTCGCGTGAAACCCGAGGGCGAGCTCGACACGCGCGCCCTCCTGACTCCCCGCGAGGCCACCGCCTACTTCTCCCGCGAGCTCGACCGTCTCCAGCTCGCCCTCTCCGGCAGCGTTCCCGCCCTCGCCGACGGAGGTCTCCCCGTCGGCGACCTCTCGAAGGCCATCCCCGAGGACGACCGCGACCGCGTCCTCGGCGAGATGCTCCTGGAAGCCTGAACCTCCTCGTCGGCGGCCCGGGGGCGTCCCCCCCTTCCGTCCCCGCGACCGCCGATGTCCCCGGGCCCGCCCGGTCTCACGCACAGGACCGGGCGGGCGTTTCTCTTTCCC
>CAZWRQ010000300.1:0-5675 GCA_964636395.1 uncultured Holophagales bacterium
CCTCGAGGCGTCCCTCGACGAGATCGTCGCCGCCCGGCTCGTCGTCGTCTCGGTCGACGCGAGCCGGGCGGCGACGATCTCGTCGAGGGACGCCTCGAGGGGCGTTCGGGGGCGGAAGCGGAGAAGCTCGCCGGCGAGCGCGAGGTCGGCGATCCGGCCGGCACGTGCGGCGACGCCCGCGACACGGAAACGGACGGGCCGGGACGCTCTCTCTCCCAGGAGGCGGAGGACGAGAGAGGGGGCGACGCTCCGTCCGCTCCCGAGGTTGATCGTGCGCCCCGCCGGGCGAAGGGCGAGCGCGGCGAGGATTCCGTGGACCGCGTCGCCGAGGTGGAGGAAGTCGCGTGGCGCGTCGGAGGGGAGGACGACCTCCTCGCCCTCGAGGAGGGGCTCGAGGACGTCCTGCGGGAAGCGGGTCGGCGGCGCTCCCGGGGCGAGAAGGTCGAAGAGGCGGAGGACGACGTTCGGGAGGTCGGAGGAGCGCAGGCGCGCTTCTTCCACCATCCGCTGCAGGAGGACGGGGTCGCGCCCTGGGTCGATCGGCTCGGCCTCGAGCGCCGGCTGGCCCGGCGCGCCCGGGGGTCCGTAGAGCGCGGCGTCGGAGAGGTGGACGAGGAACGGCTTCTCGTGGGCGCGCGCCGCCTCGAGCATCGCGTCGAGGCCCGGTCCGCCGGGAGGGAAGAGCGCCGCGTTCACGACGGCCCCGGGCCGGGCCTCGCGGAAGACCTCGGCGGCGGCGCCGGGGAGAGAGAGGTCGGCCGTGACGACCTTCGCGTTCGGGTAGGGGCGGAGCGTCTCGAGCCGGGCTTCCCGCACGGCCCGGCCGTCCCCCTCCGCGACGAGGGCGTCGACGACGGCGACCTCGGCTCCCTCTTCGAGGAGCTGCCGCGCGACGGCCGAGCCGACGAGGCCGGCGCCGCCGGCGACGAGGACGCGGAAGGCCATCGCTACTCCCTCGGCTCCGGCGTCGGCGCCGGGCCGAGCGCCTCCGGCGCGCCGGCCGCGCCCTTCGCCGTCGTCTCCTCGTAGCGGGCCTGGATTCCCGAGCGCTGCCGGTTTCGCACGAGCCAGCGGAGGAGCTTCGACTCGTTCACGCCGACGAGGATGTCGTCGATCGCCTCGAAGAGCGCCGGGTCGTTCACGATCCGCGCGGCCGTCCCCTCGCCCCGGTCGACCTTCTCGGCGACGCTCGCGAGGCTCGAGGAGATCCGCCGCAGGTCCTCGGTCAGCTCCTTCGCGAAAGCCTCGTCGCGGACGAGCTTCGAGAGGAGGCCGGAGCCGGAGGAGAGCTCGCGGGAGAAGCCGGAAAGCCCCTCCGCCGTCGCGTTCAGCGAGTCGACCATCGCGAAGAACTTCCTCTTCCCCTCCGGGTCGCCGAGGAGCGCCGGGACGAGGCCCTCCCCGTCGCCCGCGCCCTTCTCGACGGCGGCGAGGATCTTCCGGAGCGAGGCGGCGGAGGCACCGAGCTCGGCGGCGACCTCGTCTCCGAGCTTCTCGTCGGCGACGAGCCGGCCGACGAGCCCCTTGCCGGCGCGCACGTCGGCGAGCAGGGCGTTCGTCGCGGCGATCGTCTGCCGGAGGCTCTTCGAGAGCTCCTTACCCTCCGGGGAGGCGCTCGTCATCTCGCCGAGGAACCCCTCGCCCTTCTCGACGCGCCCGAGGATCGTCCGGAGCGACTCGGCGACGGAGTTCACGTTCTCGAAGAGGTCCCCGGAGCCGGCGAGGATCTTGTCGAGCTCGCTCCCCCGGATCGCGGCGATCTCCGACCCTGGCTCGAGGAGGGGCGTCTCGGGGGAGCCGGGCGTCACCTCGAGGTACTTGTCGCCGAGGAGGCCGATCGTCTTGATTTCCACCCGGCTGTCGGTCCTCACGAGGTGCCGGTAGCGGCGCTCGATGTCGAAGCGGACGGTGAGGTCCTCGCCGGGGCTCTTCGGGACCTCGACCTCCTGGACCGCGCCGACGGTGACGCCCGCGAGGCGGACCTGGTTTCCGCCGGAGAGCCCCTGCGAGTTCGGAAAGCGCGCGAAGTAGCTCGAGCGGGCGAGGAAGAAGCCGGTCTTCCCGCCGACGACGACGACCATGACGGCGAAGAGGAGGATCGCGGCGAAGACGATGACCCCGACGCGGGAACGGGTGCGGCTGTCGGCTTTCACGGTGCGGCGGTCTCCCTCAGGCTCCGGCCTCCTCCGCGGCGAGGAAGGCGCGGAGGGCGGCGACGTCGGAGCTCCGCGCCTCGCCGGGGGTCCCGACGAAGACGAAGCGCCCCTTCTCGAGGAACGCGATCCGGTCGGCCACGAAGAGGGCCGAGGCGATGTCGTGGGTGACGACGACGGAGGTCGTCGCGAGGCGCGAGTTCAGGTCGACGATGAGGCGGTTGATCGTCATCGCCGTCACCGGGTCGAGACCGGTCGTCGGCTCGTCGTAGAGGAGGACGTCGGGCTTGAGCGCGATCGTCCGGGCGAGGGAGACGCGCTTCTTCATCCCTCCGGAGAGCGAGGACGGGAGGAGCGGCAGGACGTCGGGGCCGAGGTCGACGAAGCCGAGCACCTCCGAGACCCGCGCGGCGATCTCCTCGCCGGTCATCCGGGTGTGCTCCCAGAGGGCGAAGGCGACGTTCTCGAAGACCGTCATCGAGTCGAAGAGCGCCCCCATCTGGAAGAGCATCCCGACCTTGCGGCGGACCGGCCCGAGCTCCTCCTCGGCGAGGCCCGACACCTCGATGCCCTCGACGAAGACCACTCCGGCGTCGGGCTGGGTCAGGCCGTTCATGTGCCGGAGCGTGACCGACTTGCCGCTGCCCGAGCCGCCCAGGATGACGAGGACCTCCCCCCGCGCGACCGCGAGGTCGACGGCGTCGAGGACGACCTTCTCGCCGAAGGCCTTCGAGACGGCGCGGAGCTCGACGACGGGTTCGCTCATCCGATCGGCAGGGCGATGAAGAGCTTGGAGAGGAAGAAGTCGGTGATGAGGATCGTTATCGAGGCGACGACGACGGCGACGGTCGTGGCGCGGCCGACGCCGTCGGCGCCGCCGGTGGCCGACAGGCCGTTGTAGCAGCCGATGAGGGCGATCTCGAGGCCGAAGAACGGCGTCTTGCAGAGGCCGTGCATCAGGTCGTTGAACGAGAGCGCCTGGAGGGTCGTCGACAGGTAGAAGCTCGCCCCGATCTTCAGCTCGAAGACGGCGATCAGGAGGCCGCCGAGCATCCCGTGGAAGATCGCGACGAGCGTGAGGACCGGGAGCATGACCGTCAGCGCGACGACGCGCGGGAGGACGAGCTTGCGGATCGGGGAGGAGCCGAGGGCTCGAAGGGCGTCGACCTGCTCCGTGACGGCCATCGTCCCGAGCTCGGCCGTGATCCCGGCGCCGCAGCGCGCCGCGAGCATCAGGGCGGTCAGGACGGGCCCGAGCTCGCGCGCGAGGGAGAGGATGACCGCGCGACCGACGAAGAGCTTCCCGCCGAACTCGGCGAGCGAGTGGGCCGTCTGGAGGGCGAGGACCATCCCCGTGAAGAGGCAGGTCAGGTTCGCGACGGAGATCGACTGGACGCCGAGCGCGTCCATCTGCCGGAGGATCTCCCCCCCTTCCCACCGCTTCCGCCCTTCGCGGACGATCGCCCACGCGAGGAGGCCGAGGCCCCCGAGGTGGGAGACGACCTTCCGGAACCAGCGGCGGAGCCGCGGGAGGGTCCAGAAGGGGGCCGGCCGGTTTTCGGTCGCGGACGCTTCGGACACGCGGGCGATTGTACGGGCGGCCCGGTAGACTTCCGCTCCGATGCAGCTCCTCTACACGACGTGGGTGTGGCTCTTCGGGCTCCTCGTCACGCCGGTCTTCGGCAGCCTCGCCATCCTCACCTCGTGGATTCCGCCGCGGGGGCGCGTCTACCAGTACTGGGCCCGCTGGTGGTCCCGGACGTTCCTGGCCGGGGCCGGGATCGACGTGAGGGTCGAGATGTCCGAGGCGGCCCGCGCGGTCCCCGAGGCGATCTTCATGGCGAACCACACCTCGGCGGCCGACATCGTCGTCCTGTTCGTCGCGCTCGCGCGGGACGTCCGCTTCGTCGCGAAGAAACAGCTCTTCTGGATCCCGTTCCTGGGCTGGTCGATGTGGCTCGCCGGATTCATCCCCGTCGACCGCGAGAACAAGGAGAAGGCGCGCGAGGCGTTCGACCAGATCGGACAGCGTCTGAAGAAGGGCGCCTCGATCCTCGTTTTCCCCGAGGGGACCCGTTCGCGAAACGGGAAGCTCGGGGCGTTCAAGAAGGCGGGATTCCTCCTCGCGATGCGGACCTCTCTCCCGATCGTCCCGGTCGGCATCTCCGGGGCGCGGGCGGTGCTCGGCGCGGACGGGCTGCTCGTCCGGCGCGGACGGATCGAGGTGAAGGTCGGCGACCCGATCCCTTCGGACGGCTACACGTTCGCCCGCCGGGCCGAGTACGTCGAGAAGGTGCGGGCCGAGATCCTCCGGCTCGGCGATTCGGCAGAGTAAGATCCGCTCGCCGCGCGGCGCCGGGCGACGGGCCGCGAGCGCCTGCCACGCGCGCCGGCGACCACGATCGGAGGTATCCCGTGTCGAACCTGAACGAGGACGCCGTCCTCGAAGCGCTCCGGAAGGTCAAGTACCCCGGCTTCTCCCGCGACATCGTCTCCTTCGGCTTCGTGAAAGACGTCGCGGTCGGCGGCGGGAACGTCTCGTTCCGCCTCTCGATGACGACGGCTTCCGCGGAGATCGCCGAGCAGATCCGGGCGGAGGCTGACGCGTCGCTCCGCGAGATCCCGGGCGTCACCGCGGTGACCATCAAGGTGGAGACGGGGCAGGCGCCGGTGAACCTCGCGGGGGCGCAGGGGGCGCGCCCCGACGTCCTCCCCGAGACGCGCTTCACGGTCGCCGTGGCGTCGGGGAAGGGGGGCGTCGGCAAGTCGACCGTCGCCGCGAACCTCGCGCTCGCGCTCCGGCAGCTCGGCTACACCGTCGGCCTCCTCGACTGCGACATGTACGGCCCTTCTCAGCAGATGATGATGGGGATCGACGAGAAGCCGTTCCTGAACGACGAGGAGAAGATCGTCCCGATCGAGCGCTTCGGCGTCCGCGTCATGTCGCTCGGCTTCCTGATGGACGTCGACACGCCGGTCATCTGGCGCGGGCCGATGATCTACAAGGCGATCGAGCAGTTCCTCGGCGACGTGGCCTGGGGAAAGCAGGACTTCCTGATCGTCGACCTCCCGCCCGGCACGGGCGACGCGCAGCTGACGCTGACTCAGAAGGTCGCCCTCTCGGGAGCCGTCATCGTCTCGACCCCGCAGGACGTCGCCCTCATCGACGCCCGCAAGGGGCTCGCGATGTTCCAGAAGGTGAACGTCCCCGTCCTGGGCCTCATCGAGAACATGAGCGGCTTCGAGTGCCCCAAGTGCGGCCACGTCGAGCCGATCTTCAAGACCGGCGGCGGCGAGCGGACGGCCCGGGAGCTGAACGTCCCCTTCCTCGGCCGTGTCCCGCTCGACCCGCGCGTCGCCCTCTCCGGCGACGCCGGAATGCCGATCGTCGCCGCCGAGCCCGATTCCACCTCGACGAAGGCCTTCCTCGAGCTCGGTCAGGCCGTCGCCAAGGCCGTCGGGGCGTAACCGAACCCCGGGCACGGGGGCACCGGAGAGGGGAGCCTCACCCCGGGGGTGGGT
>CAZWRQ010000301.1:0-5626 GCA_964636395.1 uncultured Holophagales bacterium
CTCCCGGTGATGGCCCGGACGATCCTCCCGATCGGCTCCGTCACGCGGGTGAGGCGAGCCGTGACGGAGCCGATCGGGAGGATCGTCCGGGCCATCACCGGGAGGCGCCGCTCGTCGTCGCTGAACCAGAGGAAGAGCTTCCCCTTGTTCTGGTCCTCGCTCCCCTCGCCCTCGTGCATCCGCGGCTGGACCTTGATCGCGTCGAAGGTGCCGAGCTCCGTCTCGACCTTCTCCCGGCCCAGGACCGCCACGACGAGCCGGTAGAGCCTCCCGCGCGAGCAGAGGTCGACGCGGGTCTCCTCCCCCGGGACGAGAGGGACGGTCCTCATGAAGTAGAAGGAGGAGATGACGTCCTGGAAGCGCGGCGGGAGCGTGACGACCCGCCGGCGGTCCTTCGCGTTCCGCCAGGTCCCGACGCGCTTTCCGAGGTCGAACTCCTCGACCTCGTCGGCCGAGTAGCGCCCCTCGCGGGCCCGCTTCTCGAAGCGGACCGGCGTGAAGTCCCTCGCGTCGATCCACGACTCGTACCGAGTGTCGACGGGGTAGAAGCGAGAGACGTAGTCGTTCGACACGGCCGAAAGGCGGATCCGATGGACCGGGACCCCGTCGGGGCTCCACTCCCGGCTCGTGGCGAGCGTCATCTCGCCCCCCTCGATCTTCAGCCACGAGACGGTGTAGACGAGCGTCTCGCCTGCGCGGAACGGCACCGCGGCGACCTCGTCCTTCGGGAGCTCCGCCCGGCCGAGGTTCGGGAGGACGTTCGCGGTGACGGAGGCGGCGAGCGGCCCACCGAGCAGGAGCGCGAGCAGGGCTGCGCCCCAGCGGCGCCGCTTCGGTGGCTCAGGTCCTCTCGTCGAGGAGCGCGAGGGAGACTTCGAGTACGGCATCGTGCGTCAGTCCGGGGAGGCCGGGGCGATCGTCATTGTAGGCCCCGCTCTCGTCACGCAAGATCCGGACCCGCGGTCCGACCGGCCCGAACCGCGCCGGGTCGGTCGGGCCGAAGAGCGCCACCGTCGGCGTTCCGGCGGCGGCCGCGAGGTGCGTCGGGCCGGTGTCGGCCCCGACGAACAGGGCCGCCCGAGCCGCGAGGCGCGCCGAGGCTGCGGGCGGCGTGGAGGGGGAGACGACGGCCGCGCCGTCCGAGAGGGATGCGATTCCCTCGGCCCGCTCCCTCTCGCCCGGTCCCCAACGGAGGACGGCGTCGATCCCGTGCGAGGCGAGCGCGCGACAGAAAGCGGCGGTCTCGGCCGGCGCCCACTCCTTCGTCGCGCGCGAGGAGAACGGCTGGAGGAGCGCGAAAGGGCGGCCGGAGCGCGCGGCGAGCCATTCGTCCACCTCGGGGGCCGGCCTCCCCACGAGGTGCGCGACGTCGGGCGTCCTCTCGAAGCCTCTCCGGCCGAGGACCCTCTCCGCGAGGGCCAGCCCGCGGTCGACGACGTGCCCTCCCGGCGGGACGTCGACGCGTTCGCGGGTGACGAGCGCGTTCACCCTCTCGGTGGCCGTCCGGAAGCCGAAGCCGACTTTCCGGTCCGCCCGCGCGGCGAGCGTGACCCAGGCCGACTTGAGGAGCCCCTGCGCGTCGACGACGACGTCGGGCGAGAACGCGCGCAGCGACGAGAGGAATGCACGAAGCTCCCCGCGGGTCTCCGCCGAGAACGGTCGCTTCCTCCACGCCCGCGTCGTCGCGGCGAGCGTCGCGTCGACGTAGGCGGCCCCCTCGAGCAGCCCGGCGAGCGGCCCCTCCACCGCCCACGCGAGGCGGTCGCCCTCTCCGCGCAGCGCCTTCGCGAGAGGAAGCGTGAAGACGACGTCGCCGAACGAGGAGAGGCGGACGAGGAGAATCTTCATGCGCGTTTCGCTATTCTCACGTAATGGTGCTCGACGCGCCGGTTCTCGTCCTGAACCGGTCGTTCGCCGCCCTCGCCCTCACGGACGCGCGACGCGGGTTCACGCTCTTCTACAAGGGCCACGTCCGGGCCGTGCTCCCCGACTTCACGACGTACGCCTGGGACGAGTGGTGCGACATCCCGGTCCAGCCCGGCGACGAGGACGTCGTGAAGACCCCGCGGTTCCTCCTGAAGGTCCCGCGGGTCATCCAGCTCCTCTCCTGCGACCGGCCCCCGCGGTACGACGTCAAGTTCTCGCGGCACAACATCTATCTCCGCGACGGAACGCGGTGCCAGTACTGCGGCCGGCGCTTCCCGACCTCGGAGCTCTCCCTCGACCACGTCGTCCCGCTCTCGAGGGGGGGCGTCTCCTCCTGGGAGAACGTCGTCTGCGCCTGCCTGCGGTGCAACGTGAAGAAGGGGAACCGGCTCCCCGACGAGGCGGGGATGGCCCTGCGCCGCCCGCCGGTGAAGCCGAAGGCCTCGCCGCTCGGCCTCCTCTCACCGAGCCGGATCCACCCGACCTGGAGGAGCTTCCTCGACGTCGCGTACTGGACCGTCGAGCTCGGCTGAGCCGGAAGCGGGCGCGGCATTCCGTTCAGCGGGGCCACACGGATTCGTGCACAGGGAACCCCCGGGCCGGCGGCCCCGGGATCCGCCGGTCGACCGTATCCCTTTCCGTGCACCTCAGATGTGCCTCCTGCTCCGATCGCTCGTCCGCCTTGGCAGGAAAGTTGAAATGACTCGAGGCGCCGGGAACCGACGCTCGCGTCAGGACCCGGCAGCGGAGGGAGCCTAGAGAGAGAGCGCACCACAGCACCCGAGCTTCAGGAACCCCGGCCTCACCGCCGGGGTTCTTCAGTTTTCGGGGGCGTCCTTCCAGCGGTCGTGGAGCCAGAGCCACTGCCCGGGGGCGGCACGGACCTGGCTCTCGATCAGCGCCGTCAGCCGGGCCGTCAGCCGCGAGACCTCGCGCTCCTCCGGCGGGAGCGCCGCCGGGTCGATCGGCTCCGAGTAGGTGAGCCGATAGCGTCCCGGTCCCACCCGCAGGCAGACCACGGGGAGGATCAGGGCGCCGGTCCGGTCGGCCAGCCGGGCGATCGCGGTCGTCGTCCAGGCGAGGCGCCCGAAGAAGGGAACGAGGACGGCGTCGGGCGGGCGGGCGCGCTGGTCGCCCAGGATCCCGACGACGGCCCCCGCCCGCAGCGAGCGGAGGATCGTCCGGGCGGCGTCTTTCTTGTTCACGACGACTCCCCCGGTCCTCTCCCGCAGCGCCGTGAGCCTCGCGTCGAGGAGCGGGTTGTCGAGCGGCCGCGCCACGATCGTGACGGGCATCCCGTTGGCGCCGGTGACGAGGTTCGCCCACTCCCAGTTGCCGAGGTGCGGCGTGGCGAAGAAGACACCGCGTCCGGAGGCGGCGGCTCTCCGCGCGTGCTCGAGCCCCTCGACCTCGACGCGCGCGAGGAGGGCTTCGACGGGCGCCGCTTCGGACCGTACGAGGTCGGCGGCGATCGCGCCGAAGTGGGCGAAGACCTCCCGCGAGACCTCCTCCTGCTCTGCGGCCGTCCTCTCGGGGAAGGCGAGCGCCAGGTTCCGGGCGACGAGCCGGCGGCGCCGCCGGTCGGCGAGCCGATAGAGGCGGCCGAGGCCGCGCCCGACGGCGTCGGCGAGAGGGAGCGGGAGGAGCCGGAAGAGGGCGCGGAGGACGACATACGCGCCGAGCTCGATCCCGTCCCGCAGGGCCCCGTGCTTCGAAGCCATCGTCAGGACGGTCTCCGCGCGAGGAGCGAGAGGAGATCGGAGACGAACGACGGCTCGACGGGCCGCGCCTCGACCGCGACGCGGAAGACGGGGACGCTGAGGAGGCCGTCCAGCTTCACGGCGTCCTTCTCCGTCGTCACGACGGTGGTCGCGCCGCTCTCCTCGAGCGCCCTCTCGATCCGCCCGAGGGAGGCCGGGCCGTAAGGCTCGTGGTCCCGGAAGGAGAGGAGCTCGACGGGCTCGATGCCGATGGAGGCGAGCGTCGCGCCGAAGGCCTCGGGGCGGGCGATTCCCGCCACGGCGACGGCCGTCCCGGGAGGCAGGTCCCCCGGCTCGACGGGGAGGCCGTCCCGGCCGGTCACGCCGAGGACCTCCGTCCGCGCCCTGTAGACCGGGACGCCCGGGGCGAACCGCCGGGCGATCTCGAGGGCCCGGCCGGGATCGGACTGCTCCGTCTTCGTGACGACGAGAAGGTCGGCCCTCGCGAGGGACGAGAGCGGCTCGCGCAGGCGGCCGGCCGGGAGGAGCGCGCCCGCGGCGTCGGGCGCGGTCGCGTCGAGGAGGACGACGTCGACGTCCCGCGCGAGGGCGACGTGCGAGAAGCCGTCGTCGAGGAGGTGCAGGTCGACCGGCGTCCCGAGCGTCTCGGCCCGCGCGGCCGCGTCGCGGCGGCGCGCGTCGGCGACGATCGGCACGGAGGGGAGCGCCCGGGCCAGGAGCACCGGCTCGTCGCCCGAGTCGGCGACGGTCGCGAAGGCCCCGCGGCCGTCCGAAACGACGACGGTGCCGCGGCTTCCGCGGCCGTATCCGCGCGTCAGGATCGACGGGTGCCGGCCGCGCCGGAGGAGCTCCCCGGCGAGCCACCGCACGAAGGGAGTCTTCCCCGTCCCGCCGGCGGCCACGTTCCCGACGGAAATCACCTGCCTGGCGGCGTTGCGCACGGCGAGGATTCCGCGCCGGTAGAGCGCGAGGCGGAGCGCCACCCCGGCGCCGTAGAGGGCGGAGAGAGGCAGGAGGAGCGGCGTCACAAAGCCGCTCCGGGAACGCGGTCGAGGAAGCCGAGCGCGAGCCGCACGGTCCGCTCCGTCGCGCCACGGTGCGTCGCGAAAAGCGCCGCCGCGGCCTCCCGGGCGGCCGCCCTGGCGGCCGGGTCGTCGAGGAGGCGCGCGAGCGCGGCGGCGACGCCGGCCGGGTCGGGCACCCCGACGACCGCGGCGCCGGCCGCCTCGACGGCGCGCCGGATGTTCCAGACCGAGGGGCCGAGGACGACCGGGAGGCCCGCCTGCAGCGGCTCGAGGACGTTGTGCCCGCCCCGCCGTCCGAACGTGCCGCCGAGAAGAGCGACGTCGCCGAGCGTGTAGGCCGAGGCGAGCTCCCCGAGCGTGTCGAGGAGAAAGACGTCGGCCGGGCCGCCCGGCGCGGGGCTCGACCGGCGGACGACCCGAAGCCCGGCGGCGGCGGCGCGCCGCTCCGCCTCGTCCCAGCTCTCCGTCCGGCGCGGGGCGAGGAGGAGGAACGGCGCCCCGGACGCGCTCCGGGTGAGGAGGCGCGGGAGGGAAAGCGCGAGGTCGAGCTCCTCCTCGGCGATCGAGCCGGCGACGAGGACCGGGCGGCCGGCGGCGAGCTCCCGGAACGAGGCGGTGAACGCCGGTTCGGCGGGGAGGGGGCGGTCGAACTTCATGTCGCCCGCGACGTGGATCCTCTCCCTCGGCACGCCGACGGCGGCGAAGCGCTCGGCGTCCTCCTCGCTGCGGGCCGCAACGGCGGAGAGGGCGTCGAGGCCGCTGCGAAAGAGCGGCCGGGCGGCGCGAAGCCGCCCCACGGAACGCTCCGAGAGACGCCCGCTCGCCACGACGACCGGCAGGCCCCGGCGCCGAGCCGCCCGAAGTAGGACGGGCCAGAGCTCGGTCTCCATGAGGACGAGGAGGCGTGGCGTCGCCGAGTCGAGGAGCCGGCGGACCGAGACGGGGCTGTCTCTT
>CAZWRQ010000302.1:0-5505 GCA_964636395.1 uncultured Holophagales bacterium
CCGCCGGCCCGGTTGTCCGAAGAGGCAGAGGTCCGAATGGCGGCGAGCGAGATCCACTTCACTACCTCATCCTGACAATGAACGGCAACCGCGGACAGCTTCTGACTCCCGGTCCCGACCGTGGTGCCCGCCTGGCCGGCCCCCGTTGGCCGGAGTCGGCCGGCAAGGTCGTGTCTCGAGACGCTCGTCACCTTGATTTCGTCGTGCCCGTCGCGCAGCCCTTCACCTTCCCGTCTCTCTCGAGCTTCGAGGAGGCGTTCGACGAGGCGCTCCAGGCCTCGGCGGCTGCGGAGGGTCTTTCGCCGCCGACTGTCGCCGGGATCCGGTACAGCCTCCGTCGGCTGACTTCTTTCATTCGAGGGCATCGCCTCGAACGCGCCTTTCTGTCGGGACATATTTCGGAGCAAGCACGCGCCCTCGAGGTGTGGCTCGGATGGCTTCGCGCAGGCGGTGCCAACCACACGACCGTCAACTACTACTGGCGAATGCTCCACGCCGGGCTGAAGCGGCTCGGAGCGAGGACCGGCATGGCGGAACCCACGCAATTTCTCCCCGTTCCCCGGCCGGGACGCCCGCTTCCCCGGTTTCTCTCGAGAACGGACCTCGAAGCCGTGCTCAGGGCAGCCGCCAACTACCAATGGCCTCGCGGCCCCTTCGAGCGCCACCGGAGCGTGGCCATCATCGCGATGATGGGGCTCGGGGGTCTTCGCCGAGGAGAGGTACTCCGGCTGGAAGTGCGAGACATCGACCTCACTCAGGGAGCGGTCACGGTCCGGCATGGCAAGGGTCGCAGCGGTGGCAAGGACCGTGTGGTCTTCATGCCGCCAGGGCTTCGAACCGCCCTGTCGAGCTACCTGGACGTGAGGGCAGCACGACCGGGCTCCACGGGTCGCCTTTTCCTTTCGACGCGCGGTACTCGCCCCATCGGTGTGACCACGATCCGTCGCCTCTGCCGGACGCTGCAGGAGGTTTCCGGGGTGGCTGTGGCGCCCCACATGCTGCGGCATACCTGCGCGACCCTCCTTCGGCAGGCAGGTATCCCGGATCGTCTCGCCATGGAGCAGCTCGGGCACGCGAGTCTCGGCGTGCTGCAGCGGTACTCGCACGTCACCGACGAAGAGCGGCGACAGATCGTCGGTCGACTCGACATCGACCTCCTGACCTGACCAGCCGGCCCCGGGGGCATGCCGGTTCTACCGGAAGGAGACCTTGCGGATCTGGTCACGCTTGTCCTCGTCCCACACTCGCAGGTACCCCGCCGTCGTCGTGATGCTCGTGTGTCCGGCCAGCTCGCGGGCGACGTGCAGCGGCACGCCGGAGCGGAGCAGCATGGTCACGAACGAGTGGCGGAGTCCGTGAAGGGAGAAGGCAATCCCGGACGCTCGCCGGACGGCCTTGTGAATCCGCCGCAACGTGGCCAGTGAGATCCCCTGGCCGGTCCGCTCGGAGGAGAAGAAGCCCGGCCCGACGATGTTCCGCTTGCGACGTTCTCGGACGTATTCCTCGAGGATCCTTCTGAGCTCCGGGGCGATGTACGCGGTCCGGTCCTTCCCACCGCCTCGCCCCTTGCTGCGGATGATCCGGATCGTGCCGTCGTCGAGGCTCACGTCGCCGTACGTGAGCCTCAGTAGTTCGCCCCGGCGAAGTCCCGCATAGAGGATCGTCGCGATCACGGCGACCGCACGCGTCCGCTGGAACGCCGTGGGCCACGGGAAGCTCTCTGCGGCTGACAGGATCTTTCGACAGTCCGCAGGCTTGAACGCCTTCGCGATACGGGAAGGCTGGCTCGGTGCCTTCATCCGTCGGAAGGGATTCTCGACGCCGTCGCGACGCTCGAGGTCGTTGAAGAACGGCCGGAGCTGCCGCCAGTAGGTGTTCACGGTGACAGGGCCGAGCCCACGTCGCCGGTTCCGGCGGACCCATCCTTCGACATCGAGGAATGCGTCCGGGAGCGGCGCGCCACTCTCCCCGACGTACCGCCGGAAGTCCCGGTAGGCATGCCGGTACCCGTGGAGCGTTGCGGCGCTGTGGCCGAGCGCGGTGACGGCGTAGTCGCAGAAGTCCCTGAAGCGGCGATCCCACGATTCGAGAGATTTCGGAAGTGCCACGCGATGGCGTCCAGAAGCGAAGCGAATCCGGGAGGAGTCGCCGATGTCCTCGTACGCGGAGGCTCGCTGGGAAGTGGATGGGAACATGGGGATTGGGGGGAAGGAAGCGCTTCCCTTTGCCATCTCCGCGAATGAGACCGACGGAACCTCCACGCGAAACGCGCGGAGGCTCAGACGGAACGGAACGCTGTGGCAGTGGAAACCATGATTCGTGGCTTCCTGCTGCGCGGTGACCGGAACGGGCGGGGATGACGAGGGTCGAACTCGCGACCTTCCGCGTGACAGGCGGACGCTCTAACCGCCAGCGCGACTACTCCTCATGCACAAGCCGTTTCGGTCACCTTCAGCGCCCGTAACGAGCCTTCGCGTCGGCGCGAAGTGCTCATTCGACGGAGAAGGTAAAGGAACGACGCATCTCCTTGATACGCGGGACCTGATCGGCACGCAAGGGCTGGAGCGGGACAGTACCGAGTCGACGAACGGCGATCCTGAACGAATGCACGGGATCGCTAAGGCAAATATACTTACCTTAAATGCCACGAATAGGCAGATTCCTCGGAATGCCGAGCGACGCCGGCGCCCCGGTGCCCCGGCGGCTGAACCCGGCCTGACCGAGGAATCTGGTCTAATCGGCGCGCTTCGCGGCGGAGGTAGCTCGAACAACCATGGGCGTCGGCCCGGTCGCCCCACAGCAGCGTGTGACTGAGCTGCTCCGGCGGTGGAGCACCGGTGACGAGACCGCTTTCGAGGAGGCGGTCTCGCTGGTCTACGAGGATCTCTACCGGATCGCCCGACGAAAGATGGCCAACGAGCGCCCCGGGCACACCCTCCAGCCGACCGCCCTCGTGAACGAAGCCATCGCCGGGATCATGAGCTGGAACGGCTACACCTACGCCGACCGCGCCCACTTCCTCCGGGCGGCGTGTTTCGCCATGCGGCGCGTCCTTGTCGACTACGCCCGGAAGCGTGCCAGGGCGGTGCAGGCGGAGGTCTCGCTCGCCGAGGGTGATGTCGAAATCCCCGGGGAGACCGGAGCCTCCGTCGTCTCCGCCACCGCGCTGAGCCAGGCGCTCGACCGGCTCGCCGCCGAGGACCCGAAGACCGCCGAAGTCGCTTCGCTTCGGCTGTTTGCGGACCTCACGCTCCAGCAGATCGCCGAGGTCACCGAAACGACCGTCCCGACCGTCCACAGGAAGTGGGTCTACGCCAAGGCGTTCCTTCGAAAGGAGCTCTCCTCGTGACCGACGCCCGCCTCGTGAAAAAGCAGGAGCTCCTGGCTTCGCTGGCTCTCGCGCCGACCGAGGACCGACCCCGATTCCTCGCCGAGAACTGCGGTGACGATCCGGGTCTCCGGGCCGAAGTGGAGGCCCTTCTCCCCTACCTCGGAGCCCCGACGCCGTCCCCGGCAGGAGACCTGGAGGTTGCCCTCGAGGAGAAGCTCGCCGAGAGGTTCGTGGGAAAGGCCTTCGGGCCCTACACCGTCCAGCGGCTCCTCGGCAGAGGCGGGTTTTCCCGCGTGTTCCTGGCGACCCGGTCGTTCGAGGGGCAGGAGCGGACGTACGCGATCAAGGTGCCTCTCTGGGGCTCCTTCGCCGAGGAGGTCGCGCGCTACCGCCTCGAGATCGCCGTCCTGAGCCAGCTCCGTCACCCGAACATCGCGGGCCTGGTCGACGTGGTTCCTGGCCCGGACGACCGACCGCTCCTCGTCATGGACTACGTGGACGGTGCCCGGCCGATCACGCTTGCCGCCGCCGAGACCAGCCTACCGGTCCGACAGAGGATCGAGCTCTTCCTGAAGGTCCTCTCGGCGCTCAGCGCCGCGCACGAGCGCGGCGTCATCCACTGCGATCTCTCGGCTGGAAACGTCGTGCTGAGGGCGGACGGCGAACCCGTCATCATCGACTTCGGCATCGCGAAGGTCTCGTGGGAGCGCTCCGGCACCGTCACGGTCGGGCCCCGGCCGCTCACGTACGAGTACGCGAGCCCTGAGCAGTACCGCGGAGAGCCTCTCACCGTCCGCACCGACATCTACTCCGCAGGCGTCCTTCTCTACGAACTCCTCGCTGGTGCCCTGCCCTACGACGTCGATCGGAAGGACACCGAGGCGTGCCGGCGCGCGGTCTGCGACGTGCCGGCCGAACGTGCGAGCCAGCGGGCGCTTCGGTCTTCGGGACCCGCCCCAGGGCCGGTCCGGTCCGTCGCGAAGCAACTCCGCGGGGACCTCGACGCGATTCTGGGCAAGGCGCTCGAGAAAGACCCCGCCCGTCGATACGAGTCCGCGAATTCCTTTGCAGAAGACCTCCGGGCCCATCTGGAGCTCCGCCCCGTCGTGGCGAAGGCGCCGAGCGGCTTCGAGCGCTCCTGGCGCTGGGCGAGGCGCCACCCGGCGATCTCGGCCACGGCGGTTCTCGCGGTCATCCTCTCCGTCGGCTTCGGCACCTTCCACGTCGTCCGCCTCGAACGGGAGCAGGCGCGTGCCCGGAAGATCGCAGCGGCGTTTCGGGACGTCCTGCGGGGATTCGACCCGGCGGCCGTGGCGAAGAATCCGGTGACCGTGCGAGACCTGCTGGATCAGGCCGCGGCAAAGGCGGAAGACCAGCTGAAGGACGAGCCGCTCGTCCGAGGGGCGGTCCTCGAGACGCTCGGGACGACGTACTCGTCGCTCGGGGACCTCGATCGGGCCGAGAAACTCCTCCGGGAAGCGGTCAAACTCCGGAAGGGCGGGTCGCTCGCCGAGCGGGCGGAGAGCCTCATCGCACTGGGTGCGACCCTCCAGCGGCGTGGGCAGCTCAAGGAAGCGGAGCCGGTTCTCCGGGAGGCTCTGACGCTGCGGATCAAGGACCGAGGGGAGCTCGACAAGGCGGTGGCCGAGTGCATGACGACGCTCGCCATCGTCCTGAAGGACCAGGGGAATGCGCGAGAGGCGATCTCGCTCATCGAGCGCTCCCTCGCGATCGAAGAGAAAGTCGCCCCGGGGAGCGACGCGGTGCTCGAGTCACGTAACGAGCTCGCGAACATCCTCATCGAATCGACGAGCGACTACCAGAAGGCCATCGCTCTCCACGCCCAGAACCTCGTCGACCTGAGGAGGTATTACGGAGAGAGCCATCCGTACGTCGCGCTGGCTCTGAACAACATCGCCCGGGCCGAGACGGACTCGGGCCGCTATGCGGACGCGGATCGACACTTCCAGGAGGCGCTCGCGCTCCAGCGGAAGATCTACGGCGGACCGCACCCCGAGACGGCGCTCACGCTACACAACTACGGCTTCCTCCGCCTGGACGAGGGAAGACTCGAGGAGGCCGAGGCGCTGACG
The DNA here is from genome assembly GCA_964636395.1 of uncultured Holophagales bacterium. GTDB lineage: Bacteria > Acidobacteriota > Thermoanaerobaculia > UBA5066 > UBA5066 > UBA5066. The sequence goes on from CAZWRQ010000302.1 coordinate 5,425, forward strand.
CGCGAGGCGCTCGAGATGCGCCGGAGCGTCCTGCCGAAAGGGCACTCGGACCTCGCGGTGAGCCTCAACAACCTCGGCCTC
>CAZWRQ010000303.1:0-5504 GCA_964636395.1 uncultured Holophagales bacterium
CCCTCGAGGCCGCGCTCGGCGCCGGGAACGTCGAGGAGGCTCTCGTCCACGTGCACGCCGCTGCCGCCTCCGAGCTTCGCGCCGCGTTCGAGCCGCGGCGCGCCGAGTTGCCGCGCGTCGCCCGCCTCCTCGCGACCCGAAGGCTCGTCGTCGCCGAGAAGGCCTGGGCCGAGTACGAAGTGACCGAGGACGGCCGGACCTTCGCCGTCGTCTTCGAGAAGCAGGAGGGGCGGTGGCTCCTCTCGTCGCTGTGAGGTCCGCCGTCCGCGCGTTCGCGGCGTGCGGCGCCCTCGCGGCCGCGGCGCTCCTCGCCTACGAGAACGACGGCCGCGCGAAGGCGGCCCGCGGCGGGCCGCACCGGGCGGTCAACCGCCTCGCCCTCGAGCGCTTCTTCGCGGAGAAGGCGACGGACCCGATCGTCTCCCGCTACGACCTCTCCCGGCGGCGGACGCTCACCGACGAGACATACGTCGCGGGAGGCCTCTTCCGCCCGGAGAAGGGGGAGCGCTCCGCGACCTTCGCCCGCTGGATCGAGGAGGGCGGGTACACCGCCGACGAGCCGGAGCTCTACGCCTCGTTTCGTCACTTCTTCGACCCGCTCGCGCTCAACCCGGAGCCCCCGGGGCTCGCCGGGGGAGGAACCGGCGGCGAGGCGCCCGGCCCGGCCGGCCCCCCCGGCGTCCCCTACCTCACGGACGACCTGAACAGCCTGAACGCCGTCCACTCGAGGGTCACGGGGACGTCGGTGAACCCCCGCATCCACGCGAAGGAGTGGGCGATCGTCGGCCCCGAGAACAACGGCTGGGGCGAGAACCCCTACTGCTGGAGGAAGGGGATCGACTACGTCGAGCAGGCGTTCTCGGCGACCGGCCCCGAGAAGTCCCGACTCTGGGCGAAGGCGTGGCGCTCCCTCGGGGAGACGATGCACCTCCTCGCGGACATGACCTCGGTCCCGCACGTGCGGAACGACTCGCACCCGTCGGCGTCGTCCGCGATCGGGGAGGACTCGGACCACGTCGGACGGCTCCGGTCCGACCCGTACGAGACGCTCACCCAGGAGCCGCTCGTCCTCGCCACGGCCGGCAGCGCTCCTCCGCCCGTCCCGCTCGGCCGGACGCCGGAGGAGATCTTCGACGCAGTCGCCCGGTTCACGAACGGCGCGTTCTTCTCGGCCGACACGATCGTGGGGACGGACCCCGTTTCGGGCCACGCCGTCATGAACGCAAACGGGATGCTCCCCTACCCCTCCCCGCGCCTCGAGGAGTGCCGCGACGAGGGCGGGTACCTCGTGAAGGAGGTCGCCGGGCGCAAGGTCCGCATGGCGCACCGCTCCTGGCTCGTGGCGTCCGGGTGGGGGGAGACGATGCACTTCGTCCGCCTTTCGTCGGCCTGCGTGCGCGACCAGGCATCCCTCCTCGTCCCGCTCGCCATCGCCGCGAACGCGCGGCTCGTCGACCTCTTCCTCCCCCGCGTCCGCGTCGAGGTCACGGACGTCGACCTCTCGACGAAGCGGCTGCGCGGGAAGGTCGTCCATGTCCCCTGGGGGGCCCACGAGAAGGAGCTGAAGTACAGCTCGGGCCCCGGGGAGGTCTCGACGATCTACCTCGACGACGGCCTCCAGCGATTCGACGACTACAGCGTCGAGGTGCGGGACGGGGTCGTGGAGGCGGACCTCTCCCGCCTCGACCTGAGGAAGGGGGCCCGGCTCCGCCTCGACGTCCCGGTCGGCGGGATCGTCGTGAAGAGCCCGGACTTCGTCCTCGGGGACGACCTCCTCGCGCGGCTGCAGAGGACGAAGTCGGTCACGATCCGTCTCGTGGCCTCCGGAGACGAACGTGTCGTCTCGACGGACGCGAGATCGGCCCGCTCCGAGGGCGTCCGGAGCGGGAGCTACAAGGGCGCCTCGCTCGACAGCGCGATCCTGTCCGGCCCGGGGGGAGAGAGGCGCACCGTCCCGCTCGTCTGGTCCGGCCCCTCCTTCGTGGCGGAAGCGCGTCTCGAGGGAAACGTCCGCTGCCTCCGGTGCCCGCGGGACGGGACGGGCCACGCGAGCACGGTCTTCGTGTCGGTCTCCGGAACGGTGGACCTCGCGTCCCGGACCCTGGCGACGCTCCACGCGTCCTGGGGCAGAAGGAGCTCGTATCCGTCGGACTGCGGGGAGGGTCGGGCCGCTCGGGAGCTCGGGATCACGGAGAGCTACCTCGAGGACGAGCTGTCCCTGGCCGGCCTCCCCCTCGTCCCGCTTCTCCCAGGAACGTCCGAGACGGGGGCGACGTTTGGCGTCGACGGTCTCGCGACCCGCTCCCACGCGGCCGCGATCAAGAGGACTTCAGCGAGCTACACCGAGCCGTTCGTCGGCCACCCCGTCTCGGGCACGCAACGTTCGGAGCTCGTCGGACTCGGATGGGACTCCTCCGCCGTCCGGCCGAGCCTGAGCGTCTCGTTCCGTCCCTGACCTACCTTCCTCGCGGGACGCCGAAGAGCTGACGGGCCGCGCGGTCGCGCGGCCCGTCGTTCGTCCGGGGCGGGGCTCCTCCGGGGCCGGGCGCTACCGGGGAGGGAGCGCCGTTTCTCGCTCGGCGAGCAACGCGCCGTCCTCTCCCGCGGAGCGGTACTCGACCCGCAGTCGTCGCTCGCCGGCCGGTGTTGCCTCCGGCAGCCGGAGCAGAATCTCCACGATGCGCCGTTCGTTCGGGACATAGACGGCCAGGCCTGCGAGGCCTCCCACCAGCTCGGTACGGGCGCCGTCGGACTCCAGCCGGACGGCGAGATCGCCGTAGATGGAAGCGCTCCCGCTGCGCTCCAGAACCACCTCGAGGCGGGCGCTCTCCGCGGTCCCGCGGACCGTGAGGCTCGTGATGCGCACCTCCGCGCTCACGTCGCCGACTCGTACGATGACCGGCACGGTGACTCCGACGAGCGGTCCGGAGCGTGCGCCGTCGCCCACGACATCCTCCTCGCTGGCGACGGCGTCCGCTTCGCCCGGCACATCCACGGGTCGAAAGAGCAGGTGGGACCGATACTCGCCCGGCCCGACGCCGTGCGGCAGCCTCACCTTCAGTCGAACCGCGTGGTCGAGACCGGGTGCGAGCTTCAGCACGGCGGGAGAGAAACGGACCAGGCCGTCGGCGAAGAGCTCGCCGGTCCGCGCTTCGTCCGCGAAACGCATCGCGCCCCGCTCTCCCATTCTCATCCGAACGAGCGAGAGCCGATACGTCGTCGTGCTCGCTCTCGTGTTCCGGACGACCAATTTCGCGCCCGCCCCGTCTCCCACGAGGACGACCCTCGTGGGGGAGACGACGAGCCCGCCGGCGGCGGGGAGCTCCGCGCGAGCGAGCGACGCCGCGCCGAGCAGCGCGACGGAGGCGAGGCCACGGAGGACGAACGCGACGGCCACCTGGCCGGGATCGTAGCTCCCCGTTACTCCCAGGAGACGACAACCAGGGCGCGCTCGTCAGTCTCGCCGGAAAGACGGTCCGCAGCGGTCGTCGACGGCGTCGAGGCGGCCGCCGCGGCGTTCTTCGTCCCGGCCGGAGTGGACTCGGCGATCGGGCGGCTCGTGCCCGCCGTCGCGGCCACCTCGGCAGGCATCGCCGAGTCCGTCACGGCCGCGACGTGCGCCTGCGCCGGACCGATCGGCCACGAGGTAATCCGGATCCCCACGCTCGTGTTCCCCGTGGCCGCCGCCTGAGCGGAGAGCGCGAGGCAGAGCAGAAGAAGGAGACCGCCAGCGGCGAATCGAACGGTTCGGCGGATCGGCTGCGACTCGGTTCGGCGGCTGCGGCGCATGCCGGGACATGCGCAAGGGTCCGGCCAGCCCTAGACACCACGTAAACAACTTAGAGACAACTATTTACGCCAACGAGACCGGAGGGAGCTTGTGTCATGAGACACGGTGGGGCTGTGTCCCGGTACACGCCCCGGCCGTCAGCGGTCGTCCTGCGAAGGCGCAACTCCCGCCGGCGGCAGCGTCCCGACCGGGCAGTCCACCGTGACGTCGACGTCGAAGAGAAAGTCGTTCGTCACCGTGACCGCGCGAGTCGCCGGTGGGCCCTGCGCGCCTTCGACCGCGACCCTGACCGCGTAGTCTCCGGGGCGGATCCCGTCGAGGCGGTAGAGGCCGTACGAGTCGGACTCGGTCCTTCCCACGGCTCGTCCCTCGCCGTCGACCGCCTCGACGATCGCCCCCCGCGCCGGCTGGCCGGCCGCGCACGTGACCCTGCCGGCGATCGACAGCTCCACGCGAACCGGGAAATCGACTCGGGTCACGGCGCCGGAGACGACCTCCACGACGAGCACGTTCCTGACGGGCACGAGCTCGATCGGCAGGCGCTCGTCGTCCAGCTCCACGCGGTGGACGCCCTCGGACAGGTCGCCGACGTAGAACGTCCCGCCGCCCAGGGTCCGTGCCGCGACCCGGTCATCCACCCTCACCGCGATTCCGGCGAGGTCGGCGTTCATCACCGCGTCGCCAGCCTTCAGTCGAATCCGTCCCGCGAGCGCGCCGCGACCCGTGGACCATGGGCTCGAATCGGTCGGGAGGAAGCGGTTCCCCACGTATCCGAAGCTCGCCGAGAGTCCCACGAGAACGCGTGGCGAGGTCGGCGCCCCCTTCGCCCGGGAGAGCTGAACCGACTCGTACTCGCCGCGGAGGAAGAGCCCGGCGGTGAGGGGGTAGAAGGCGCTCGCAAGGACGCCCACCTTCCCGTCGCTCCAGATCGCGCCGAGGCCGAGGTCGGCCCGGAAGCTCCGGACGCCCTGCCGGCGGGCGACGACCGAGACGCGCGGGGCCCGGTCTCCCCCGAGCTCCGCACCCAGCGAAACGCGATGGCGCGAATCGAGGGCGGAGGACGCCTCGGCGCCGAAGTAGCCCTGGTGGTAGGCCGAGAGGGTCGTCTTCCGTCCCATCTGAGCGAAGAGGTCGACCCGGTACTCGCCGTCGAACACCGGCCAGGCCCGCACCATCAGCCATGGAGCGGGCCGGGCGGAGAGGACGGGCCGCACCCAGTCGAACCCGGCGCCCGCGTTCCTCCAGGATCGCGCGGCCGCCCCCACCTCGAGCCAGGGGAGCGGGCGGACGATCGCCTCCCCGTAGTGCTCCTCGCTGCGCGGCGACGCCGGGCCCATGAACCCCTCGTCGCGCATCGACGAGAACGCCGACAGGCGGACCCGCGGCGTGAACCAGCCCGCCTCGCCGCGGTATCCGCTCCCGTCCTTCCCCGTTCCGGCGAACAGCGAGAGAGTCACCGCCTCACGCAGCACGGCGTCGAGGCCGCCCACGACCTGCCAGCCCCCTTCGTCCGCTCGCGCCGAGACTTCGACCCCGAGGCTCTTCGAGATCCCCCTCCGCGCCTGAACGAACCCGATCGCACCCTTCCCCCCGCGGTCGCTGCCGAGAAGCTCCGACCCGAGGTTCCCGGCGGCTCCCGCTCCCCCGACGAGCGTCCAGGTGCCAGCCGGCAGCAGGTAGTCGGACGTCGCGACGGTCTTCGCCTGGACTCCGG
>CAZWRQ010000304.1:0-5502 GCA_964636395.1 uncultured Holophagales bacterium
CCCCGCCACCGTCTGCCCGCCCTGCGGCAAGTGCTGCCGGTACGTCGCGGTCGGCATCGACGGCCCCGTGACCGTGAGCGGCGTCTCGACGGCGCTCTGGCTCGTTTACCACAGGAACGTCTCGGTCTACCAATCGCACGACGGCGACTGGTTCGTCCTCTTCCCCGCCGACTGCGAGAACCTCCGGCCGGACGGCCTCTGCGGCGTCTACGAGAACCGCCCGACCCTCTGCCGCGAGTACGACGTCGACGGCTGCGAGGGGACGAGCGCGGAGGCTCCGGAGAAGGTCCGCTTCGACGACGGAGCCGCCCTCGGCGCCTGGCTGCGTTCGCGGCGCCCCGCCCTCTTCGCGCGGTGCCTCGCCAAGGGGATCCTCCCGCCGGCGGTACGGGGCGAGACGCCCGTCCGCCCGCCTTCCGCGGCACGCCGCGGAAGGCGGGCGCCAGGCCGCCGCGCCCCCGTCAGGCCTCGAGGCTGAGGAGCGCGCCGAGAAGCTCGCCGCCGTCCTGGTAGCGCTCGGGGCGGTGTCGGGCGATGGAGCGAAGAAGGACGAGGACCTCGTCCTCGTGGAGCCAGGGCGCGAACGGTCGCGGGTCGTCCGGGTCGCGCTCCAGGCGCGCGACGAGGACGTCCTCGCCGACGTACGGCCAGCGCCCGGCGGCGAGCGTGTAGAACGTGGCGCCGAGCGAGTAGACGTCCGAGGCGGGGGAGGCGGCCTCGCCCCGCAGGACTTCCGGCGGGAAGAAAGCCGGCGTCCCGATCAGCTTGGAGGTCGAGCCGGAGTCGGCCTCGGGCCGAGCCAGGCCGAAGTCCAGGATCCGGAGGATGCCGTGCTCGTCCAGCACGAGGTTCGCCGGCTTCAGGTCACGGTGGAGTATCCCCTTCGCGTGCGCGGCCGCGAGGCCCCGAGCCGACTGGACGAAGTAGTCCCGCCAGCTCTTCTTCAGCCGCTCCGGGTCGTTCTTCAGGAGCGCCTGGAGGTTCGGTCCCTCCAGGAACTCCATCGCGAGGTAGGCGCTTCCGAACCCTTCCCCGAAGTCGTAGAGGCCGACGATGTTCGGGTGCTTGAGCGCCGCGATCGCCCGCGCCTCGCGAATGAAGTAGCGCATGGCCGTCTCGTCGCCCCAGAGCTGCCCGGGAAGGATCTTGAGCGCGACGTGGCGCTCGAGCTTGTGGTCGAAGGCCTTGTGGACGATCCCCATGCCGCCGCGGCCGACCTCGGCGACGATCTCGTAACGTGCCTCGGGCCGGTCCGCTGCCGCGATTCCGCCGGGGGTCGCCATGGCCTGGAAGGTGCCCGACGGGTCTCTTCCCGGCGCCGACGGCAGCACGGGGACGAGGCTGGCCGGCGCCGGTCGCGCCACGACCGGGGAGGACGTCTCGACGGCAGGGGCGACCGGCACGCCCCCTTCGGAGAGGCGCCGATCGAGCGCGACCGCCCGCGAGAAGGCGTTCCGGAACCCAGGCTGCACGTCCGCGATCTGGGTCAGCTTCGCGTGCGCGCCGGCCAGGTCGCCCGACGCCTCGAGGGCGCGGGCGAACGCCTCCTGCGCCTCGATCGTCGCCGCGTCGACCGGCTTGTGGCCGAGGAGCTCCCGGAGCACGTGGACCGCGTCCTTCGGCTCGCCGTTCGCGAGATGCGCCTCGCCGAGCTCGAGGAAGACCTCGGCCACTCCCGCGTCGGCCCGGCGGACCGTCGTCAGGAGGTCCCACGCCTTCTCCCGCGAGCCGTTCCGGAGCGCGTTGCGCGCCGCGTCGAGGTTCCGGCCGGCCCGGAGGAAGAGCGAGGTCGCCTCCTCGAAGCTCCCCTGCTCCTGGAGGAGCTGGGCCGCCTCGGCGAAGCGCCCCGAGGCGCGGTAGAGGGAGATGGAGCGCTCCCATTCGCGGAGGTCCCTGTAGAGCGCCGCGGCCGCTTCCGGCTTCGCCGCCGCTTCGAACGCCGCGGCCGCTTCGGCGAGGAGGCCCGCCTTCTGGAACAGCGCCGCCGCCCGCTCGTGCCGACCCGCGTGGCCGAACGCCCGGGCCGCGTCCGCGGGCCGGATCGCCCGCTCGTACATGAGCGCGGCCTTCTCCCAGTTCTCGGCCTCGGCCCACGCGTCGGCCGCACCGCTCCAGTCGGCCTGACCTTCGAGGTCCCGAGCCCGCAGCTCGGCGGCCGTCTTCGTCTGTCCTGCGCGGGACCAGGCCTCGGCGGCTCCGGCGAGGTCCCCACCCCGCTCCAGCTCGCGTGCCGCGTCCTGCGGCCTGTCGGCCTCGAGAAAGAGCGCCCCCGCCTCGAGAGGCTCCCCCGCGAAGCGGAACGCCTCGGCCGCCTCGAGCGTTCGGCCGGCGGCACGGGCCGTCTCCGCGGCCCGTTTCCAGAGGGCGTTCCGTCCGCCGCCGGGCTTCGCGGCCTCTGCGATCTTCCGCGTCGCGTCCGCGAGGCCGATGCGGTCCCCCGCCGCCTCCGCCACCTCGGCGAGACGGTCCCAGCGAGCGGTCTGGCGCGCCTCGACGAGAGCGCGCTTCCGGGCGGACTCGAACTTCGCGGGCTCCCCGGCCGCCTCCCACGCGCGGGCGGCCTCCCAGGACCAGGCGTCTCCCGCCTCCTCCCACAGCTCGGCCGCGGCGCGGGCGTTCCCCTGCCGGAGCTCGAGGGCGGCGACCCGTGCGGGGAGCTTCGCCTTGCGGAACGCCCGCTTCGCCTCGTCCACGTCCCCGAGCTTCAGGAAGAGCTCGCCCGCGCGACCGAAGTCGCCGGCCCGAAGTGCATCCTTCGCGGCGACGAGGTCCGGGCTCTTCGGACGGGAAGCGCGGAGCGTGAGGAGGAAGAGCGCGACGGCGACGAGGTCCACCCCGAGGCGTGCGAGGCTGTAGCGGGAAAGGAGCTCGTAGGCCGGCGCCCGGCGCAGGTGGCGCGCGGCGTCGGCCGCGGCCGGGACGAACCTCCCCAGCAGGTCGACGAGCTGGTCCAGGTGGACGGCGACGACGAAGAGGATCGCGAGGAGGAGGACGACGACCGACGACCGGAGGAAGTCGCGCACCCGCACCCCCTGCTCCCGCAGGAAGCTCCGGAACGCGCGCAGCAGCAGCAGTACGATCAGAATCCCGAGCAGCTGGGGCGCGTAGTAGAACCGGTGGTCGTACCACTGCCGGGCGATCGGCTGGGTGGCGAGGTTCGCGTTCGCCCAGTCGACGAACCGGAGCATCGCGACCTGGGCGAGCACCGCCACCGCCACCGGGATCAGGTCCTCCTGCCAGCCCTTCCTTCTGCTCACGTTCGGCGATTATCGACGATCGCCCTCCGGACGGTCCGTGCCGTTACCATGGGGCCTCCGTGAAGCACTCGTTTCGGTTCGGCGCGCTCCTCGGCCTCGCGGCCGTGCTCTTCTCCGCTCCGGCCTCCGCGCAGTCGTGGTCCGACCCCGGAATCGGCTTCGGGGCCCGCCTCGGGCTCGGGCGGGCACGCTCCGCCGACTCCGCGTCGGCCGGAGGTGCGATCCACGTCCGCTATCGCCTGACGGGCTCGCTCGGCCTCGAGGGCGCCCTCGGCGTCCGCCGCGAGACGGTCGGCGACGACCAGGGCCCCCTCCTCCGCCTCACGGAGGTGCCCTTCACCGGCACCGGGCAGCTCTTCTTCTTCCCGCGCGGACGCCTCCAGCCGTACCTCCTCGCGGGCGCAGGCCTCCACGTCGTCCGAGCCGAGCCGGAGGCGAGGAGCCCGGCCTCCGGCGTGAAGACCGAGGCTCTCTTCGCCGTCCACGCGGGAGCGGGGATCGACGTCCGCCCGTCGCGGACGAGCGCCGTCCACCTCGACGCGCGCTGGACCTTCCTCGAGCCGACCACGATCGGCGACCTCGAGAAGGCGGGATTCGACGTCGCGCCCGGCTACTGGTCCGTCGCCCTCGGCATCACGTTCTTCCGCTGAGCCTCAGGCCGGCAGGCCCGCCACGAGCTCGCCGAACCGCGTTGCGGCGACGTTTCCCCCCGAGAGGACGACGCCGACGCGCTTCCCCCTCGCGCCGGGCACCTTCCCCTCGAAGAGCGCCGCAGCAGCAGCCGAGCCCCCCGGCTCCACGACGAGCTTCATCCTCGAGAAGAGGAAGGCCATCGCGCGGCAGAGCTCGAGGTCGCTCACGGTGACGACCCCTTCGACGAGCGCTTGCAGGATCGTGAAGTTGCGTTCGCCGACCCGCGTCGTCTGGAGCGAGTCCGCGATCGTCTCCGGGACCGGGATCGCGACCCTCCGCCCCTCCCGGAGCGAGCGGGCGACGTCGTCGCCCGCCTCCGGCTCGACGCCGAGGACGCGGATCCCTGGCCGGAGCCCCGTCGCGGCGACCGCCGTCCCGGCGAGAAGTCCGGCGCCGCCGCAGGGTGTGAGCACGACGTCGAGGTCGGGTACCTCGGCGAGGAGCTCGAGCGCGGCCGTCCCCTGCCCCGCGATGACCGCCTCGTCGTCGAACGGCGGGACGAGGACGACCCCCCGCTCCTCGACGAGCCGCCGGGCGATCGCTTCGCGGTCCTCGTTCCGACGGTCGTAGAGGATCACCTCCGCGCCGTAGCCTCGCGTCGCGGCGAGCTTGAGAGCCGGCGCGTCTTCGGGCATGACGATCGTCGCCGGGACCCCGAGGTCGCGCGCGGCGAGCGCGACGGCCTGGGCGTGATTACCCGACGAGAACGCGACGACACCACGCCCCTTCTCCTCGGGAGAGAGGAGCGCCAGTCGCGAGAACGCGCCGCGCGCCTTGAACGCCCCGACCCGCTGGAACGTCTCGCACTTGAAGAAGAGCCGTGCCCCGCCGGCGGCGTCGGCCGTCCGCGACGTCAGGACCGGCGTCCGGTGGACGTGCGGCGCGATGCGCGCCGCGGCCGCCCTCACGTCGTCGAGAGTGACCGGGAGCGTCGTCACGCCTTCGCCTCCTTCGTCTCCGCGGGAGCCTTCGGCCCCCGCTCCCGCGGCGCCCCGACGACACCGCAGAGCCGGTCGGCCTCGTCGGTCATCGCGTCGATCGCGGCGTCGATCCGTGAGAGGAACGCCTCGTCGCTCTCCCCCTCCGCGCGCCGGAGCCCCTGGCCGAAGACGACCGCGCAGCGCGAGAAGGGCATCGGCACGAGATAGCGGTCCCAGGAGCGGAGGAATCGGGGACGGGTCGAGGACGCGCCGACCGGCATGATCGGGGCGTCGACCGCCTCGGCCAGGCGCAGGATCCCCGTCTTGCAGCGACGAGCAGGCCCGCGCGGGCCGTCGGGCGTCAACGCCGCCCAGCGCGTCGTCCCCTGCAGCGCGTCGACCATCTCTGCGAGCGCCTCGCCCCCGCCGCGCGAGGACGAGCCCCGAACGGCGCGGTAGCCCCACCAGGAGAGGAAGCCGGCGATGACGTCCCCGTCCTTGCTCCTCGAGGCCATCGTGACGACGCCCCGGTACGGGAAGCGGAAGATCCCCGCCACCATCCGCTGGTGCCAGATCGCGTGGAGGACCGGCCGTCCCGAACGCTCGATCGCGTCTCGGTGCTCGCGGCCGAC
>CAZWRQ010000305.1:0-5489 GCA_964636395.1 uncultured Holophagales bacterium
CGCTCGCATTGCAGTTGCATTCGTCTCGTCCGGGTTGGTTTGCCATGGGCGTCTCCTTACGTCCGTTCGTCTCGGGGACGGGTCCTGCTCGTCACGACGCGTGGGTGTGAGCGGACAGGGGGGAACGCTCCGTCGCCCGAGACGGTCCAGTCCGCGTTCCTTTCGTGCGTTCGGGAGGTTTCGAGGGAGGACTCTTCGAACCGTCGCTTCGTCAGGGACGCCTGACCCGCGACCTGGCTCGGCGAGGAGAGGGACCTGCGATGGCGCGAGCGCCTGCTGGCGGGCCTCTGGGGGCTTCGCTGGTCACCGCACGACCTTCAGAAGCTCGAAGAGCCCGATCCCGAGATACCAGTACGTCCTGTCCTCCTTCACGGTGAGGTTCCAGCCGTAGCCGACCTGCACGAGGTCCGAGAAGAGGTGGACGTTCACCCCGGCGCCCATCTCGACAGAGGTGTCGTTCGAGAATCCGAGGCTGGTGACGTGGATGCCGAGGCCCGGCCTCAGGGCGCGGCCGAGGGCGGCGCCGAACGATCGATCCTCCGGCCGCGGGCGGTAGCCGATCCGCCAGGTGGCGACCGGCTCGGGCTTGAAGTTCGACGTGTCGACGTCGAGGGACTTCACGAAGATGAGCCCACCCGAGACGTCGCTCGACCAGCCGAAGGCATGTACCGCGACCGAGAGGCGTTCCTCGTGGATCGGCTCTCCGGACGGATCGCTCCGGACCTCGGCGACGAGCTCGAGACGGTCGCCGTCCTCGGCGTCGGTCCGGAGGACCTCGAGCTGCGTTGGATCGGCCCGGTCCCGGGGAATCGAGAAGACCGCGGGAGAGGAGAGGTCCATCCGCTCCAGCGGCCTCGAGTTCGTGACGAGAGTCAGCTGGTTCCTCAGAAGGGAGAGGAGCCCGGCGCCGTCGCGCAGGAGCGCACCGACGGTGCCGCACTCTGCGACGACCTTCTCGACCGAAGGCTGGAGGTCCCGGACGAGGACCTGCTTCAGGTCCGCGAGGCGCGACGCGAGGACATCCCGCACGGCGGGGTCGGCGGCGAGGTCGGTCACGGCGGTCACGAGTCCGCGTACGGTCTCCGGAAGCGCTCCGAGCTCCGAGAGGGCCGACTCCGCGGAGGCCTTCAGCTCCGTGAGGGCGCCGAGGAGCCGTCCGAGGAGAAGGTCCGGGCGGTCCTCGGCGCCTGGGTCTCCCCGGAGGGCTTCCTCGAGGACGTCGAGGGCGTCCTTCACGCGCTCCAGCGCGGCGAGGAGCTTCTGGGCCTTCTCGTGGGCGGCTCCGACGGCCTGCGCCCGGGACACGAGGGCGGGATTCCCGGCGACGTCGCCTGCGAGTCCCCGGAGCGCCTCGACGACGTCCGCTTTCAGCGTCGGGAGGAGCCTCCGGAGCTCGGCGCGGGCGGTGGAGAGGCCGGCGGCGAGCTCGCGGCGGGTCTGCTCGAGATCTGCGGCGGCCATCCTTCCTTCGGTCACGACGACGGTCGCGCTCTGAATGACGTCTCTCGTGAACTGGGCCTCCTCCTCGAGCCGGGACCGCTGGGCTTCGGTGAGCGAGGTCGTGATCCGGTCGAAGTCCCGGGGCGTGCGCGCCTCGATCGAGTCGTAGCCGGGGAGGTGGACGGCGACGGCGGCGCCACGGCGGACGCGGAAAGCCCCCAGGCGAAGGAAGAGCGCGGGGACGGCGGCACGGATCTCCGATGCGCTGGCCCGGGCCTCCCGCTGGAGCTCGGCGGCCCGGGCCGCGATCCAGGCGCCGAGCTGATCGCGCGTGACGCGCTCGTTGATGCGGACGAGGGTGTCGTCGTCGTTCGCCAGCGTCCCCGAGTCGAGGCCGAACTGTGCCGGCTCGGCGTGGGCGTACCGAAGCAGGGCGGCGTACGCGTTACGTCGCTCCTTCTCGAAGCCGGCGTTCAGCTGCCGCATCCGCTGCGCGAAATCGGCGTCGTCGCCCTCCGGCGTCGAGGTACGCTGGCGATCGAGCTCGGCACGGAGCTCGAGGCTGAGCGCGCTGGAGCGCTCGAGCGACGCGAGGGCCTCCTTCAGGGCTTCGCGGGCTTCCCGCGTCACGTCGGGGAGAGGTGGCGGAACCGGGGTCGTCTCGAGAAGGCGCCGCGACACCGGCTCGAGGTCCGGCGTGACGACGAGCGTGCTCGCGATGTCGACCGAGCACGACGGCAGCTCGGCGGGGCAGGAGCGGGAGACGGACCTCCCGCGTGAGTCGATCTCCCGGATCGAGAGGATCCGCGTGGCCGAAGGCGGCGCCGTGCTCTCGGCCCCCGCGAGGCCGCGCGCGGCGAAGCCGAACGCCGACGAGAGCAGGAGAGCGAGCGCCTCGAATCGGTGAGCTCTCATCGGGTCAGACTCCGGCCGCGGCGTCGGCGAATGCCTTGTCGATCACCATGGCGCTCTTCGCCTGCGAGATGGTGAGGACCTTGAAGAGCGCCCCGGAAGGCGTGAGGACGACGGCTCCGGGCCCCGCGACGCCCGCGGTCCACGCCGCGATCTCCTGCGGGCCCGGGTAGTCGGCGGCACCCGGCGCGACGACGCGCCTTCCGAACGGGTTGTCGGCTGCAACCGCCTTCGCGACCTGCTCGATCGCCTTGCCGTCCGGACCGGTCGCGATGACGCAGACGAGGACGCGATGCAGGATGGAGACGCCGGGTGCGCCGGGGCCGAGGCGCGCGGTCGGGAGCGCGATGGCGGCGCACCACGAGAAGATCAGGCCGGCCTTTCCGCGAAACACCGTTTCGTCGGTCTCCTGGATGGCGTCGCCGCTTCGCTTGAAGTTCCCGGAGCTGCAGTGGAGGACCGAGAGCGTTCCGCCCGCGCCGACGCTGGAGACGACACCGACGTGACCGGGGGTGCTCTTCTTCCCCGAGAGACGCTGCCTCGGGTAGAGGATCAGGCAGCCTGGGGCGGGAGCGTCGATCCTGGAGAAGAGGCCGACGGCGATGTGGACGCTGTCGTTCCAGATGTTGTCCGTCCCGTACCACTGGTTCCCGGGCTCGACCGGCTGGCCGGGGCTGACGAGGAAGGGATACGAGCCCTGCTTGTCGATGCCGAGCGCCCAGCAGGCGAACGCGCTGCAATCGCACGTCCCGTTCGGGTCGGCACAGGTGTGCCGGCCGGCGCGAGCGGCTCCGCCTCCGAGCCTGTACTTGATGGCGAGCCCCTCCTGGCTCCGGGCCCGGGAGAGGACCTCATCGACGGTCGACACGATGCTCATCAGGGCTCCTTTCGTGACGCCATTCCCTCGGGCGGCCGGAGCGTGACCGGATGTGGGCTCGCCTGGAGGAATCGTCGGACGGAAGTCCGGGATCGATATCTCGATACGAGTCAGTAGCTTGTGATGGAGACGCCGATGGGCGGCCCACGCTCCGCGCTCCTCGGTGTCCGTGACCGATCGGGTCCGGCGCGCCACGCCATCGGACCGACTCCGCGTCCATCTGCTCCGGGGCCGGGAAAAGGAAGACCAGATGCATCACGGACCGAGCGATCCCGGTTCGTTCCCCGACCACGACTGCGTGTCTGACGACGAGGCTCCGCGAGAGCGTCGAAATTGCTACAGGGAAGAGGCGAGATCCCGTGGGGGACCGAGACCGGACCGGGTGGCCGGGGCGGGCCGACCGTTCCCGTCGGACTCGGCAGCCCGCGCTCCGGGCCTCCAGTCGAAGAGGAGCTGCCTGCAGAGGCCTGCCAGCTCCGGGAAGACCGTGGTCTCCGAGATCCCGGCGATGGAGAGCTCGTCGAGAACGTCGGCGACGCTCTCGCCGTCCACGGTGAGCTTCGCGATCCGGGTGAGCTCCGGATAGGCCTCGAGCGGACGGGCGCTCTTCCCGTGAATCGTGAAGACGCCCCGCTGTGCGGTGATCCTCACGGAGTTGAGCACGGGCTGCAGAGCCATGGGGCGCTCGGGAAGGTCCGGGTCGGCATACGGTGGCCAGAGGTACGGCTTCAGCTCTTCGCTCGTCGCGATGAATACCGAGCTCGAGGATTGCCCGACGACCTCGTTGACCTGCCACGGATCGGTCATCCAGACCGCCGCGTCCCGGCTCGGGCTCGCCTCGCGGAGCGCGAAGTAGAGGGCCTGGAGTGCGCCCTCCGTCCAGTCCAGAAGACGGGTCGGCAGCCCGTAGTGCTGCATGAGGAAGTACCACTCCCACTCGTTCGTGGGCTCCCGTCCCGTGCCGGCGAGATAGGGGTACGCCTTGAGCTTGAAGTCGTGTCGGTAGTCGTCCTCGTAGTCCGCGACGGGCGAGCCTCGGAAGATCGTCGGGACGAGCGTCCAGTCGGCGTCGGCATGTCCGCAGAACCACGGCCCGAACTGCTCGTTCCGTTGCCAGCACCAGGCCGTCGTGATCTCGTCGATGCTCGTCACGAACTCACCGAGCGTTCGGACCCGGCGCCCGACTTCTCCGGCTGTGCAAGGGTTCGTCACCGCGACCTGTCGGCACGCGCGCTTCATGGGACCTCCGCGCCGCCGTGCCGGCGGTGCTCCGGCTTCGACGGCGTCCTTCTCTCCGGAGTCATCGGCCTCGCCAGGTCCCGGCGTCCGCGCCTCACGCAGGGGGCGCCTCGGGGTCCTTGACGGTGAGGACGAAGGCCTCCGACGAACGTGGCTCCGGGGTGTGGTTGACCACGACCAGGGAGAGGCGGGTCCCCGGCTCGATGAGCTTCGCCCTCGGGATGGTCGCGGCGATCTCCCCGGAGCTCTTCCAGGTCGACGCGAGCTTCTCGTCGTCGAGCGTCACGTCTGCCGTCGGCTGAAACCCCGAACCCCTGACGAGGACCGAGGGCGAGACCGTCTCGTCCTCGGGGACCTCGATCGTCGAGGGGAAGACCTCCGAGATCGTCGGGACGTTCGCGCCTTTCGCGAGAGGATCCTTCTGCTCCGGCGGGTTCGCGGTCCTGAAGAGCGTGTCGAAGCCCTCGGCGAGCTTGTTCGTCGCCTGTTTCGAGAACCACCCGCCGAGCCCTCCGATCGCGACGACGCCGTAGGGGCTGACGGAATCGCTGGCCCCGCCGAGCAGGCCGGCCCGAGCGACGAAGTAGAGAAGGAGCCCGAGGACGGAGCCGATCGGTGGGCGGAGCACGTACCACCAGACCCAGCTCAGCTTCAGCTCCCGGTTCCCGACGAACGCCGCGAAGGACTGAGCGGCGTGCATGAACGCTCCGAGAGCGCCGGCCAGGAGCGCCAGCACGATCAGGCCCTGGTCCGGCTCGAGCGGCGGCATGAGGATACGGCCCCTCGCCGTCCAGGCCCGGAAGGTGAGTCGAGGCGCCGGCGGGGACGCCTCGCCGGAGGGTGGCACGTCGGTGGTTGCCCGGGCCTCCGGCGCCTCCACGTTCACCGGCGGGGCCGAGCTCGGGAAGATGCTCGTGAGCATCCACGCGGCGAGGGCGACGACCGCGACCAGGTAGGCGCCGAGAGCGGTCGTCGCGAGGTGTGACGGTCTCTCGGAGATCGGCGAGGACGCGCGACTCAT
>CAZWRQ010000306.1:0-5488 GCA_964636395.1 uncultured Holophagales bacterium
GCGTCCCGCCGCGCCGCCCGCGACCTGAGGGAGGGCCACGATGGACGCGCCGACGGCCGCGGCGGGACGCCGCGGGACGCGCCCGGACGCATGAGCGACCCGCAGCCGACCGTTCCGGCCCCGCGCCCCGAGAGGCGGGCCGCCGCCGTGCTCGCGGAGCGGGCCCTCGAGGCCCTGATCCGCCTGAGCGGCGTCAGCGCGATCCTCTTCGTGGCCGCGATCTTCTTCTTCGTCCTCCGCGAGGCGTTCCCGGTGCTCGGCGCCGAGGGCTTCTCGCTCGCGAAGTTCCTCTTCTCGAGCGAGTGGTACCCGACCTCGGCGACGAACGTCCGCTACGGCACCTTCGCCCTGACGGTCGGGACGCTGAGCGTCACCGCCCTCGCGATGGTCCTCGCCGTCCCGTTCGGCCTCGGCGCCGCCGTCTTCCTCTCCGAGTTCTGCTCGCCGCGCCTCCGGGAGACCCTGAAGGTCGTCATCGAGCTCCTCTCCGCGATCCCGAGCGTCGTGTGGGGCTTCATCGGCCTGACCGTGATGAGCAAGCTCATCGTGAGCGCGACGGGCGCCCCCGTCGGCGTGAACGTCCTGAACGGGGGGATCATCCTCGCCCTGATGAGCGTCCCCGTGATCGTCTCGATCGGCGAGGACGCCCTCAAAGCCGTCCCCGACTCCTACCGCGAGGCCGGGGTCGCGCTCGGGGCCACCCGGTGGCAGCTCGTCTACCGCGTCCTCCTCCCCGCCGCGAAGAACGGCCTCCTCGCCGCCGTCCTGCTGGGCGTCGGCCGGGCCGTCGGCGAGACGATGGCCGTCCTGATGGCGACGGGCCACGCGGTCCACATCCCCGGCAGCCTCCTCGACTCCGTGAGGACCCTGACCGCGAACATCGCCGCCGAGCTCGGCGAGGCGCCCTCCGGCTCCGACCACTACCGCGTCCTCTTCCTGACGGGGACGCTCCTCTTCCTCATCACGCTCGTCGTGAACCTGACCGCCGACTTCGTCGTCCGCGGCATCCGGAGGAAGTAGACATGGCCGGCCGCTTCGCGAGGACCCCGCACGTCGCCCGCAAGGAGCTCGCCGAGAAGGCCGCGAAGGCCGTCTTCGGGACGATGTCCGCGGCGATGATCCTCCCGCTCCTCCTCATCGTCGGCTACCTCGTCGTCCTGGCGTGGCCCGCCCTGAGCTGGGAGTTCCTCGTCGACGTCCCGCGCCGCGGGATGACCGACGGCGGGATCTGGCCGGCCTTCGTCGGGACGCTCTACCTCGTCGGGATCTCGCTCTTCGTCTCCGCCCCCGTCGGCGTCCTCGCGGCGATCTACCTGAACGAGTACGCGAAGGACAGCTGGTTCAACCGCCTCGTGAACCTGGCCGTCATCAACCTCGCGGGCGTCCCGAGCATCGTCCACGCGCTCTTCGGCCTCGGCGCGTTCGTCTACGCTGCGAAGCTCGGCTACTCGATCCTCTCGGCGTCTCTGACGCTCGCCATCATGACGCTCCCGGTCATCATCGCATCGACGCGCGAGGCGCTCGCCTCGGTGCCGATGGCCTTCCGGGAAGCGTGCTGGAACGTCGGCGCGACCCGCTGGCAGACGATCCGGGCCGTCGTCCTCCCGAACTCCATCAGCGGCATCCTGACCGGCGTCATCCTCCAGGTCAGCCGCGCCGCGGGCGAGACGGCGCCGATCATGTTCACGGGCGCCGTCTTCTTCAAGGCGGTCGAGCGGGGCGACCTCTTCCCTTACGGCCTCGGCGAGCAGTGCATGGCGCTCTCGATGCACCTCTACACGCTCGCGACCCAGGTCCCGAACGTGAAGGAGGCGCTCCCCTACGCGACGGCGGTCGTCCTCCTGGCGACCGTCCTCCTCGTGAACGCGACCGCGATCGCCGTCCGCATCTGGCTGAGGGGCCGGAAGAAGTGGTAGCCGGGAGCACCGCCCCGCCCGAGATCGAGGTCCGGGACCTCCGGCTCTCCTACGCGGGGCGCGAGGTGATCCACGGGATCTCGTTCGACCTCCGGAAGAACGAGATCCTCGCCGTCATCGGCCCCGCGCAGTCGGGGAAGACGTCGATGCTCCGCTGCCTGAACCGGACGATCGACTTCATCCCGACGGCGTCCGTCTCGGGGACCGTGAAGGTCCACGGCGAGGACGTGCGGAAGACGAAGGACGTCTTCGGCCTCCGCCGCCGGATCGGGATGGTCGCCCCGCTCCCGGTCGGCCTCCCGCTCTCGATCTACGACAACGTCGCCTTCGCGCCCCGCTGCGCCGGCGTGACGGACCGGGCGGACCTCGACCCGGTGGTCGAGAAGTGCCTGCGCCAGGCCGCCCTCTGGGACGAGGTGAAGGACCGGCTCGGGAGCCTCGGGACCGCCCTTTCCGGGGGTCAGCAGCAGCGCCTGACGATCGCCCGGGCCCTCTCCCACCGCCCCGAGATCCTCTGCCTCGACGAGTTCTCGATCGCCATCGACCCGGTCACGACGATGCGGATCGAGGACGTCCTGAAGGAGCTGAAGGAGGAGATCTCGATCGTCCTCGTCACGAACCTGACGCAGCAGGCGCGACGCCTCTCGGACCGGACGATGTTCCTGTGGGACGGCGAGGTCGTGGAGCTGGACGACTCCGAGGTGATCTTCTCGGGCGACGCGAGGAGCCCGAAGACGCGCGATTACGTGAACGGGGTGTTCGGATGAGCGACGTTCCCGCCGGCGGGCCCGACCACGCGATCGAGACCCGCGGGCTCTCGCTCTGGTACGGCGGGTTCCAGGCGCTCTTCGACGTCTCGACCGACATCAAGCGGGGGATCATCACCGCCCTCATCGGGCCGAGCGGCTGCGGGAAGACGACGCTCCTCCGATGCTTCAACCGGGTCAACGAGCGCTACGGCAACGTCCGGACGGCCGGCGAGATCCGGGTCCTCGGCGAGAGCATCTACGCGCCCGAGGTCTCGCTCGTGGAGCTTCGCAAGGCCGTCGGGATGGTCTTCCAGCGGCCGAACCCGCTCCCGATCTCCGTCTACGAGAACGTCGTCTTCGGCCTCCGCGTCCACGCGCCGCGGACCGAGCTGAAGCGTGGCGTCCTCGACGAGGCGGTCGAGAAGGCGCTGACCGAGGTCGGCCTCTGGAAAGACCTGAAGGACCGCCTCAACGCGAAAGCGACGACGCTCCTCCTCGAGCAGCAGCAGAAGCTCTGCCTCGCCCGCCTCCTCCCGCTCAAGCCCGAGGTCATCCTGATGGACGAGCCCGCCTCCGCGCTCGACGTCGGCGGGACACGCGCCATCGAAGAGCTGATGTTCGAGCTGGCCGGCCGCTACACGATCGTCATCGTGACGCACAACATGGCGCAGGCGCGGCGGGCGAGCGACGAGTGCATCTTCATGCTCCTCGGCCAGGTCGTCGAGCACTCGCGGACGGAGGACCTCTTCATCAACCCGATGGACCCCCGGACCGCGGAGTACATCGAAGGGCGCTACGCCTGATTCCCGGGCCGCCGGCGCGGCTTTTCCGCCGGCGGGCGGACGGTAGACTTCCGGGGCCATGTCCCCCACAGCAGGCCCGGTCGCGACGTTCCCCTGCGGCGCGTCTCCCGTCCTCCTCCGACACGCCGTCCGCGCGCTCGCCGTCCTCCTGACGCTCTCAGCTGCCCCCGGCCTGCCGGCCGAAGAGCCGCCTCCGACCCGGACCGTCACGCTTCGCGTCGTCGACCGGCTCGGGCGGCCCGTGGCGGACGTGTCGGCGTGCCTCCTCCCCGCCTGCACCCGCCTCGCAGCGGAAGCGTCGGGCGACGGCCTCGGCGTCACGCTCCCCGCTCCGGTAGAGGGCGCAGGACCCGTGCGGCTCCGGCTCGAGGCGCCCGGCTTCGTGCCGGCCGAGGTCGACGTCCCCGCGGTGCCGTCCGGAGCGCTTCCGGTCCGGATGACGGCGAAGGGCTCGGTCGCCGCGACGTTCCTCGCGCTCGACGAGAGGCGGGAGGGCTCGCTCGTCGTCGGGCTCGCCCCCGTCGCGGCCGGACGGCTCGCGGGCCCGGGAAAGCCGTTCGTCGAGAAGAGGCTGACGCTCCCGAAACGCCCCGGACGCGCGAAGGTCGCGTTCGACGACGTGCCGCCGGGGACGTGGGCGCTCGTCTTCTCCGGGCCTGGGATCGCCACCGGGATGAGGGCCGTTCCCGTCGCCGGGAAGCCGGCCGATGCCGGGACGATCGGCCTGGCACCCGGTTTCGCCGTCGAGGGGGCGGTCCGCGACGACCTCGGCGTGCCGGTTCGCGGTGCACGCGTCCTTCTGCAGGAAGTCGCGCCGTTCGACGACCGCGAGGCGTTCCTGGCAGAGGCCGTCGCCGGCGACGACGGCGGCTTCGGCGTACCGGGCGTACCGTCCGAGCGGCCCGTTCTCTGGATCGTCCGCGCGGCCGGGCACATGGAGGCGAAGGGGCGGCTCGGCGGCGAGACGCGCCTCGAGGTCGTCCTCGAGCGGGCGCAGCGCGTCGACGGTCGCGTGATCGACGCCGACGGCGCCCCGGTCCGCGGAGCCGCGGTCATCGTCCGCTACGTCCGCGAGCGCTCCAGCCGGAACCACGGCCGGCCGATCGAGACCGACGAGGACGGAGCGTTCGCCTTCCATCGAGAGCTGCAGGACCGAGCGGCGGTCGAAGTGAAGGCGGAGGGATTCCGCCCGCTCAAGCGGGAGCTCGAGCCGCTCGTGGAGGCCGGCTGGCCGAAGGAGACATCGTTGGGCGACCTGATGCTCGACCCGGGCCGGAGCCTGCGCGGCCGGACTCTCGACGGCGAGACGGGAGCCTCCGTCGGCGGCGTGGACGTGAAGACGACCGTGGCGAGGAAGGAGGGACAGGTCGTCGTCCTCGACGAGCAGCGGGCGACGACCGACGCCGAGGGACGTTTCGAGCTCTCGGGCCTCCCGCCCGAGGGGCCGGTGACGCTCGCCGCGCGGGCGACGGGCTACGCCCCGAAGAGCCTCGAGGTGAGCGAGGAGGCCGAGGAGGTCGAAGTCCTCCTCGGGAAGGGGGGGCGCGTCGAGGGGCGCCTCTGCGGCCGGCCGCACGAGCTGGCCCGCTCGGAGGTGCAGATGGAGCGGCCCGGCCTCGGCGACCCTCGCGAAGGCGCTCAGAAGCCCGACGCCGCGGGGCGCTTCGTCTTCACAGGGGTCGAGCCGGGCCGCCGGACGTTCGCCCGGGCCTGGGTCTACGAGAGCCCGCTCCGGCCCGGCAGCTGGGCCATGATGATGGGCGGCACGAGAGGGTCGGTCGAGGTGGAGGAGGGGCGGACCGTAACGCTGGAGCTCGGCTGCACCGGGATTCCCTTCTCCGGCCTCCTCCTGAAGGAGGGGGCGCTGTTCGCGAACAAGGTCGTCGTCTTCACCGGTTCGGGAGACTCCGCGCCGGACGCGATGACCGACGGCGCCGGACGCTTCTCCACGTTCGCCCCGGCGCCCGGCTCGTACGAGCCGTATACGGACGCCGTCCCGCCGCCCGGGATGATGTGGGCA
>CAZWRQ010000307.1:0-5486 GCA_964636395.1 uncultured Holophagales bacterium
CCGAGCGGAACCACCCTTCGAGCCGACCGTCCTTCGGGAGCCGCGCGCCGCGGCCGAGGCGGATCGCCACCGCTGTCAGCTCCTCGAGCGCCTCGTCGAGCTTCTCTCCCCCGAGGCTCGCCACCGCCGTCGCCGCGAGCCCGTCCTCGAACTCCACGTCGGCGACGAGGATGTGCGTCGTCCCCGCCGAGTGGGCCGGAAGTGGGATGCGGCCCGGGTCGGGGGTCTCGAGCGGCTGGCCGTCGAAGGAGACGCGAATCGACTTCGGCCGGGAGCCGGTCACGCTGTGCCAGTGAAGGCGCGCCGCCCGGCCCGTGCCGCTCGACCCCTTCTCGACGACGAAGCTCGCCTCCGCGCCGGGCCGCGGGCGGTTGATCCACTGCCGGACCTCTCCGACCCGGCGCCCCTCGGCGTCCTTCGCCACGGCGACGAGCTCCCGCGGGGCGATCTCCGGCCCGAGGTCGAGATTCGCGATCCACGGCCCCGTCAGCTCCGAGACGAATTCGCCGTCGACCGAGAGCTCGATCCGTGCGACGCCCGGCGCGGCGGAGAGCTCCACGGTGACGGGCCCGTAGACGAGGCCCAGGAAGAGCGTGACGAAGGCGATCATGCGGACTCCTCCCTGTTTCGCGAAGACCTCGGGCGCCTATCGGATCCCCGGCCGGGCGGAGAGGTAGCCCCGCTCGATCGCTCCGACCTTCCGTCGAAGAGCTTCCTCGAGGGCCGGGGGATCGAGCTTCCCTCCCGACGTAACGAAGTCCCTGAATGGGAGGAACTTGCGGTCCCCCGAAAGGTAGCGGAAGAAGAGGAGCGCCTCGAGGCGCCGCGCCTCGGCCGCGGGCTCCCTCCCGAAGATCTCCGCGCCGGCGGCGAGAACCTCGGCGACCGTCGCGACCGGGGGCGACGGGAGCGAGCGCTTCGGGTAGTGGACGGCCCTCCAGCCCTCGACGATCTCGACGGGGATTCCCGCCCGGGCAAACTCGTCGGCGAAACCTTCCTCGATCCAGGAAGGGACGCCCTCCCCCAGTACGTCGCGCGCGTAGAGGTGCCCCACCTGGTGAAGGAGGCGCGCCCTGTCCCAGGCCCGCCCCTTTCCGGATAGGGCGAGCGACGCGATCCGCACGCCGCGCGGCTCCGTCGCTCCGCAGGCGACGGAGGAGAACTCCTTCTCGGCCTCTGCCGATTCGAAGAGGAAGACGACCGATCCCGGAGCCGGGGACCGGGCCCTCCCCCATTGCCTCTCGAACCTGAACCTCGCCGCCGCCGGCATCGCGACGAGCCACTTCAGGAGCGCCTCGTCGGAGACGTCGGTGAGAAGGGTCCGCCCGTCCATCGGGAGCTCGCGCCCGCCGCCGTGCAGGAGGGCCCGGCCGCGCGCGAGGAGTCCCTCGTGAACCACCCCCTGCGCTGAGTACGAATCGCCGCGTTCTTCGACGAGCGATCTCGGCGCACCCTCCCTCACCCAGCCGCGGAACGCGTCGTACCGGACGAGGATCCAGCCGTCCTTCCTCTCGAGCACCTCGACGAGCGCCTCCGCGTCGAGGAGGGCGAGGGAATGCGACTTCACGTCGGGCTCGAGGTGGAGCCGGGCGCCCGGCGGCAGGGTGACGTGTTCCGCGGCCGCGGGACGCCCGGCGAGGAGCAGGAGCGCGGCGAGGAGCGCGGCGAGAGATCGCGATGCGGCTCTCATTGGACGAGCGAGACTCCCTTTCCGGCCGACGCCGTCAGCTCGACCTTCGCCGGGTTGAGGCGTCCCTTCAGCCAGACGATCCGCTGGGACGCGAGCTCCTTCTCGAGCGACCGGAAGGCGCCCAGGAGCGACGTCAGGCCCGAGACGCGCACCGCCTCCGGCCAGTGGGCGCGCGCGTCGGCCTGCGCCTCCGCTCGAGGGTCGGGTTTCTGCTCGCTCTTCGCCGGCGCCCGCGAGACGTCCCAGACGAAGAGGGGGACCCCGAGATTCGCGAGGCAGCGCCGGGCGCGCTCGGCCGTAATCGGCCCCGCTTCGGTGGCACCGCTCCCGAGGAGGAGGACGACGGCCCGCCGCCGGCTCTTCTCCGCCGCCGAGAGGCCGGCGATCGCAACGGCGTCGGCAACGCGGGGCTCCCCGGATCGATTCCGGATGGCGACCTTGCGGATGGCGGAGAAGAAGTAGTCGTCCTTCGCCGAGTAGTCCTCGGAGGAGAAGAAGCGGCTCGCGACCTCCGCGGGGCTGCGGACGATGCGCGGGATCGTCTCGACGAAGCGAAATCGCGCTCCGACAGGCAGGTTGGCCTGCGAGCGCACCGCCAGCCACGACCTCTGGCGGGTGACGTCTTCAAGGAGTTTCTGCAGGTCGTCGAGGGCGCGGCCCGCCACGACGAAGACGACGTCGGAAGGCCCCTCTTCGACCGCGGCGACCGTCAGCGGCTTCTCTCCCGCCCGAAACCACCCTTCGAGCCGCTTGTCCTTCGGGAGGCTGCCGCCCGGGTCGAGGCGGATCGGGACCGCCGTCAGCTCCTCGAGCGCCTCGTCGAATCTCTCGCCTCCGAGACTCGCGACGGCGGTGGCCGAGAGGCCGTCCTCGAAGTCGACGTCGGCGACGAGGATGTGCGTCGTCCCCGGAGAGTGGGCCGGAAGCGGGATCCGGTTCGGGTCGGGGACCTCGAGCGGCAGGCCGTCGAAGGAGACGCGGATCGACTTCGCCCGGGAACGCGTCACGCTCCGCCAGAGGAGCCGCGCCGTCCGGCCCGCGCCGCTCGGCTCCTTCTCGACGACGAAGCTCGCCTCGGCGCCGGGCCGCGGACGGTTGATCCACTGGCGGACCTCATCGACCCGGCGCCCCTCGGCGTCCTTCGCCACGGCGACGAGCTCGCGCGGAACGATCTCCGGCCCGAGGTCGAGCTTCGCGACCCACGGCTCCGTCAGCTCCGAGACGAGGTCGCCGTCGACGTAGAGCTCGATCCGGGCAACGCCGGGCGCGGCGGAGAGCTCGATCTCGGCCGGCCCGTAGAAGAGGCCGAGGAACAGCGTCACGAAAGCGATCACGCGGACTCCTCCCCGCAGAGTTCAAGCAATTCGCGTTCCCCGGGGGCCGTCTCCGGACGGGGACGGAGGCGAAGCGGGGCAGGCGGGGCGGGACGCACGCAAGATCGCCCGGGCCGGCCTGCGTCCGCAGGCCGAGAAGCTCCTCGCGATCCTCGCGCGGGACCCGTTCGAGGCGCCGCCTCGGTTCGAGAAGCTCGTCGGACAGCTCTCCGGGGCATTCTCGAGGCGGATCGACATCCAGCATCGCCTCGTCTACCAGGTGCTCGAGGGCGAGAAGACTGTCAAGGTCCTGAGGCTCTTCACCCACTACGAGTAGAACGGGGGACCATTCACGGTGTGAATGGACACGATCGGGCGTGGGCGGCCCCTCCCCGACCTACTCGTCGTCAGCTTCCGGTACTTGATCCTGTGGGGCATGTCGGCCGCGGCGCCGAGGCGCTTGTGCCGGCCGGTCTCGTACTCCTGGTCGTTCCCCTCGAACGCGAGCATGTGGGTCGCGACCCGTTCGCCCCCCCGAGCACCTGGTCCCGGGAGCGGCCTCTCGCGCCCAACGCCGGCGGGAAGGCGTGACGATCGGGCCGTTCGCCTCGCCCCCTACCTCCCGACCACTTCGCCCCATGCCAGGCCGAAACGAGCGAGGTACTTCCGGAGCCGGTCTGCGTCGTTCGGGTTGCTCTTCCGGCGGCGCGAGACGGCGAAGAGCGTGCGCCCCGCCTCGGAGAGCGAGCGGGACGCCCGACACACGCGGATCACTTCCCGCAGCTGGGAGAGGTCGAACGGGTCGATGCCGTCGACCCTCGAGCCGAGCAGGCGGACCGGGTCTTCGCGCGCGGCCGGGTCGGCGCTTGCGCGCGGCAGGCGCCACTGCGCCCTCAACCGCTCGATCTCAGGCTCGACGTCGCTCACGGTGATGCGCCCTCCGGAGGCCAGCGTCGCCATCCGCGTCACGGCGGCGCTCAGGTCGCGGAAGTTCGCGTCCCAGGTCGCTTCCTCCGACATCGCGAACGCGAGGAAGCGCTCCCGGGCTTCGCGGTTGAACCGAACGGTCGCTCCGCTCCGTTCTGCGAAGCGGTCGAGCTCGTAGTCGAGGTTCGGAGGGATGTCCTCGCGACGTTCGCGGAGGGGCGGCAGACGAAACGTCCAGAGGTTGATCCGAGCGAAGAGGTCCTCGCGGAAGCGGCCCGCCGCGACGTCCTCCTGGAGATCGCGGTTCGTCCCCGCAAGGAGCTGGAACTCGCTCTTCACCTCGCGGTCGGAGCCGAGCGGCAGGAACCTCTTCTCCTCGAGCGCCCGGAGGAGCATCGCCTGCTCGTCCGGTCCCAGCTCGCCGATCTCGTCGAGGAAGAGGACGCCGCCGTCGGCCGCGCGCAGGAGGCCCAGCCGCTTCTCCGCGGCTCCCGTGAACGCCCCCTTCTCGTGGCCGAAGAGCGCCGACATCGCGCCGTCGCCGCGCACCGTCGCGCAGTTCACGTCGACGAAGGAGCCGGACACCTGCCGCCGCGCCTTCTTCAGCTCGTAGATCCGCCGGGCGAGGAGCGACTTCCCGGCCCCGGTCGGCCCCATCAGGAGGAGCGGCTCGGGCGAGGCGATCGCCACCCTCTCGATCCGCTCGATGAGCCCGTTGAACCGCTCGTTCCTCGTCGCGATGCCCGACTTCAGGAACGAGAGCCCTTCCCTCTGGTCTTTCCGGAAGCGCGCCGCGATGCGGTCGTAGCGGGAGAGGTCGAGGTCGATGACCTGGTAGATGCCGGGCCTCGACGAGCGGCGGCGTTCCGGGGGCGAGGTCTGGATGAGCCGAGCGGGGAAGAGCCGCGCCTCCGTGAGGAGGAAGAGACAGATCTGGACGACGTGCGTGCCGGTCGTGATGTGGACGAAATAGTCCTCCCTCTCGGGGTCGAAAGGGTACGCGCGGGCGAAGTCGTGGAGCGCGCCGTAGACCTCTTCGAAGTCCCACGGGTCCCGCAACTCCACGGCGTGGAGGCGGGTCTCGGTCTCCGGCGAGATCGATGTGATGTCCTCGACGAGGCGCCGGGCGAGCTTCGCGAAACGGACCTGGTGAATCAGCTCGAGCCGGTCGAGGAGCAGCTCCTCGTGCTGGAAGAGAGAGACCGTCGGGCGCCACGTCTCCCACCGCTCGGAGCCCTCGCCGCGGTCCAGCGTGGCTCCGAGGAGCCCGAAGACGACCTGCTTGCGGCGTGCCATGATCCCAAAGGATAAGTCAGTTTATTCGCTCGGATCGATACGGACAACGCGCCGCCCCCCTCGGCCCGGCGGCCGTCGCCGAAAAGTCAATGTCCTTCAACCGCTTGTCCGGTCATCGGGTCCCTCGCGCCCGGCATGGCACCGCCTTCGCAAATCCGGTCCCCAGGAAACGAAAGGACGCGGAGGAAGCGATGGCGAACAGGCAGCTCTTCAGGTCGCTCGTCGGAAAGCTCGTCCCGGCGACCAACGCCACGAACGAA
>CAZWRQ010000308.1:0-5431 GCA_964636395.1 uncultured Holophagales bacterium
GTCCGTCGCCGCCCCCCCGGGCCGCTCTCCCTGGACGATCGCGCTCCTCGTCCTCGGCGCCCTCGCCGCGTTCCTCTGGTTCCGGCGACCGAGCTACCTGCCCGACGTTCCGCTCCCCTCGGCCTCCGCCGAGGGCGTCTCCGCCGGCCCCGACGCTTCGCCGCTTTTCTGCCGCGGCTCGAAGGGCTGCCTCGTCGTCTACGTCGCCCCATGGTGCGGCCCCTGCCGCTCCTCCCTGCCGGGCGACGTCGCCCTCGCAGACCACATCGCCCCGCTGGGGTACGAGACCGTCTTCGTCGTCGGGATGGACGACGTGCGCGCCTGCCTCGAGATGACGAAGTCGATCGGTCGCCCGGCACGGATCGACTCCGACCGGAAGTGGGCGCGGGCCGCGCGGATCAGCGGCGTGCCGCACTTCCTCGTGACGACGCCGACCGGGAAGATCGTGAAGCGGCAGGCGGGCGCCTACCTGGCCCCGCCGGACCAGGTCGCGCAGCTCCTCGGGATCTCCTGACGACCGCGCAGACGGGGCGCGGGTAGACTTCTCCCGTGTCCGCTCTCTCCACGAGGCTCGACGATCCGGGAGCAATACCCTACTTCCTCTGGGACGATCCGATGACCGTCTCCGAGCTCGAAGAGCGACTGCGCACGGCGTCGGAGCCCGAGAGGCTGAGACTTCTCGCTCTCGTCCTGCGCGAGGCCCGGGACCCCGACGTCTGGCGGTTCGTGACGCCCGAAGAGGTCGTCCGGCTCTGGCCGCGGCTCGCCGGACGTCTCGGCCTCCGCCGCGCGTTCTGGGAGTTCCTCCTCGACCGCTGGAAGCGGCTCGGGCTCGTCGAGGCGTAGCGAATGTCGCGTTTGAGCCGGCTTCAGGAGGACGTCCTTCACGGCTTCTTCCGACGGACGCGCTCGTTCTTCCTGACGGGCGGCGCGGCGCTCGCCGCCTTCCACCTCGGGCACAGGACGACCGACGACCTCGACCTCTTCACGTCGTCCGCCGATCTCGACGAAGGGGCTTCGGCGCTTCGCTCCGTCGCCGAGGAGCTGGGCGCCACGATCCAGGCCCTCCGGACCTCGCCCGACTTCCGGCGATTCCTGCTCAGCGTCGGCGCCGAGAGCGTCATCGTCGACCTCGTGCGTGACCGTGCCCCCCAGATCCACGTCGAGAAGCTCGACCGTGACGGCGTCCTCGTCGACCCGCCAGAGGAGATCCTCGCGAACAAGCTCTGCACGCTCCTGTCCCGGGGCGAGGTCCGGGACCTCGTCGACGTCCTGTTCCTGGAGCGGGCCGGATTCCGCGCGGAGGACGCCATCGGCCCGGCGTCGAGCAAGGACGGGGGGCTCACTCCCGCGCAGCTCGCCTGGGTCCTGTCGCAGATCACCGTCGGGCCCGATGCACGCATCCCGGCCGGGGTCACGCCTGACGAGCTTCGGACCTTCCTCGAGGACCTCGTCTCCCGCCTGACCCGTCTCGCCTGGCCGGCAGCGCCGGCCCCCTAGCTAGTTCACCGGCTCGTCGTCGTCCGCGTCGACCGTCGGGTCGGCGGGGAGGCGCGGGCGCGCGGGAGACCGACCGAGGGACGCGCCTGGCGCCGGGCCGAGCGCCGCGTCGACGCTCTCGTCGAGGACCCAGCGCTCGTAGAGCGCCGCGTCGAGCTCGCGGAGGAACTGGCTCGGCTCCGTGACGACGACGACGCCGTACCGGTCGAACGCCGTCAGGGGATGGACGAGCGTCAGCTCGTCCTTCGCGCGCGTCGCCGCGACGTAGAAGAGGCGGCGCTCCTCCTCGAGCCCCTCGGGGGTCTTGCAGGCGCGCAGGTTCGGGAAGCGGTCTTCCTGGAGGCCGATGACGAAGACCGCCTTCCACTCGAGTCCCTTGGCCTGGTGGACGCTCGAGAGGACGAGCCGCTCGTCGTCCTCCTCCCCCGCGACCTGGTCCTCGCCGGAGGGGTCGCCGTAGAGCGTCACCTCCTCGAGGAAGCGGCCGACGTCGTCGTACGCGAGCGCGAACTGCGCGAGCGCCTCGAGGTCGTCGAGCCGCGCGGAGTGGTTCGGGAACTTCCCCTTCGCGACGTCGCCGTAGCCGCCGTCCTCCACGACGTAGCGGATCGCCTCGGCGGGCGAGGAGAGGTACGACGGCTTCTTCAGCGTCCGCATCGTCTCGCGGAAGCGGAGGAGGCCCGCGCGCGCGCCGGCCGGCGCCTTGCCGAGCTCGAGGGCGAGGAACGCGGCAAGCGGCTCGTGCGACTCGGAGACGGCCTCCCAGAGGACGGCGGCCGTCCGTTCGCCGACCTTCGGCAGGAGCTTGAGCGCCCGCTTGAACGACATCTCGTCCTTCGGGTTCACGAGGAGCTTCAGGTGCGCGAGGACGTCCTTGACGTGCGCCTGCTCGAAGAACCGGAGACCCGAGCGGACCTCGTACGGGATGCCGCGGCGCGTCAGCTCGATCTGCAGCTCCAGGGCCTGGTAATGGGCCCGGTAGAGGACGCCGATCTCGGAGAGGGGCGTCCCCTCGTCGCGCAGCTCGAGGACCCGCTGCGCCACGAACTCCGCCTGCTGGAGGAGGTCCTTCGCGCCGACGACGGCGACCGGGACGCCGCTCTCCCGCGTCGGAACGAGCGTCTTCTCGTAGCGCCGCGAGTTGTGCGCGATGGAGGCGTCGGCGAGCCGCAGGATCTCGGGCGTCGAACGATAGTTCGTCTCGAGGCGGTAGACCGTCGCGCCCGGGTAGCGGTCGGGGAAGCCGAGGAGCGCCTCGGCGTCGGCGCCGCGGAAGGAGTAGATCGACTGGGCGTCGTCGCCGACGACCATGACGTTCTTCGCATCGGAGTCCTGCGCGACGAGATCGACGATCTCCGACTGGAGCCGGTTCACGTCCTGGAACTCGTCGACGAGGACTGCGCGGAAGCGGAGCGCGAACGCCCTTCGCACCTCCGGGTGCGTCTCGAGGAGCCTCCTCCAGTTCAGGAGGAGGTCGTCGTAGTCCATCGAGTTCGCGAGGACCTTCCGCTCGAGGTAGCGGCGGACGACCGCCTTCACCGGCTCGAGCTGGGAGAGGAGGTGCGGGTAGTCGCGCCCGATCACGGCGTCGAGCTTCTGCCCCGTGTTCGCGGCGAAGGAGACGATCGCACGGAGGAGGTCCCCCTTCGGGAAGCGCCGCTCGGTGATCGGGATGCCGAGGTCGGAGGTCGCCGACTCGAGCAGGTCCTTCGAGTCCTCGGAATCGAGGATCGAGAAGTTGGGTCGGTAGCCGAGGAGCTCGGCATGCGGCCGCAGGAGGCGCGCGCCGACGGAATGGAACGTGCCGGCGGTCATCCGGGCGAGGTCGGCCCCGAGG
Organism: uncultured Holophagales bacterium; assembly: GCA_964636395.1. GTDB lineage: Bacteria > Acidobacteriota > Thermoanaerobaculia > UBA5066 > UBA5066 > UBA5066. The sequence continues at coordinate 3,338 of CAZWRQ010000308.1, forward strand.
AGGCGCTCGACCCTCCGGGTCATCTCCCGGGCGGCCCGGTTCGTGAACGTCAGGAGGAGGATCGCTTCGGGGGCGACCCCGTCCTCGACGAGGCGGGACACGCGGTAGACGAGCGTCCGGGTCTTCCCCGAGCCGGCCCCGGCCACGACGACGGTCGGGCCGTCCGGGGCGAAGACGACCGCCTGCTGCTCGACGTTCAGCTCCCGCCGGTAGTCGATCCGATAGCTCTTCGCCGGCCCCGCCTTCCGGAGGACGTAGCGTTTCGCGGCGGGCGGCGGGGCCTCGGGCGGCATCGGAGCTGAGTATCTCGCGCCGGGGTGCGTCGCGGCTCAGGCGCCTCCGGCCGTCCTCCGCCCGGCGATTCTGGTAGCGTTGCCGCATGAGCAAGCCGATCCCCGAGGGCCTCTGGGAGCTCCTCCCGCTCCTTTTCCGTCCTCACCCCTGGCACGGCATCTCGTTGGGCGACGAAGCCCCCGACAAGGTGACGGCCTACATCGAGATCGTCCCGACCGACCCGGTCAAGTACGAGCTCGACAAGACCACGGGCTACCTGAAGATCGACAGGCCGCAGAAGTTCTCGAACGTCTACCCGTCGCTCTACGGCTTCATCCCGCAGACGTTCTGCGGCGAGGAGAACGCCGCCTTCTGCGCCCAGCGGACGGGCCGTGAGGGGATCGTCGGCGACGGCGACCCGCTCGACGTCTGCGTCCTCTCGGAGAAGGACATTTCCCACGGCGACGTCCTGATGAACGTGGTCCCGATCGGGGGCCTCCGGATGATCGACAACCTCGAGGCCGACGACAAGATCGTGGCCGTCCTCGAGGGGGACGCCGTCTTCGGACAGCTCCGCGAGATCTATCAGCTCCCGCCGACGCTCGTCGACCGGCTCAAGCACTACTTCCTCACCTACAAGCAGGCCCCCGACTCCCTCCAGCCGCATCGGGTCGAGATCACGCACGTCTACGGCCGCGAGGAGGCGCACGAGGTGATCCGCCGCAGCCGGGCCGACTACGACAAGAGGTACGGGAAGCTCCGCGAGCTCCTGACCGCCGCGCTTCGGGCCTGACGCACCCCCGTCGCGCCTCCAGATGGAGAGAGACCTCGAGAGCCTCCGCGCGCTCCTCGCTGATCGTTACCGGATCGACGGCGAGCTCGGCCGAGGGGGATACGCGGTCGTCTACCGGGCCAGAAACCTCCGGCTCGAGCGCGCGGAGGCCCTGAAGGTCCTCTCGCCGAAGAGGGGGGATGACGACGACTTCGCCCCGCGCTTCATGCAGGAGGTGCGCCTCGCGGCGGGCCTCGAGCACCCGTCGATCGTAAAGGTCTACGACTACGGCGAATCGGGCGGGACGATCTGGTATTCGATGCAGCTCGTCGACGGGCAGTCGCTCGCCGTGCGGCTTCGCAGCGCGGGCGCCTTCTCCGAGCCGGAGGCGGCTCGCCTCGCCGTCCCGCTCCTCGACGCCCTCGCCTACAGCCACGAGCGCGGCATCGTCCACCGTGACATCAAGCCCGAGAACGTCCTCCTCGACGCGGACGGCCGGCCGTACCTCACCGATTTCGGCATCGCGAAATCGACCGGTTCGCTCGTCAAGACCCAGACCGGCTTCCTCATGGGGACACCCGCCTACGTCTCGCCCGAGCAGGCGCAGGCGAAGCCGCTCGACGGCCGAACCGACCTCTACGCCCTCGGAGTCACGCTCTACCGGATCGTCTCGGGCCGCTACCCGTTCGAGGCGCCCGACCCGCTCGGGGCGGTCGTCCTCCGCCTCACCCAGCCGCCTCGTCCCCTCGTCGAGGTCCTCCCTTCGGTCGAACCCGGGTTCGCGGAGATCGTCATGCGGGCCCTCGAGCGGGACCCGAACCTGCGATGGGAGTCCGCTCGCGCGATGGGGGATGCGTTCGCCGGCTTCCTCGCCGGGAAGCCGGCGGGGAGCGGGCGGCTCCGCGTCCCGAAGGCCTCCGCGACGCCGCAGTCCGCGGAGGTTGCCACGGCGCCCGACGAACCTTCCGAGGCGACCCGGCTCGGCCCGGCCGGACGGGTCGCCTCGGAAGGTTCGTCGGGCGCCGTGGCAACCTCCGCGACGCCGCAGT
>CAZWRQ010000309.1:0-5418 GCA_964636395.1 uncultured Holophagales bacterium
GGGCTCCTCCTCCTGCCGCGCGCGACGCACGCTCCCGGCATCGGCTTCGTGGACGCGCTCTTCACCGCGGCGAGCGCGGCGTCGGTGACCGGGCTGACCGTCGTCGACACGGCGACGAGGTTCACGCCCCTCGGCCAGGCGTTCCTCCTCGCTCTGATCCAGGCCGGGGGCCTCGGCATCATGACGCTCACGACCTTCTTCGCGTTCGCCTTCTCCGGCGGGACCCTCCGGCAGTACGCGAGCCTCCAGTCGCTCCTCGGCGAGCAGAGCCTCGGCAACATCCGCTCGACGCTCGCCCAGATCGCTCTCGTGACGCTCGGGTTCGAGGCGGCCGGAGCCGCGGTCCTCTACAGACACCTCCCCGAGAACGCGGTCCCCGAGGCCGGTCGGCTCTTCGCCGCGGTCTTCCACAGCGTCTCGGCGTTCTGCAACGCGGGGTTCGCCCTCCACGGACGGAATTTCGCGGCGCCCGGGCTCGCGGAGAACGTCTTCGTCCAGGCGACCGTCATCGTCCTCGTCGTCGCGGGAGGCCTCGGCTTCCCGGTCCTCGCGGCGCTGGGAGCGGCCGCGGTGCGGCGCCGGCGCCGCCTCGGCCTCCACGTCAAGCTCGTCCTCGCCGTCTCGGGGCTCCTCCTCCTGGCCGGTACCGCGGGCCTCTACCTGCTCGAGCCCGGCGGCGGAGCGCTCGGAGCCTCGGGCGGCGACCGCCTCCTCGCGGCGTTCTTCCATTCCGTCTCCGCCCGGACGGCGGGGTTCAACACCGTCGAGATGGCCCAGCTGGGGCCGGCCACGCTCTTCGTCCTGATGATCCTGATGTGGGTCGGCGGATCGCCGGCCTCGACCGCCGGAGGGATCAAGACGACGACGGCGGCGGTAGCCCTGCTCACGGTCCTGTCGATCGCTGGGGGCAAGGAGCGCGTCGAGCTGTTCCGTCGGCGACTGGGCGACGCGTCGATCCAGCGTGCGTTCGCGACCGTCGTCGTCTCCGTGCTGCTCCTCTCGCTGTCGGTCCTCGCCCTGCTCGCCCTCGAGAAGCAGCCCCCGCTCGACCTGGCCTTCGAGGCCGTCTCCGCCCTCTCGACCGTGGGGCTTTCGACGGGGATCACGGCGTCCCTCGGCGTTCCGGCGAAGCTCCTCCTTTCGGCCCTCATGCTGGCGGGGCGCGTCGGCCTCCTCGGCTGCGTCCTTTCGGCCACCCCGCTCCGGCGCGACGCGCGCCACGAGTACGCCCGGGAAGACGTCCTGATAACGTAGGCCCCATGCCGAGACAGTTCGCCGTCATCGGGCTCGGGAACTTCGGCTCCCAGCTCGCCGCCGAGCTCACCCGACGGGGGGCCGAGGTCCTCGCGATCGACGAGCGTGAGGAGGCCGTCGACGACCTGCGGGACCACGTCACCCACACCGTTCGCGTCGACGCGACCGACGAGCAGGCCCTCACCGAGCAGAGGCTCTCCGAGATGGACGCGGTCGTCGTCAGCTTCGGGAGCGACTTCGAAGCGGCGCTCCTGACCGTTTCGGTCCTCAAGCAGATCGGCGTGAGGCGGCTCATCGTCCGCGCGACGACCGTGCGGCACGAACGGATCCTCGAGACGCTCGGCGTCGACGAGGTCGTCCTGCCGGTCAACGAGACGGTCACGCGCCTCGCCGGGAGCCTGATGGTGGAGGGGCTCTACGACTCCTTCGCGCTCTCGTCGGACTACGCCGTCGGGGAGGTCGCGATCCCGGAGGAGCTCCTCGGAAAGAAGGCGGGGGAGGTCGACTTCGCGGCCGACTACGGCGTCTCGCTCGTGACGATCCGCCGGATCGTGCCCGAGACGCGCATCCTCGGCCTCGGCACGCGGATGGTCGAGCGGATCCTCGGGATCCCCTCGCCCGCGACGCCGCTCGAGCGGGGCGACACACTGATCGTCTTCGGTCCGAAGAAGTCGCTCGAGAAGCTCGCGAAGCACGGCGAGCCGGGCTGAGCCGGCCGCCGGGAGCCGTCAGCCGGCGGCGCCCCGGGAGACTTCCCGAAGGCTCGAGACCTCCGCGCCGAGGCGCGCGACGAGCGCGGCGACGGCCGCGCGCGCGCGCTCCGGGTCGCCGCAGGTGAAGAGGTCGACCGCCGCCTCGCCTCGCTCCGGCCAGGTGTGGATCGTCAGGTGCGACTCGGTGATGACGACGACGCCGGAGATCCCCTGCGGCTCGAGGCGGTGGAGGTGGACGCCGAGGACGTGAGCGCCCATCGCCGCGACCGTCTCGACGAGGGCCGACTCGACGACGGCGAGGTCGTCGAGCGTCGCGAACGGCGCGCCGGCGAGGTCGAGGAGGAGGTGTGTCCCGAGCGGGCTCACGCGCTCACCTCGCGTCCGCTTCCGTCGTCGCCGCGAGGCCGACCGCCCGGACCGCCGCCCGGTTCTCCGGGGTCACCTTCCATATCCACGCGTCCAGAAGATAGTGCGTCGCCTGGGGGAGGGCAAGGAGCGGGACGACGAGCGAGAGGAGAAGCGGGCCGGGGTCGATCGCGCCTCCTGGGAAGAGGGCGCCGTTCTCGTGCCAGACGAGCCGGTCCCAGCCCCACTCCTCGAGGAGGGCGAGGAGGAGGAGCGGGCCGAGGAAGAGCGCGGCGTGGCGGGCGCCGAGGTCCGCGAGGACCGGCCCTCGGCCGGACGCGGCCCGCGCGGCGGCCGAGGAGCGAGCCGAGAGGAAGACGAGGCCGAAGTACGGGACGCCGTGGACGAGGACGTTCGTGACGGCGAAGGCATAGTCGGAGTCGAAGACGACGATCCCGAGGTGCCAGACGAGCGCCGTCGTGACGACGACGAGGACCTTTCCCCACGAGACGGGCCGGCCGGCGGCGAGGCGGAAGGCCTCTTTCCCGACCCAGAGCGCGAAGACGGCTCCGAACGTGGCGAGCGCGGCCGGGCCGGCCCACGCGGGGAGCCCGCCGGCATAGTCCCCGGCGATCAGCCAGTGGAACCGCCTGGGAAGCCGGGCGTGCCACCAGACCAGCGGCGCGAGCGTCGCGCCGTAGACGGCCGCCGCGTCGAGGCGACGCTCCCACGCGGCCCCCGGCTCGCCGTTCTCGCCCGACTTCCTCCGGTAGAGCGCGACCCAGCCGTACTGCTGCCTCACGAAGTGGAACGTCGCGAGGTACGCGAGGACCCGCCAGAAGACGAGGTCCCCCGCCGTGAAGAGGACGACGCCAGCCGCGTACGCGGCCGCCGGGAGGCCGAGATAGAGCGCCGGGCGGCGCCGGAGCTCGTCGGGGTCGGCGTAGACGCGCCAGCCGGTCGACCAGACGTGCGCCACGTCGACACCGACGACGAGGAGGAGCCAGAGCGGGACGGGGAGGTCGCCGTCGAGGAGGCCGAGGCGCGCGCCCCCGGCGAGGAGGAGGAGCGACGCGGCAGCCGGCCCGCCGAAGAGGAGGAGGTCGGCGCGGCGGGAGAAGAGCCAGGGGGACGGAGGGGGCGAGGACGGCACCGGGCGCCGAGTCTATGACCCGGGCCCGCGTCCGGACGACGCGTGTCGCGAGCGGAGGAGGCGCCTCGTCGACTTGACCAGGGCGACGCGCGGCAGGGCCGCGAGCGACGGCGCCCCCCAGATCGTCGCGAGATAGACGAGGAACCTCCGGAACCGGCTCCCGTGGGCGGCCTCGAGGTCGACACGGCGAAAGTCGAGCCAGTGGGCGACGAGTCCCGGCAGGAGGCCTGGCGACGAGGAGCGGACGGCGAGCTCGAGCCGCTCCCGGCGCGTCGGCCGAGCCGAACGGAGGTCCGACAGGACGCCGGCCGGGACGCTCGCGCCGAGCTCGCCGTGGACGAACGAGAGCGTCGCGTCGAGGTGGAGGACGAAGCCGGCCTCCCGGGCGCGGGTGAGGAGGCGGTCCCAGTCGACCCGCGCGCCCTCGGCGCGCAGGAGGACGACGAGATCGGCCGCCCACTGCAGGGGAGGGCTGGGGCTCCACCGGAGACCGTGCGCGGCCACCTGCAGGAGGAGGTCGGTGGGACTCGGGGCGAGAGCGTCGATGGCCCGGCCGCGGAGCGGTTCCGCGTTCTCCCAGAACGGCCGTTCGTCCTCGGGGCGACGGCGCTCGTAGATGGCATGCCAGTGAAGGTCGAGGTCGAGGCCCGGCCCGATCGTGAGCCCGACGGCATGGACGTAGGGGAGATTTCCGGGCACGACGTGGTAGGAGGGACGCCAGCCGAGGCGGGCCAGGACGGTCCGCGCCTCGGCCGACCTCTCGGGAGGGACGAGGACGTCGACGTCGTTCATCGGACGGTGGCCGAGGCTCGCGTAGCAGCGAAGCCCGAGCGCGGCCCCCTTCAGGAGCATCACGGGAATGCCCGTCTCCTGGAGCGCCTTCACGGCGCACGACGCCTGGTGGAAGAGCCTCTGGTTCCGGGACCAGGTGTGGCGCAGGACTCCCCGTGCCCTCGCGAGGACCGGGTCGGTGCCGCCGAGGTTGTGGGCGAGGAGCGGGAGGATCCGGTACGAGGCGGGATCGACCCGGTCGATGTCGGCGGTCGCCCGCCACGACGCGTACGCCGCGCGCGCCTCGGTCTCGGGGAGCAGGGCCGCGCGCAGGAGGAGAGTCTGCTCGCGTGTCGGCCAGCATCCGCCCGTGCGGCGGACGGACGCGGGACGAGCCGTCGCGCTCACGACGCGCCGCCCCGACGGCGAGCGAGGGCCTGCCGCACGACCGTCAGGTAGTCCGTGACCGCGGCCATCTCCCGTCGACCGGTGTTGGACTCGTGCAGCCGCCGCTCCAGGACGACCGTGTCGTGCGACGCCGCGTCGAGGCCCGCTTCGAGCCCCCGCATCCACCAGTCGACGAACTCGCCGACGCGAAGGTCGACGCGAAAGGGTCCGACGCGCGAGAAGGCGCTCTTCCTGAGGAGGGAAGCGCCCGGATGCGCGCCCGACATCGGCCCCTCCGGGCACGCGAGGAGGGCGCGGGCCGCCTCGGAAAGCTCCGGCGAGACGAACTGAACGACGCGACCGAGCGCGGCGTCGGCCTGCGGCCGCGTCTCGAGGGCGGCGAGATGCGCGGCGAGGGCCGTCGACGTCCAGCGGTCATCGGCGTCGAGGAAGGCCAGCCATTCTCCTCCCGCCTCCGAGACGAGTCGGTTCCGCGCCGCGCCGATGCCGGCGTGATCCTGGCGGACGACGCGGACCCGTCCGCCGAACGACGATGCGACGCGCACACTGCCGTCGAGGGAGCCGTCGTCGACGACGACCACCTCGGCCGGCGGCACCGACTGGGAGAGAGCCGAGTCGAGGGCCTCGCCGAGATACCTCTCGGCGTCGAAGACGGGGACGAGGACCGAGATCCGTCGATCCGGGGCGGTCACGCGGACGCTCCTCCGGCCGACGGCGTGCCTCGCTTCACGGCCCGCCGTACGGCGCGAAGCAGTTCGACGTGGCCCGCGGCGA
>CAZWRQ010000310.1:0-5356 GCA_964636395.1 uncultured Holophagales bacterium
AAACCGATCCCGGTGTCGCCGCTGAAGGCGACGATGGGCCGTGGGCTCCGCTGCGTCACCGGCTCACCGCGGGCGAGCGCCTCGCGGATGTCGTCCTCGGACCTCCCCTGCCACGCCGGCACCAGCCGGCGACGGACCTCGGAGGCGACGAAGCCGAGGGCGGGGACCCGGTGGTCGACCCGGAACGCGGTGACGGAGAGGTCCCGCCGGAGGTCGACGGTGTCGCCCGGGGCGAGCCCTTCGACGGCGACGTGGTACTCGACTCCCTCGAGGCCGGCGTGGAGCGCGAGGATCTCCCTCCACGCCGGGACCGTGACCGGATCCACGAACACGCGCGCCGGCGCGAGCCGGAGGAGCCTCCTCTGCGAGGCCCAGTAGGCGAGCCCCCCGGCGTGATCCAGGTGGGCGTGCGAGAGGAAGAGGCTCGGCGCGGGGACGATCTCGGCGGGGCTTCGGCCGACGTCGAAGGAGAGGTCGAGGGAGGGAACCCGGAACCAGGTCTCCCGCCCGGCGACGGAGACGCCCCGCAGCGGGATTCCCGCGAGGGTCATCGAGAGGGGCGTCCAGCGCTCGCGCTCCGTCACGGGGTCAGGATACCGCCCGGCGCGCGGCCGCCGTTGCGGCCTATACTGCCGATCCGAACCCGTCCCGAGCCCAACGACCGGGGGAACCGATGGTCCTCTTCAACCATTCCACCCGCGAGCTGACCGCGAAGATCGTCTACTACGGCCCCGGCCTGTGCGGGAAGACGACGAATCTCCGCCTCCTCCACGAGAAGCTCGAGCAGGGGACGACGGGCCGGCTCCTCTCCCTCTCCACGGCCCAGGACCGGACGATCTACTTCGACCTCCTCCCGGTCGAGCTCGGCAACGTGAAGGGGTACACGGTCCGGTTCCAGCTCTGCACGGTGCCCGGGCAGGTCTTCTACAACGAGACGCGCAAGCTCGTCCTGCGGGGCGTCGACGGCATCGTCTTCGTCGTCGACTCGCAGTGGTCGATGCTCTCGCACAACCTCGAGTCGTTCCAGAATCTCCGCGAGAACATGGCGGAGCTCGACCAGACGTTCGACGAGACCGCCGTCGTCATCCAGTACAACAAGCGAGACCTTCCGGGAGTCCTTTCGGTCCAGGCCCTGCAGGAGTCCCTCGGCTTCCAGGACTATCCGTTCGTGGAGGCGGTCGCCGCGGGCGGGAAGGGAGTCGTCGAGACCTTCAAGCTCGTCTCCAAGATGACCTTCGTCCAGCTCCTCCGGCGGCTCCAGCGCTCCCCAGACGGCGAGAAGCTCGGGCCGGAGTGGGTCGCTCCGACGTTGGAGGACACATCGCGAACGGCGCGCATCCCGGCCGTCGGCGCCGAGCTCCTCGCGCTGACGAGCACGGTGGGGCCGGCTCCCGCCCCCCCGACCGAATCGCCGTTCGAGACGACGGCCTCGTGGCCGAGCATGCCGCGCGGCGAGGTCTTCGGCGACGCCACAGTTCCGCCGCAGCCCGGCCCGCCGCCGGCGCTCTCCCTGGCGGAGGTGCCTCTCGAGGCGGCCCCCATGCCCGACACCGCGGACGACACGCTGACGGACGACCCGCCCGTGACGTCTGTTGCGGAGGGCGCGCCGCCCGAGCCGGCCGAGGTCGAGCCCTCGCCCCTGCCCGAGGCGACCGACGGGCCCTCGCCGGAGGTCATCGACCCCGGGTCGCCTGCCGCTCCCGAGACCCCCGCCGTTCCGTCTCCGGCCTCGGCGGCGGAGCCTCCGACCTTCCTCGTCGCCGAACCTCCCCCCCCGCCGCCCCAGCCGGAGCCGCCTCCGGCCGCGAGCGTGTGGGCCGAGGCGTTCGCGGCGCTCTCGGGCCGGATCGAGAACCTCGCGAACGCGCGCTCCGAGGAGACCGCCCGGCTCGAGACTCTGGCGCGCGAAGGACGCGAGGTCCTGGAAGGACGCCTGGACGGAATCCAGGCGCCGATCGAGAGACGCCTCGACGAGCTCGCGGCCTCGCTCGACGAGCGCATCGGCGGGGAACTGCGGAGCGCCCTCGAGGAGGGCCTCGGCGGGCTCCGGGCCTCGATCGACGGGCGGGCCGAGGAGGTTCGGACCGCTCTCGCCGGAAAGGTCGACTCCCTCGCCCCCGCGCTCGAGACGCGGCTCGGGGACGCCGAGACGAACCTGGGCTCGCGTGTCGACGCGCTGAGGCCGCTCCTCGACGAGCGCTTCGCCGGCCTGGAGCGGGCCATCGCGAGCCGGATCGACGAGCTGCGGTCGGCGCTCGAGGGACGCCTCGGAGTCCTCGAGGACGCCGTCGCGCGGCTCGAGGCATCGGACCGTCTCGACGAGGTGAGGCGCGAGACCGCCGACGTGAAGCGCCTCGTCGAGTCGAGGCTCGACGAGGCGGGCGCTCAGAGCCGAAGGCTCGGCGCGTTCCTGCGCCGGGCGCTCGACGAGCTCGAGCCACCCGCTAGAGACTGAGCGGGCCTCAGCCCTCGAGCTCGGCCCGGATCCGGCCCGCCGCCGCTCCCCGTCTCGCGAGCCACTTCACCACGCGCTCCTCGTCGGCGGGCTCCTCCCACGCGAACTCGGCCCCCGCCTCGTAGACGATTCCCCGGCCCGCGCCTTTCGCCGGCGGGATCGCCTTGCAGCGCGTGATCCGGATCGGAGCGGCGAGGTCGAGGCCTTCGAGGCTCGCGTGGAAGGCGTAGGTCGAGCCGGGCCGGACAGGCCCGGAGAGCCGGAAGCGGACTCCGTCCCTCGAGACGTCCTCCACCTGGACCTGGATCGTCGAACGGATGATGCCCTCGGCTCCTTCCGGGGCCCGGACCCGAGGCGATCGTCTTCTTTCCGTCTCCACGGAAGCCTCCGTACCGGGAACGATCCGGCGTTCGCCGCGCGCCGTCAAGCCAGGACGCGAAGATCGGCCGCCCGTCGGTCCATCGCCGGCCGCTCTCCCCGGCACGGCGGTTCCTTGCGCGTGATCCCCGGCGGTGCCGCCGTCAGCTGGAGAGGGTCCCGAGGAACCGCGGGTCCTCCCGCCAGCCCGGCCGGGAGACGACGTGCAGGTCGAGAAAGAACCTCCGGCCGAACGTCTTCTCGATCTCGAGCCGGGCCGCCGTTCCCGCGTCGCGGATCAGCTGCCCGCCGAGGCCGATGACGATCCGCTTGTGGTTCTCCTTGTCGACGACGAGCGTCGCCGTCACCCGCGTCATCCCCTTCGTCTCGTCGACGACCCACTCCTCGACGACGACGCCGAGACCGTACGGGATCTCCTCGCGCGTCCGTTCCAGGAACTTCTCCCGGATCAGCTCGGCCACGCGCGTTCGCTCGTCGGAGGTCGTGACCGTGCCCGCCGGATAGAGGTCCTCCCCTTCCGGAAGGTAGCGCAGGAGAAGCTCGGGAAGGCCCTCCAGACCGTCGCCGGTCGCCGCGGAGACCGGGACGATCTCGTCGAACAGTCTCGTCTCGGCGAGCGCCGCCATCCGGGGGAGGAGCTTCGGCTTGGAGACGAGGTCGACCTTGTTGAGGACGGCGATCCGCGGAGGCTTCGCCTTTCCGACGAGCTCGAGGGCGTGGCGGTCGCCCGCGCCTTCCGCCTCGGCGGCGTCGATGACGAGGAGGACGAGGTCGACGTCCAGGATCGCCTCCATCGCCTCGTCGAGCATCACCCGGTTCAGGCGGTGGAGCGGCTTGTGAAGGCCCGGGGTGTCGACGAAGACGATCTGCCCCTCGGGGCGGTCGAGCATCCCGAGGACGCGCCGCCGCGTCGTCTGCGGCTTGTCGGAGACGATCGCGACCTTCGTCCCGACGAGGGCGTTCACGAGCGTCGACTTCCCCGCGTTCGGCCGCCCCGCGACGGCGACGGTCCCGGCGCGCCGGCTCACGCGATCCCCCTCGGGCGCGCCACCTTCACCCGGTGGACCCTCTTGCGGTCGGCGTCCTCCACGACGAAGAGGAGCCCCCCCTCCTCGACCTCCTCGCCGGGCCGCGGGATGTGCCCGAGCCTCGCCGAGAGGAGCCCCGCGACGGTGTCGTAGTCGCCCGGCGCGAGGTCGACGTCGAAGAGCTGGGCGATCTCGGTGACCCGGACCCGGCCGGCCACCGTGAAGGCGCCCTCCGCGAGCGGGATGACGGGGTCGATGGAGTCTTCGTGCTCGTCGGCGATCTCTCCCACCAGCTCCTCCAGAAGGTCCTCCAGCGTGACGACGCCCGCGACCGCACCCCACTCGTCGACGACGATCGCCAGGTGCTGGCGGCGTCGCCGGAAGTCGGAGAGAAGCGTCGTGATCGTCTGCGTCTCCGGGACGAAGAGGACCGGCCGCGCAAGCGGCCGCGCGTTGACCGGGGGGACGGGCGCCCGGAGGGCCGAGAAGACGTCCTTCACGTGGACGACGCCGATCGGCTTCTCGACGCCCCCCTCCACGAGCGGGATGCGGGTGTGCTTCGTCCGCTCGAAGAGGTCGGCGACCGTGGAGAACGGGAGGTCGGCCTCGGCCACGACCATGTCCGGGCGCGACGTCATGACCTCGCCCACGGTCCGGTCGCCGAAGTCGACCGCCCGGGAGACGAGCTCCTCCTCGTGCTTCTCGAGGATCCCTTCCTCGCGTGCGACGTCGAGGAGGGCGCGGACGTCGGCGTCCTTCTCGGCCTCCTTCTCGGCCGCGGAGACCGGCTCCTCGTCCTCGTCCTCGTCGGCCGGGCTCACGAGGCGCGAGAGGAGCGGGTAGAGCGGCGTCGCGAAGAGGAGGACGACCGGGATGAGCCACGAGAAGTCGTGGAGCAGGTCCTCGGCCCCGCGGCGGGCGACGGCGCGGATGACGAGCGTCTCGACGACGAACCAGCCGAGGAGGATGGAGACCGCCGAGACGAGGAACGGCTCCGGCACGGAGAGGCCGGAGAGGCCCGTGCCGAGCGAAAGGAGGCCCGCGAGGACCGCCCCCTGCGCCGTGAGCCGGACCGCCACGCGCGAGATCAGGACGTTCTCGCGGGCCAGGAGCCGGCCGTACTTCGCCTCCTGCCCTTCGAGGAGGGATCGGCGCCGGATGGCGGAGAGGCTCTCGAGCGCGTGAGCGAAGGCCGAGAGGATCGCGTAGAGGAGGACGAACGCGGCCGAGAGGAAGAACGCGAGGCCCGTTCCGATGGCGAAGTCGGTCACGCTTCGTCCCCCGGGACTCCGTCGGGGCCGGGGCCGAAGGCTCGCGCCACGAGGCGCCGCTGGAGACGGAACATCTCGCCGTCGTCCGTCTCGTGGTCGTGACCGAGGAGGTGGAGGACCCCGTGCGCCAGGAGGAGCTGCACCTCACGGTCGAGCGCGTGGCCCCGCTTGCGCGCCTGCCGGCCGGCGTACGGGACGTCGATCGCCAAGTCTCCGAGGAAGCC
>CAZWRQ010000311.1:0-5330 GCA_964636395.1 uncultured Holophagales bacterium
CCGTCCGCGCGGAGTCGTAGCGCCGCGACGGCTCCTTCTCGAGGCACTTCAGGACGATCGTCTCGAGGTCGGACGGGAGGCCCGGCGCGTGCCGGGACGGGGGGGCGGGCTCCTCGGTGAGGACCCGGTTCATGACGTCGAAGGGCGTCTCTCCCGCGAACGGAAGCGTTCCCGCGAGGAGCTCGTAGAGAGTGACCCCGAGCGAGTAGACGTCTGAGCGGCGGTCGATCGCCGCGTGCCTTCCGAGCGCCTGCTCGGGCGGCATGTACCAGGGAGTCCCGAGGGCGAGGCCGGTCACGGTCATCCCTTCGACGCCCGCGTCGCGCACGAGGCCGAAGTCCATGACCCAGGGACGGCTCTCGCCGTCGGGCGTCGTCTCCACGAGGACGTTGCCCGGCTTGACGTCGCGATGGACGAGGCCGATCCGGTGCGCGGCGTGGAGACCGTCGGCGACGCGGGCGACGACGTCGACGATCTGCTCGAGGGGCATCTCCTTCGCTGCGTCCTTCAGGTTCCGACCCTTCAGGAGCGGCATCGCGATGTAGAGGTGGCCCGCGACCTCGCCCACCTCCCAGACCGGACAGACGGAGGGGTGCTCGACGCGCGCCTGGGCCCGTGCCTCGACGAGGAAGCGCCGCGCGAGCTCGGGGTCCTCGTCCTTGAGGAACTTGAGGGCGACGTCCCGGCCGAGCCGCGGGTCGCGGGCGGAGAAGACGCGGCCCATTCCCCCTTCGCCGAGGAAGCCGACGAGCTCGTACCGGTCCCAGTCCGAGACGGGGAACGACGGGCACGCCCGAATCGTCTCCGCCGTCGGGACTCCGGTCGTCGGCGGGGTCTTCCCGGGCGGGGCGTCGGCGGGCGAGACGCCGACGGGCCGGACGAGGGTCTCGGCCTCGTAAGCGCCGTTCGCGTGGGCGTCGCCGTTCCCGGGCTCGCGGTCCATCGCCGCCGGCGGCCTAGTCTCCGAAGCTGATGGCGAGGTCCCGCGCGGTCTTGATCGTGTCGCAGTCGAGCGGGACGGACTTCATCCGGCTCGTCGCCTCCTCGAGCGGGACGTAGTTCACCGTCGGTGGGGCCAGAGCGACCATGATGCCGCTCTGCCCCTCCTCGAGCGCCCGGACGGCGGCCGCGCCGAAGCGGAGCGCGAGCAGACGGTCGAAGGAGGACGGGGTGCCGCCGCGCAGGAGGTGGCCGAGGACGACGGTCCGCACCTCGCGCCCCGTCAGCTCCTCGAGCCCCTTCATCACGCGCTCCCCGGCGCCCGCGAGCCGCTCCATGGCCCCCGCCTCGCGGGGGCCGAGGGTGGAGACCGTGCCCCCCTTCGGCTTCGCCCCCTCGGCGACGACGACGATGGCGTGGCGCTGGCCCGACTCTTCCGCGTGCCGCAGGTGAGCCGCGACCTTCTCGAGGTCGTACGGTATCTCGGGGATCAGGATGGCGTCGGCGTTCCCGGCGACGCCCGAGTCGAGGGCGATCCAACCGGCGTAGCGCCCCATCACCTCGACCACCATGATCCGGCGGTGCGCCTCGGCGGTGGAGTGGAGGCGGTCGATCGCCTCGGTCGCGAAGGAGCGCGCCGTGTCGAACCCGAACGTGATCACCGTCCGGTCGAGGTCGTTGTCGATCGTCTTCGGGACGCCGACGACCCGGATCCCCTTCTTCGCGAGGACGTTCGCGATCGCGAGGGAGCCGTCGCCGCCGATCGAGACGAGGGCGTCGATCTCGTGAAGGGCGAAGGCGCGGACGAGCTCGTCGGTCCGATCGACCTCGATCGTCGTCCCGTCGGGCTGGCGGACCGGGAAGCGCAGCGGGTTCCCCCGGTTCGTCGTCCCGAGGATCGTCCCGCCGAGGGAGGCGATTCCCTCGACCCGCGTCCGGCTCAGCGGGACGAGCCCGCCGTCGGGGAACTGCTCGGGGAAGAGGAGTCCGTTGTAGCCGTCGCGGATGCCGAAGCAGCGCCAACCGCGGTTCACCGCCGCGCTGACCACCCCGCAGATGACGGCGTTCAGGCCGGGGGCGTCGCCGCCCCCGGTGTTGATCGCGACGTTCCGGACTCGAGCCATCGTGCATCCCCCTTCCCGCCCTCGGGGGGCGGACGAATCGCGAGGTCGGTCTGGTCAGGTCGGGTCGAGCGCTCGCCCGAGATGCTCGACGAGGACCTCTGCCCCCTCGAGCCCGACGGAGAGCCGGATCAGGCCGGGCGTGATCCCGCGGGCGAGCCGGTCCGCCTCCGGGACGACGGCGTGCGTCATCGAGGCCGGGTGCTGGATGTAGGTGATGCAGGAGCCGAGCGACACGGCGAGCTCCATCGGCGTGTCCTTGCGGCCGAAGTAGTTCATGACCGCTTCGCCGGCTGAGACCCCGCCTTTCACCTCGAAGGTGAGGATGGCCCCGCCCGAGCGCATCTGGCGGCGGACGAGGTCCGCCTGCGGGAAATCCGGCAGGCCGGGGTAGCCGACCGACGCGACCTTCGGATGCGTCGAGAGGAAGCGGGCGATCTCGAGCGCGGTCGCGCTCTGCTGGGCCTCCCTCGGGGCGAGGCTCTGGACCGTCATGCCGTTCAGCCACGAGTCGAACGGGGAGGGGGTCGCGCCGACGTCCTTGTACCAGGGGAAGAAGTCGGTCTTCATGAACCGGAACGGTCCGAGGAGCGCGCCGCCGATCGAGGTCGAGTGGCCGTTCACGAACTTCGTCAGCGAGTGCATGACGAGGTCGGCGCCGAGCCGGAACGGCTGCTGGAGGTAGGGCGAGCAGAACGTGTTGTCGACGACGAGGAGGATCCCGCGCGGCTCGGTGAGCCGGGAGATCGCCTCGATGTCGGCGATCCGGAGCGTCGGGTTCTCCGGCGACTCCAGGAAGACCATCGCGACGTTCGGGTGGGCGTCGAGCGCGGCCTCGACGGCCGCGACGTTCCCCATGTCGCAGAAGACCGCCTCGACGCCGAACTTCCCGAGGCCGCGGAAGAGGCTGTCGGTGCAGCCGTAGACGTTCCCCGCGAGGACGGCGTCGCCGGCCCGGCAGACCGCGAGGGCGAGCGTCGAGATCGCCCCCATCCCCGAGCCGAAGATGAGGGCGCCGATCGTCGGCTCCTTCTCGTCCACCGCGAGCGCCTTCTCGATGACGTGGTGCGCCTCGAGCTGGAAGAGGACCCGCTCGAGGTACTCGGTCGTCGGGTTCCCGAGGCGCGTGTAGATCCGGGCGTAGGGGCGCTCGCCCCCCTTGGCCATGCCGAGGAAGCGGTCGGCGCCGTCGCGGACGTCCTTGAACGGGAACGTGGAGCGCTGGTGGATCGCGGGGAGGCCGGTGCCCGCGGCGAGGGTCCGGAAGACCCCCTCGTCGAGCTGCTTCACCTCGTCCCGCACCCAGCGGGTCTTCCGTTCGAGCCACCAATCCCACCATTCCCAGCGGGCCGATCCGAGAAGGGGCCTGGAGGTCGCGCACTCTGCAGTCAGCATGGCGCGATCTTAGAACGCGGGGAGATCGCCCGTCTCCGCGCGGAGAGCCCATCGCAGCTTCGCGGGACGGGCGCGCGGGTTCGCCCGGACTTCCTCCGGCCCGGGGCGAACGGGCTCGCGGGACCAGTCGGAGAAGACGCCGGCCCTCGCCCCGGCCTGGAACGCCTTCTTCACGAGCCGGTCCTCTCCGGAGTGGAACGTCAGGATCGCGACGCGCCCGCCGGGAGCGAGGCACGAAGGGAGCGCGGCCAGCAGGGCTCGGAGGGTGCCGAGCTCGTCGTTCACCTCGATCCGGAGCGCCTGGAACGCCCGCCGCACCGGGTCGTCCCCCTCCTCCTCGCGGACGCGCTCCGGCAGCGCGGCGAGCGCCCGGCGAACGGCGCTCGCGAGAGCCGCGGTCGTGTCGACCGGCGAGGCCGCGCGCGCCGCGACGATCTCCCGGGCGATCGCCGCCGCGTGCGGCTCGTCGGCGTTCTCCCCGAGGAGCGCGGCGAGGCGCTCTTCGGAGACGCGCGCGAGGAGCTGCGCGGCGGAGAGGCCGCGGGCGGGGTTCATCCGCATGTCGAGCGGGCCGTCCTCGCGGAACGTGAAGCCGCGCGCCGGGTCGTCGAGCTGCATCGAGGAGACGCCGAGGTCCGCGAGGAGAAGGTCGACCGTCTCGAGCCCGAGGCCGGAGAGGACCTTCGGAAGCCCCGCGAAGCTCGACCGGCGGACCGTGAGGACGCCCTCGACGAAGCCGAGGTCGCGCAGGCGCGCCTCGGTCCTCGGGAGCTCGACGGGGTCGGCGTCGAGGCCGACGAGCCGGCCCCCCGGGAGGAGGCGCGGCAGGAGCTCCGCGGCGTGGCCGCCGAATCCGAGCGTCGCGTCGACGGCGACGAGGCCCGCGGCCGGGCGGAGCGCTTCGAGGACCTCCGCGACGAGGACGGGGCGGTGCGTCCCGGCCGGCGTCTTGCCCGAGGCGACGACCTTCGCGACCGTCTCGGGGAAGCGGGCGGGGTCGTGCTCCTTGTACTTCTCCTCGAACCGGCGCGGGTTTCGTCCCGGGTAGCGCGGGCGCCTTCGGGGTCGGGGCTCGTCCACGGGCCGATTGTGCGACGGTCGCGGTCCGGCCCGCCGCGACGCCCCCGTCGCAGCGGACCGGACTCTCAGGGCTTCGCGGTCTGGCGGGGAAGCTCGATCGCCGTCCCGACGGCGTCGGGGAGCGCCACTCCGAGGAGCTTTCCGACGGTCGGGGCGAAGTCGTACGGGGTTCGCTCGGAGTCGGAGACCCCGGCCGCGACGCTCCCGCCCCAGAAGAGGAGCGGGACGTGCGTGTCGTAGACGTACTGCGAGCCGTGAGTCCCTCCGCGCGCGTCGGGATAGAGGATCACGCCACGCCGCGGGATCAGGAGCGCCTCGCCCGATCGCTCCGGGTCGTAGTCGTTCAGGGCGAATCGGACGTCGCGGTCGTTCCGGTCCCAGCTCTCCTTCTTCGAGGCGAGGAGGACCGTCCGGAACTCCTCGTGCCAGAGGCGGGCGATCGCCCCGGGGAGGACCCGGTCGACGTCGTCCCGTGTCACGACCCGCCCGGCCTCCCCGCACGGGCCGGCGACGGTCCGCATCGCCGGCAGGGCCGGGAGGTTGTACTTCACGTCGAAGCCCTCGTTCCCGAAGATCGGGCGCGAGCCGGGCGGGAGGCAGAGCTCCTCGCAGACGTAGCGGTTGAGGCGCTCCTCGAAGTTCGTCACGGCGCCGTTTCCCGTGAGGATCCGGCCACCCGTGAACGCCTTGTCGACCCGCGCCTCGCGCTCGGGGATCGTCTGGAAGCCGTGGTCGGCGGAGAGCGCGAGGACGACCTTGCCGGCGGGGAACGTCCGCCCGAGCGTCTCGAGCAGG
>CAZWRQ010000312.1:0-5323 GCA_964636395.1 uncultured Holophagales bacterium
TCGCCGTCCTCACGCGCGAGGCGTTCTTCGACCTCCTGAAGGGGAACTTCGTCCTCTTCCGCGGCCTACTCTCCACGTTCTCCCGGCGGCTTCGCCACGCGAACGCGACGATCGAGGGACTCGCGTCCCTCGACGTGAAGGGTCGGCTCGCGCGCTACTTCCGCGACCTCGCCGACGAGCGGGGAAGGAAGGCGGGCGGCGGCTGGACGGTCGTCGTTCGTCCCTCGCAGCGGGAGATCGCCGACACGATCGGCTCCAGCCGGGAGACGGTCTCCCGGACGATGTCGCAGCTCGCCCGGGAGAACCTGATCGTCCCGAAGGGGAAAGCCATCTACGTCAGGCTCGAGGGGGAGACCTCGGGCGGCTGAGGCGCGATGGAGCTCCGCCCCTGGACCCTGCCGAACCTGCTGACCTTCGCGCGGCTCGTCGCGATCCCGTTCCTGATCAACGCCGTCCTCGAAGGGCAGCACGGACAAGCCTTCGCGATCTTCTTCGCGATGGCGGTCAGCGACTTCGTCGACGGCTACCTCGCGCGGCATTTCGGCATGGCCTCGCCGCTCGGGGCGCTCCTCGACCCGGCGGCGGACAAGCTCCTCCTCGTCTCGACGTTCATCGTCTTCGCCCTCAAGTCGACCCCGTCGAACATCCACATCCCCCTCTGGCTCGTCCTCCTCACGGTCGCCCGGGACGTCCTGATCGTCGTCGTCGCCCTCGTCATGGCGCTCGGCCTGGGGATCAAGTCGTTCCCGCCGACCCTCCTCGGGAAGGCGAACACCTTCGCCGAGATATCGACGGTCGTCGCGATCCTGATGAACAACATCGACCGGATGCCGGCCTGGGTCGCGGAGGCCTGCTTCGTAGCGACGTTCCTCCTGACGATCGCCTCGGGCGTCCACTACATCTTCCGCGCCTCGTCCGCGATCGCCGGCGCCGCCCCGGGGGGCCCTCCGTCCCTCGGGGAACCCCCGGCCCCGCCGCCCGCTTCGACCGGACCGTCCGGTTCACCCGTCGGATCGCCTTGACGCGGCATCGCGGACACGGTAAAAGGTGCGTCCCACGCCTCGAGCGGGCGTAGCTCAGTTGGTAGAGCGCCAGCTTCCCAAGCTGGATGTCGCGAGTTCAACCCTCGTCGCCCGCTCCAGCATTTCCCCATTCACCCTGGACCGGCCCGGTCGCTCCGCGATGAAGCGTCGGTGGCCTCTGCCAGACGTTCCTCGTGGTCGCTACCGCGCAGCGGTGGCGCATCACCCGGTGCTGGTGCGGAGCCTCTCGACGACCTCGCGGGCCGCGGCCGTAACCGCATCCTCGCGCGCAGACCGGAGAGAGGTCCGGACCCGCATCGTGGCCTCCTCGTCGACGGTATAGCGGAATGCCCGCGGAGCCTCGTCCTCGAATGCCCAGACGGTGCGCGGGAAGCGCCTGCCCGGAGCCTCGGCCGAGCGGCCGAACCACGCGTTGAAGTGCCGGGTCGAGAGGTCCGCGATCTCGAGGCGGCCGGATGGGTGGCGGCGTCCCGCCCAGGCGTGAACGGGGAATGCGCCCGTGGCCGCGGCTCCCGTCCCGACGACGAGGTCCTCCTCGTTCGGAAGGCTGACGACGACGCAACCTGCCTGGACGGAGTACGGGAGCGCCGCTGGCAGCGCGGCGTTGACGGACAGAGCCGCGACCGCCGCGTAGACGGCGGAGAGATCGGGTTCGAGCTCTCCGAACCGCTCGCCGACGATCGCGTGGATCGCCGGGATGAGCCGGTGACGGAAAGTGAAAGGCGGAAGAGCTTCCCGTTCGGGGCCGCCGGCTCCCTCTCCGCCGGCCCCCGGCGACGCTGGACTCTCGGCGCGTCTGTCTGCCATCTCAGCCCGACCTCCGCGGGACGATACGGCACCGGTTCGCGGGCTGAGCCCGCGTTCATTCCAAATCGCTGACCCGGAGAACGTTAGGGCGCTGCATCGCGCCATTTCCTAGACCTGTTCTCGATTTGTGTCCCGGCCTCGCGCCGGGTAAAGTCACCCGGTTTCGCTGTGGCTCCCTACCTCCCATCCCCCTAGCTCCGAAACGCTTCCGAGGATCCGCAGAGGGTCCTCTTCGTTTGTCCGGCGGGCCCCGCGGGGGAGCCCGGGCCGCCGGGGGAAAGAGAGAACCGAATGAAGACCTCCGGCCTTCCTGCCGATTCGCTCGAGATGACCCTCCAGAGCCTGCGCGACTTCGCTGAGCAGCGGCTTCCGGTCTCGCGCCTCCTCCAGCTCGACCACGCCGACGAGTTCCCCGTCGAGGACGTCCGGGCGCTCTGCGACCCGAACACGCTCGGCATCCAGCTCGTCTTCATCCAGGAGGAGTACGGCGGCTTCGGCGGGAGCGCCTGGGACGTCTACCGGACCTGCGAGCTGATGGCGGCAATCGACCTCGGCGTCGCGACCGGCGTCCTCGCGACGTTCCTCGGCTCCGACCCGATCTCCTTCGGCGGGACCGAGGAGCAGAAGAGGCACTGGCTCGGCCGGATCGCCGAGGAAGGGCTCCTCTTCGCCTACGGCGCAACGGAGCCGGCCGCCGGCTCGGACCTCGGTGCCCTGAAAACGACGGCGACGCCGGTCGTCGAGGACGGCAAGACCGTCGGCTACCGGCTGAACGGCGCCAAGCAGTGGATCAGCAACGGCGGGTACGCCGACGTCTACACGATCCTCGCGAACGCGCCGGCCGGCCCCACCTGGTTCATCCTCGAGAAGGGGGCCGAGGGCTTCTCCCACGGCAAGCCCGAGGACAAGCACGGCCTGCGCGCCTCGAACACCGCGGCGCTCTCGCTCTCCGACGTCTACGTCCCCGTCGAGAACCTCGTCGGCGGCGTCGAGGGGCAGGGACTCCTCCAGGCCCAGCTCGTCTTCGGCTACACGCGCCTCATGGTCGCCGCGTTCGGCCTCGGCGCCGGCTGGGCCGCGCTCGACAGGGCCGTTCCCTACTCGAAGGACCGCCTCCAGGGGGGCGCGCCCCTCTCCGAGAAGCAGGGCTACACCCACAAGCTCATCGTCCCGCAC
Organism: uncultured Holophagales bacterium; assembly: GCA_964636395.1. Taxonomy (GTDB): domain Bacteria; phylum Acidobacteriota; class Thermoanaerobaculia; order UBA5066; family UBA5066; genus UBA5066. The sequence continues at coordinate 3,027 of CAZWRQ010000312.1, forward strand.
GCCGTGAGGCTCGAGGCGGGCCGCGCCTACATCGAGGAGACGGCCGAGCGGCTCGACTCGGGCGAGGAGATGCTGAACACCGAGGGTGCCATCGCGAAGTACCTCGCGACGGAGGCGGGGCTCGCCGCGGCCGAGGCCTCGATCCAGGCGCTCGGCGGCTACGGCTACACCCGCGAGTACATGGTCGAGAAGATCCGGCGCGACGTCCGCATCACGACGATCTACGAGGGGACCTCGGAGATCATGGAGATGACGATCGCGCGCGACCGCTGGCAGCAGCACCTCAAGACCCGCGGCCAGCACTACCACGAGAAGGCGCGCGAGATGGAGGCGCTCGAGGCCGCGCAGCCCGGCTGCGGCGCCCGCTTCGCCGCCCTCGCGCTCCATTCCCTCGCCGAGGGGCTCGAGCGCTTCCGCGCCCAGCGCTTGACGCGCCACCAGCACGTCCTCTTCCGCGCCGGCCGGATGATCGCCCTCGCCGAAGGGGCGATGGTCCTCGCCAAGCGCGCCGCCCGCGCCGCGAAGGGGGAGCTCCCCGAGAAGGCCGACCGGCGGCTCGACGCGGCCGCCCTCGCCGCCGTCTCCCGCGCGAACGGCCGCGAGGCCGCCTTCGAGGTGGCGCAGGAGGCGCTCCGCTGGGCGGTCGGCGCCGACGGCGTCCCCGCCTCCGACCTCGCCGCTTTCACCGCGGCGATCCGCCTCCCCGAGATTTCCGGGGCGCAGGCCGGCCTGATGACCGACCTCGACCTCGTCTCCGACGCCCTTTACGGGCGGACGCCCGCGACGCGGGCCTGAGAGGAATCGACCCCATGGAAGACACGTCTGCCCGCGCGGTCGCCGTCGTCGGCGTCGGCGCGATCATGCCCGGCGCCCTGAACGCCCGGGCCTTCTGGGAGAACATCACGTCGGGGGTCTACGGGATCTCCGAGGTCGACCCGAAGCGGTGGGACCCGGCGCTCTACTTCGATCCCGACCCGAAGGCCCCGCGAAAGACCTATTCGAAGATCGGCGGCTGGGTCCGCGAATTCCCGTGGGAGCCCGTGAAGTGGAGGCTCCCGATCCCGCCCCTCGTCGAGGCGGCGATGGACGACGGGCAGAAGTGGGCGATCGCGATCACGCGCGAGGTCCTCGCCGACTTCGGGTACCCCGAGCGGCCCCTCGACCTCGACCGGACGGCGGTCATCCTCGGGAACGCGATGGGGGGCGAGAAGCACTACCAGACCGCGTTCCACATCTTCACGCCGGAGGTCGAGGCCGAGCTGCTCGCCTCGCCGGCGTTCGCAGCGCTTCCGGCCGACGTTCGCGCCCGCACGATCGACGAGCTGCGCCGCGGCGTCGCCGGCCGCCTCCCCGACGTCACCGAGGACACGATGCCGGGCGAGCTCAGCAACTGCATCGCCGGCCGTGTCGCGAACCTCTTCAACTTCCACGGGGCGAACTACGTCACCGACGCCGCCTGCGCCTCCGCCCTGGCGGCGATGAGCGCGGCGGTCGACGGCCTCGTGGCCGGGAAGTTCGACGCCGTCCTCACGGGCGGAATCGACCGGAACATGGGGCCGACGAGCTTCGTCAAGTTCTGCAAGATCGGCGCGCTCTCGGCCACCGGCTCGCGCCCCTACGCCGACGGGGCCGACGGCTTCGTCATGGGCGAGGGGGCGGCCTTCTTCCTCCTGAAGCGCCTCGCCGACGCCGAGCGCGACGGCGACCGGATCTACGCCGTCATCCGCGGCATCGGCGCCTCGAGCGACGGGCGCGGCAAGGGGATCACCGCACCGAACCCGGTCGGCCAGCGCTTCGCGCTCCGCCACGGCTGGCAGGTCGCGGGGCTCGACCCGGCCACCTGCTCGTACGTCGAGGGGCACGGCACGTCGACGAAGGTCGGCGACGTCGTCGAGGTCGAGAGCCTCATCGAGGCGTTCGGCGCGGCGGGCCTCCCGGCGCACTCCATCCCGCTCGGTTCGGTCAAGTCGAACATCGGACACCTGAAGGCGGGCGCGGGCGCGGCCGGCTTCTTCAAGGCGGCGATGGCCCTCGCGCACAAGGTCGTCCCGCCGAGCCTCAACTTCGAGCGCCCGAACCCGAACCTCGACTGGTCGAAGTCTCCGTTCTACGTGAACACAGAGCTGCGCGAGTGGGCGAAGCCCGCCTGCGGCGTCCGCCGCGCGGGCCTCTCGGCGTTCGGTTTCGGCGGCACGAACTTCCACGTCGTCCTCGAGGAGCACGTCCACGGCGCGCTCACCAAGGGAAGCCGCCCGGCGCAGGTCTCCGTCCCCGCGACGCCGGGCTCGACCCCCGCC
>CAZWRQ010000313.1:0-5293 GCA_964636395.1 uncultured Holophagales bacterium
CAGGTGAGGCTGTAGGTCTCCGTCTTCGGATCGACGAGCTCGATCTCCACCTCGTCGCGAAGGGCCCGGGAGATCAACTCGATCAGGAGCCCGAGGAGGAACCGGGTCTTTCCCGACCCTGGTGCCCCGATGACGAGAGCACTCTTCATCGAGGTGTCGCCCTTCACGCGGACGATCTGGCCGAACGGCAGCCTCCCGAAGGTGAGCGCGCCAGGACCGGCGAGCCGGCCGCGTACCTCCTCCATCACTTCGGACGAGGGCTTCGGCGGCGCGAGCTTCGGCAGCTCGGCGGCGACGGCCATTTCGTAGGCGCGCTTCCGCTCCCGATGGAGGATCGACCCGACGAAGTCGAGGAAGGTCACGGAGAGCCTCCGAACGGGCCGAACGTCCCGCCGGGCAGGACAGGCTTGGCCGCCTTCGGGTCCACGACCTTCTTCCCGGCCGCCTTCCGGTCGACGTAGTCGGCCCACGGGTCGCGGCTCTTCGGGTTGAAGCGCTTGCGGAGCTGGAGGATCCCGTAGGCGAGGGGAGAGAGGATCAGGAACCCGAGGACCGTCCCGAGCGCGTCGATGCCGCCACCAGCGCCGGTTGCGGCGTGGGGCGTGCCGCTCGAGCCGCCCATGGCGCCGATCAGCCCGACGAAGAGCGCCGGCGCCAGCGCCAGGAGGAAGAGCACTCCGGCCCACCTCCGCAGCGTCTGCCCGGCCTTCGTCGCCGAGACCGGCAGCGAGAGGACGAAGACGACGCAGGCCGCGGCGATGAGGAACGAGATCACCGGTTCCTCAGCGGTCGAGGTCAGCCGAACTGTCGCCGACTCCGTTCCTCCCGGCGTCGCCGTTCTGGCCGTCAGCCGCGGCGGAGCCGGAGTCCTTCCGGATCGCCCGCCGGGCCGCCCGGGTCCCGGCAAGGACCTCCTTCAACTTCACGTAGACGGGCAGAGCCTGGTCGTCCGGGAGCTCGACGCTCGTCGAGTCGTTCGCGGCGCCCTGGATCGAGACGGTGAGGGTGTGCATGGCGTCCTCCTTTCGATGGGAGGACGTTCGGGGCGTCAGCGAGCGGTCGATTGAAGACGGTCGAAACTGAATCACGAGCTGCAGGCGAGCCTCGGCGCCGCCTCGGGCTTCGGAGCGATTCGCGTCGTGGCGGCGTTCCCAATCTCGGCGACCGTGCGCGTCTAAGACCGGACCGGGGCGGGTGCCTACGACCTGGCGTTCATTGGTATGCCGAGACGGATGGGAATGACCTCGATGCCCGTGGGCAGCATGATGAAGTGTGGCCGCCGCATGGGCGGCGGGATGATGGGCGGGCGGTAGCCTGGCGCCCGGGCGTCCGAAGCCCCTCAGGGTGATCCCTTCTATCATCCCCTGAGCCTGCCAGACCAAGCAGGAACCGAGAGGACGAGGAGCGCGGTGGCTGCGACGGCCAAGAGGACGACCCGATTGAGACGATCGGCTGCTCGAGGCCGTGCGGCGTGGAGACGCCATGCTCGCCGGATCTCCGCTCGAGGGAGGGCCTGATGTCAACGCTGGAGACTCCGACTCCCGGGCCGTATCTCGTCCCGATGGTCCTCGTCGTCGAGGACGACGCCGAGACGCGTGGATTCGTCACCAGCCTCCTGGAGGAGATCGGGGCCGAAGTTACGGCCGTCCGAACGCTCGAGGAGGCACGCGCCGAACGAGGAGTCCGCGCCTGGGACCTCCTCGTCGTCGACCGGATGCTCCCGGACGGCTCCGGCCTCGATTGGGTGGAGGAGCTGCGGAGCGCGGGAGACGATGCGGCCGTGCTCCTCCTGACTGCATTGAGCGCCGTGGCCGACAGGGTCGACGGACTGGAGTCCGGCGCGGACGACTATCTGGGCAAGCCCTTCGCGCCGGTCGAGCTCAAGGCGCGTTGCCGGGCTCTGCTCCGCCGGGGGCGTCGCAGCCAACGCCGGTTGCAGCGCGGACGGGTGCGCCTGGACGGAGACCGACGTGAAGCCTTCGTCGATGGCGTCGAGCTTCCCTTGACGGAGCGGGAGTTCCAGGTGCTGGAGCAGCTCGTCGCATCGCGCGGCCTCCGTCGTCAGGAGCTCCTCGAGACCGTCTGGGGCGAAGCGACGTCCGAAGCCGGAGCGAGCCTCGACGTCATTCTCTCGCGTCTTCGGCGCAAGCTCGCTACGCGCGACCTCGCCGAAGCGATCGAGACCGTGCGGGGCTTCGGACTTCGGTGGAGGGAGGAAGAATGAGCCGGACCGGGCAACGCAGCATCACGGCGAGGATGGCCGCCCTCGGAGCCGCGGTCGCGGCCGTGACGGCCCTGGTCAGCGCGTCCGTGCCGTTCCTCGTTCTCACGCTCAGCCTCGGGAACGAGGACGTGCTCGCTGCTGAGCGCCTGACGGAGTTCATCGAGGCAGGCCTCGAGCGTGAAGAAGAGGACGAAGGGGCATTCCTCGCCGCGGCCCAGGACGTCCTCGAGGAATCCGTCCCGTGGGGTGCCCGCGTCGAAGTCTGGGACGGCGACGGGCTCGTCGCCGCCGTCGGACCCGGAAAGACGCTCGGCCCGGGAAGTCCCCCGCCGGCGCCCCAGTTGGGCCGGGAAGGGAGCCGCACGATAGCGAGACGTTGGACGGCTCGGGGGCCCGTCATCGCGGTCGCCGTTCCGGTCTCACTTCCTCCGTCGCTCCGCCGCCAGATGGTCTGGGCGCTCCTCCTCGCGGTCGTCCCTCTCTCCGGGATCGCGGCGCTGCTGGCTGCCCGGCTCACCCGACGAGCGCTCCGCCCCCTCCGTGTGCTCGCCGACGCCGTCGGGGCGCGGAAGCCCGCCGGCAAGTGGGAACCGCTCCTTGCCCCTTCGCGCGACCTCGAGATTTCGACCCTGACGACGGCCTTCAACGAGGCGGGCACGCAGCTCGCGAGCGCGCTCGCGGCGGAGAAAGAGCTCTCGGCCTACGCATCGCACGCGTTGCGCACGCCGCTCACGAGACTCGCCGTACGGACGACGGACTCCGCACCGGAGGTCCGCGAAGCGGTTCTCGCCCTGCAGCGCCTCGTCGACGGGCTTCTCGTCCTCGTGAGGACCGACGCCCGGCCGGGCGTCGCCGGAACGACGATCAACGCCGCTGACCTCTTGCGAAAGGCGGCCCGGGATCGTGGCGAGGGCGGGCGCCGCGTCCTCGTCGACGCTCCCGACGAGGCGCTCGTCCGAGGAGACGAGGAGCTCCTCGCCGCCGCGGTCGAGCACCTCGTCGACAACGCGTTCGCCTACGCGATACCGAGCTCGCCGATCCGGCTCTCCGCGGAGGTGTCGGAATCCTCTGTCGTCCTCGCGGTGGCCGACGAAGGTCCCGGGCTTTCGCCGTCCGACCGCGAGCGGGTCTTCGAGCCCTTCGTGCGGGGAAGCTCGGCCGGCGCGGTCGAGGGAAGCGGTCTCGGGCTCGCGCTCGTTCGCCGCATCGCGGCGGCGCACGGCGGTCTCGCCCGAGCCGTCGCCGCGGGAGCCGGCACCCGTTTCGAGATCGTTCTGCCGTCCTGGATGCCTCGTTAAGGCTGCGTTCAAGCCGCAGGGCCGACCCTGTGGCTCGTGATCGGAGCGCCTCTCCTCGCGGCCGCCCTCGCCGGGAACGGCCTCGCCCCCGCGACAGCGCCCCTGAGCCTGCCAGCCGCCCTCGCCGCGGCAGATCGAGTCGCCTCGGTCGTGGTCGCACGGGCCGACGCGACCGTCGAGCGAAGGCGGATCGACGTCGTCCGCGCCCCGGGGAGTCCCGTCATCACGATCGGCACGACCCGGTATTCGGCGCGAGAGACGGCGTCCGTCACCCAGGACCTCCGGTGGGGAGGAGAGCGCGGATGGAGCATCACGGCCGCGGCTGCCGCGGCCGATTCCGCCGATGCCGCCGCAGCGGGCGCGCTCCGTGAAGCGCGACGTCAGATCCGCCGGGCCTGGTTCGCGCTGGCCGCCGCTGAGGATGCCGAGGCCCTCGGAAACGAAGCGCGCGAGCGGGCGAACGTCGTCGCCAGCATCGTCCGGGAGCGCGTCACGGGCGGACGCTCCCCTCGTCTCGATCTCGTCCGAGCCGAGTCCGAAGCTGCGCGCATCGCCGCTGCCGTCGCGGCGCTTTCCGAATCGAGGCGGGCCGCCGCCGCCCGAATCCACGGCCTGCTCGGCCTGGACCCGGCGACCGACGGTCGAACCGACGGACTCCGTCCTGCGCCCCTCTACGCCGAAGCGCTCGCCCTGCTCGAGGAACAGAGCGATCCCGGCCTCCGGCCGGACGTCCTCGCCGCCGAGGAGGCTCTCCGGTCGGCCCGAGCCGAGCGCGAGGCCGCCCACCGCCGCCTGCTGCCAGGGCTCTCCGTCTCGCTCGGTGTCAATGCCGACGACCCGGGCCTTCCGGGACCCGACTACCAGGCCAGCGCCTCCCTGACGATTCCGATTGGAGGCCGCGGGGCCTCAGCGGTGCGGGTCGCGGACGCACGCATCACCGCCAGCGAGGCACGGCTCGTCGCGGCGCGCCGGCAGGCCGGCGAGTCCCGCGAGCTCGCGATCCGTGGCGTGAGGGGCTCGCGCGTGACGCTGGAGGTCCTCGACCGGGAGGCGATCCCCGCCGCGAAGGAGGCCGCCGCGCTGAGCCGAGAGGCCTTCGAGGCCGGCCGGGGCGACCTCCTTCGGGTGCTCGACGCCGAGCGGTCGCTTCTCGAGATCCGCAGCGCCCGCCTCGCGGCCTGGGCCGACGAGAAGGCCGCGGAGGCCGACCTGCTCGCGGAAGCCGGAGAGAGCGAGGAGTGATGCGATTGCGCCCGCTCGTGCTCGTCGCGTCCTCGATCGGAGCCCTCGGCACCGCAGGGTGCAGGAGGGCACCTGCCGAGCCCCCGCCGTTGCCCGTAACCGTGTCGGTTGCGGCCGCAGCTCGGGCCGACCTGCCCGACGTCCTCGACCTGCAGGGACGTCTCGTCCCGCCGGCGGAGGAGGACGTGCTTCTGGCGCCCCAGGTGGCTGGACGCCTCGTCAGGGTCCCGGTACGCGAGGGGGACGCGGTGCGCCGAGGGGCTCTCCTCGCGGAGGTCGACCCGGCACCGCTCGACGAGGGCGCGGCGGCCGCGGCCGCCGCACTCGCGAAAGCGCACGAGGACGAGGCTGTTCGCGTCCGCGCGCTCGGGCTGACGGAGAGGCTCTTCACTCGTGGAATCGTCTCGGCCGAGGAACGGGACGCCGACCGTGCGGCGCTGGCCTCGGCCCGCGCGGCGCGGGTCGAGGCCGAGGGGCGTGCCTCGCAGGCCTCTCGCCAGCGCCGATGGGCTTCCCTCCGCGCGCCCTT
>CAZWRQ010000314.1:0-5279 GCA_964636395.1 uncultured Holophagales bacterium
GCGTTCACGGTCCGCCTCGAGCTCGGCGCTCCCCGCCCCGACGGCCTCCTCTCCCGGCGGCGGGTCACCCCCTGGCGCCTCATCGTCCCGGGCGGCGACCTGACGTTCTCCTCTGCCGGCGACCCCAGGACCGCCGTCGTCGAAGCGACGCTCGCCGCGATCGACGAGGCCGGCGGACGCTCCGAGCTCGCTCCCGAGAGGTTCGACGTCTCCGTCCCGGCCGCGCGGCTCGCCGAGACGGCCGGCCGCGACCTGCCCCTCTCCGGCCTCCTCCGCACCCGCACCGGCCGCCACCGCATCGTCGCCACCGTCCGTGACGTCGCCTCCGGCCGCACCGCCGTCGCCACCGCCCCGCTCGTCGACGACTAGCCCCAGGCTCGGTGCCAGGCGTGAAATCGTGTATTAACGGAGAACGTCCCGCCTGCGGCCGCGATCGGCGATCATCCTTCCGCGATCGCGGCCGCGAGCGTCTCCGCGTCGAGGAGGTCCTTCGGCCGACCGGTCGCCCGCTTGTTGCGGACGAGCTCTCTCCGCCCCAGGACGCCGACAGTCACCCCCTCGATCGGGACCTCGACCCGTCCGGCCCAGGCCTCCTCAAAACCGACTCCGGAGATGCTCGTCAGGAGATCGATCCGGACGGGCACGACCCCGATCTGGAAGACAGTACCCGGGCTCGAGAGGTCGTCCGCCGTCAGGTCGAACAGCGGGGCGCCGAACTCACGGAGCGCCGCGAGGACCCGTCGGGCGTTCTCGGGCGTCGCGCGAACCCATATGTCCAGGTCGCCGGTCGCCCGCGGAACGCCGTGCGCCGCGAGGGCATGCGCCCCCACGACGAGGTATTCAGCCCCCGCCGCGTCGAGTGCGGACAACATCTCGACGAAGTCGCGCTCCATCGATCCGTTCTCCCTTGAAAGCCCAGGCGTTCCGGGTAAGGCGCTCGACGAGAGCAATCCGCTCCGCCGGCGTCATCGCCGCCACGATGGGACCGGCTCCCTGCTCCTCGTCCGCAAGGACGATCCGCTTCACGGGCCAGGACGACCTCTCCGCGCGACCGCTCATGGAGACGATTCTATTCTCCGGTGGCGTCAGCGCCCATCGACACGAAGGCCGCGGCTTGCGCCGCGGCCTTCGACCGGAACGTGGGGGAAACCGGGGCTACATGACCGCCGTCGGCGGGGCCGGCTCGTCGGCCGCGCCCGCCTTGCCGAGCGGGACGTAGATCAGGTACGCCGCGAGGAGGGCGACGACCGGGATCGCGAGCCAGGGGGCGATCCCCGCGAACGCCTCGATCTGCGGGAACTTGTTGTCGGAGCGGAACGCGACGACGCCGGCCACGAGGAGGCCGACGAGCGCCTCGCCCGCGATCAGGCCGGACGCCGCGAGGACGCCCGCGTTCTCCACGCGAGCCTTCTGCGCCACGTTGAGGTCGCGCTTGCCGGCGAGCTTGTCGACGAAGCCGCGGATGAGGCCGCCGATGAAGATCGCGAAGGTCGTCTCGAGCGGCAGGTACATGCCGACCGAGAAGAGCATCGGGCTCTTGACCCTCACGAGGATGAGCGTGATCCCCATCGCGATGCCGACGAGGACGAGCGGCCAGGCCATCTCGCCGCCGACGATCCCCTGCGAGAGGGCCGCCATGAGGCCGGCCTGCGGGGCCGGGAGGTTCTTGCCGCCGAAGCCGCCGACGCCCGGGTTCGACGCCAGGTCCGACGTGTGGAGGAGGTAGAGCGGGAAGAACATGACGGCGCCGGCGATGACGACGCCGATGACGTCGCCGACCTGCATCTTCCAGGGAGTACCGCCGAGGATGTGCCCGACCTTCAGGTCCTGGAGCATCTCGCCCGCGACGGCGGACGAGACGCAGACGACCGCGGCGACCGCGAGGACGGCCGCGACCCCCTCGACGCCCTTGACGCCGATGACGACCATCGTCAGCGCGGCGACGATCGTCGTCGCGAGCGTGAGGCCCGAGATCGGGTTGTTCGAGGAGCCGATGAGGCCGACGAGGTTCCCCGAGACGGCCGCGAAGAAGAAGCCCGTGATGATCATGACGACGGCCGCCAGGAGCGCGCCGCCGATCACGCCGGTGAAGTAGTAGTAGAGGGCGACCATCAGGACGAAGACGGCCGCGATCCCGAGGAGGACGACCTTGAAGGAGAGGTCCTTCTCGGTCCGCTCGGTCGCCTCGGCCGCCGCCGCCGACTTCTTCACGTCGGCCACGCCGCGCTTGATGCCCGAGATGAGGTTCTTCCGCATCTTCCAGAGCGTGAAGCAGGCGCCGACGAGCATGCCGCCGACCGCGATCGGTCGGACGATGTAGCGGTAGAGGTGGCCCGCGAGGCCCGCCCAGTCCTGGGCCCCGGAGGCGGCGTCGGTGTACCGCTCGATGAGGTTCGGGCCGAGGAAGAAGACGAGGAGCGGGACGAAGAGGCCCCACGCGAGGAGGCCGCCCGCGAAGTTCAGGGCGCCCAGCTCGGGTCCGATGATGTAGCCGACGCCCATGTAGGCGGGCGTGGCGGCCGGGGCCGAGATCGTCGTCACGCCGCCGGCGGCGATGGAGTCGGAGTCCTTCGAGAGGCCGAGCCTCACGAAGCTCTCCTTCACCTTGCCGACCGCGACGTGGAAGTCGTTCGAGGCGCGGAAGACGCCCAGGTCGCCGAGGAGCTTGATGACGGCGCCGACGCCCATCGCCCGGAAGAGCTGGATCGCCGCGTCGGCCCCGCGCTGACCCGCTTTGTGGATCTCGCTCGCGGCGACCGACTCGGGGAACGGCAGCCCCTTGTCCTCGACCATGACGCGCCGGAGGATCGTCACGAAGAGGATCCCGAGGAGGCCGCCCAGGATCATCAGGGCCGTCGCGATCCCGTACTCCTTCGCGTCGAACCCTTCGAACTTCCACATCCCGAGGATGACGAAGGCCGGGATGGTGAAGATCGCGCCCGCCGCGACCGACTCGCCGATCGAGCCGACGGTTCGGGCGAAGTTCTCCTCGAGGAGGGAGCCCTTCATGATCCGGAGGACGGCCATTCCGATGACCGCGGCCGGGTACGTCGCGGCGATCGTCATGCCGGCCTTCAGGCCGAGGTAGGCGTTCGCGGCGCCCAGGACGACGGCCATCAGGAGGCCGAGGACGAGCGCCCGGCCCGTGAACTCCGTCATCGTGGAGCTCGCCGGGACGAACGGCTGGAACGGTTTCTCACTCATCGGGGACGATCCTCCCTCGCGATCTGATCTCGATGGATACGGCTGTGAGGCCGGAGGCGCATCAAACGCGGATTCTACATGCGGCTGCGGCGTCGACCGCGCCCCGCGAGACCTACGGGACGACGGCGACGTGGAAGTGCGCCTCGAGCGTCTTGTGCGCGTACGACTCCGGCAGGGGCGGGAACGGCGAGGAGCTCTCGACGGCGGCGAGAGAGGCCTTGTCCCACGCCTTCACGCCCGACTCCATCGAGACGAACGCGTTCTGGACCCGGCCGTCGCGGCTGAGGACCGCCTGGACGACGCACTTCTTCCCCACCTTCGGGAACGTCGCGGGCGCCTTCCAGGCCGAGGCGACCTTCTGGAAGACCTTCTTCTGGTAGCCCGCGTCCTTCAGCGTCGACTGGAAGTAGACGTTCAGCGAGGCCTGCCCCGCGGCGAGCGGCAGGGCGAGGAGGACGGCGAGGCCGGCGAAGAGCCGCCCCCATGATCTCCACGGCCTCTGGAGCGGGGTGTTCACCGGCCGCTCCGCCTACGCCTTCTTCGCGAAGGACTCGACCGTGAGGAGCTCCTTGCCGTCCTTCGTCTTGCAGAGCTTCCCCTTCACCTCGAGCTTCACCTTCCCGTGGTCGGCCGCGGCCTTCACGCCGTCGACGTCCTTCGAGCCGGGGCAGAACGGCAAGTAACCCTCGCGGCCGTCCGCCCTGAAGACCGGATTGCAGCTCTTGGCGACGTGCAGGTCGCAGTGCTCGCAGAGGACCGTGCCCGTCAGCGTCACGACGCTCTCGGACACGGGCTCGCATTTCGCTGCGGCCTTCTCCGCCTCGGCGCAGCAGGACGGCCCCTTCTTCGGGGCGATATTGCCGGCGGTGACCGAAGCGGCGGTGACGACGAGGGCGAAGGCGGCGGCAAGGGCGACGAGCGTGCGCTTCATGGGATGACGTCCTCCTTCGGGTGCGGTCGGCCGCCCGGGTGGACGGCGGACGCCAGAGGATACCTCCGCTCCGTTGGCACCCGCGCCTGCCGGGCGCGTAGGAACGCTGCGCGAGCGCACACTTCGGTATGGCGCCCCCGCCCGCCCGGCGGAGACGTCGAGAGAGATGCAAGGACTGCCGCCGCACGCCTCACTCCTCCTCGCCGCCTTTGCGCTCGCCGCGCCCGCCCCCGCCCGGACGCCCGCACGCTGCGCCGTCCCGGGCTTCGCGGCGGAGGTCCCGCTTCCCGTCCCCGCAGAGGCGGTCCTCGCGTCTCTCGCCGGCACGGGCGACGTGGACGGCGACGGCGCCCCCGACGTCGCCCTCGCGGCCCCGACGGATGGAAAGCTCCTCGTCTTCCGCAATGACGGACGCGGGGCGTTCCCCTCCGTGGAGGCAGTCGCGGTCGACAGCGCCGCCATCGCACGGCTCGCCGACGTCGACGGCGACGGCCGGGCCGATATCGTCTCCGTACGGCCGAACCCGAGGATCAGCCACCTTCACACTGGCGCGCTCGCCGTCTGGATCTCGGATGGGAGATCTTTCCGGCCCATGCCCCCGACCGAGTACGACCTCGAAGCACCCGGCATTCCGCCCGTCTTCGCCGACGTCGACGAGGACGGGCGCGTCGACGTCTTCCTCGGGCGTCGCTTGCTCCGGAACCTCGGCGGCGGGCTGTTCGCTCCCGCGCAGGTCGTTCCAGCGCTGTCGGACCTGCGGCTCCTCGCCGCCGCCGACCTGAACGGCGACGGCCACGTCGACCTGCTCGTCGCCACGTCGTCCTGGCCGATGGCAGGGCTCTCGATCCTCTCGGGCGACGGGCGAGGCGGCTTCACGTCCGGCGCGCCGTTCCTCGAGACCCTCAGCCCGAACGAAGCCACCGTCGCCGACCTCGACCGCGACGGCCTGCCCGACCTCGTCCTGACGGGGAGCTGGAAGTATCAGGGGCTCGTCGACGCCCTCCTCGCCGACGGGACGGGCGGCTTCCGGAGGACCTTCTCCTTCACCGACATCTATTCCACCTGCGCCGTAGGCGATGTCGACCGCGACGGCACCCCTGACCTCGTCGTCTCATCCTCCGGTTCGGTCAATGGCCTCTCGGTC
>CAZWRQ010000315.1:0-5273 GCA_964636395.1 uncultured Holophagales bacterium
CTCCCGATCACCCCCGAGGAGATCGCCGCGAGCGCGTTCGAGGCGTGGGAGGCCGGCGCCGCCGTCCTCCACCTCCACGTCCGCCACGACGACGGATCGCCGACGCAGGACGTGGCCGTCTTCCGGAAGGCGATCGAGCTCGTGCGCAGCAGGTGCGACATCGTGATCGAGTGCACGACGGGCGGCGCCGTCGGGATGACTCCCGAGGAGCGCCTCCAGCCGGTGACGCTCCAGCCCGAGATGGCGAGCCTCGACTGCGGCACGGTCAACTTCGGCGACGACTACATCGTCAACACGCTGCCGATCATGAGGCAGTTCGCGAAGGCGATGCGCGAACACGGGGTGCGCCCGACGCTCGAGTGCTTCGACCTCGGCCATGTCTACGCGAGCCACATCCTGATCAAGGAGGGCCTCCTCGACGAGCCGTACCACTACGGCCTCGTCCTGAACGTCCCCGGCTCGGTCCGCTACGAGGTCGACGTCCTCGAGATGTTCGTCCGGAAGCTCCCGCGGGGCGCGCACTGGACGCTCATGGGGATCGGCGGGAAGGCGAACCTCGACGCCATCTACGGCGCGCTCGCGCTCGGCGGGAACGTCCGCGTCGGGTTCGAGGACAACATCTACTACAGCAAGGGGCGCCTCGCGAAGAGCAACGCGGAGCTCGTCGAGCGCGCGGCGCGGATCGCGAGGGACTGCGGGCGGCCGCTCGCCCGCCCCGACGACGTCCGCGAGATGCTGAAGCTCCGGAAGGCCTGAGGAAGAGACGATGCAGTACCCCCCCGTCGACTTCCGGTCGATCCCCCTGTTCGCGAACGTGACGGACGCGGAGTGGAACGACTGGTCCTGGCAGATCCGGAACGGCATCCGCGACGTCGAGACGCTCGAGAAGGTCGTGAAGCTGACCGACCGCGAGCGCGAGGAGATCCGGCAGTGCCTCGGGAAGTTCACGATGGAGATCACGCCGTACTACGCGGCGCTGATGGACCGCGACGACCCGTTCTGCCCCGTGCGGATGCAGTCGGTGCCGCGCATCGCCGAGATGCACGACGACCCGTCCGACATGGCCGACCCGCTCCACGAGGACGTCGACAGCCCCGTGCCGGGACTGACCCACCGCTACCCCGACCGGGTGCTCCTCCTCGTCACGAACATCTGCTCGATGAACTGCCGGCACTGCACGCGGCGGCGCCTCGTGGGCGACACCGACGTCGACATGCCGGAGGACAACGTCTCCGCGGCGATCGAGTACATCCGCAGCACGCCGACCGTGCGGGACGTCCTCCTCTCGGGCGGCGACCCGTTCGTCCTCCCCGACGCGCGGCTCCGTTCCATCCTCGAGCGCCTCCGCGCGATCCCGCACGTCGAGATCATCCGGATCGGCACGCGCACGCCGGTCGTCCTGCCGCAGCGGATCACCGACGACCTCGTCGGGATGCTGAAGGAGTTCCACCCGCTCTGGGTGAACGTCCACTTCAACCACCCGAAGGAGATCACCGCGGAGGCGAAGGCGGCCTGCGAGAGGCTCGCGAACGCCGGAATCCCGCTCGGGAACCAGAGCGTCCTTCTCCGGGGGATCAACGACGACCCGATCGTCATGAAGAAGCTCGTCCACAAGCTGATGACGGTGAGGGTGAGGCCCTACTACATCTACCAGTGCGACCTTTCGCTCGGCATCAGCCACTTCCGGACGTCCGTCGCGAAGGGGATCGAGATCATCGAGTCGCTCCGAGGCCACACCACCGGCCTCGCCGTCCCGACGTTCGTCGTCGACGCGCCGGGGGGCGGCGGGAAGATCCCCGTCATGCCGAACTACCTCATCTCGATGGCCGAGGGGAAGGCGATCCTCCGCAACTACGAGGGGGTCATCACGTCCTACTCGTGGCCGCGCGGCCGCGGGCCGGCGAACCCGGCCACGAAGGACCCCGGCGACGACGCGAAGTACAAGGCGAAGGACGGCGTCGCGACCCTCCTCTCCGGCGACCGGCGCAACCTCGAGCCGAGCGGCCTCGCGCGGCACAAGAGGAACAACGACTGACCGGACCCGCTGGCGCCGCGGGGAACGGGGGCGGGACGCCGCGATCCGCGGCGTCCCGTTGAGGCCGTGCCGGCCGGGCTCGAGACGGTCGCCGGAGGGGTCACCGCGGTGACCGGCTTCGAGAAGGGCTCGGGGAAGACGACCCTCCTCGGGGCCCTGCGCCCCCTCGCGCGACGCGCCGGCCCCGTCGCGCTCTTCGGCATCGGCGTCGACGGGAGCCTGAAGTCGGGCGTGGACGGGCGCGCGGCCGTCGTCCGCGTCGAGGCGGGCGACGTCGTCCAGACGACCGACCTCTTCGCCCGGGCCTCGTCCACCCGGCTCGAGGTCCTCGACGTCCTCCCGTCGCGCACGTCGCTCGGGCGGCTCCTCCTCGGCCGGGCGATCCGCGACGGCGAGGTGACGCTCGTCGGAGACGAGAGCCTCTCGGCGCTCTCCCGCTCGATCGACCTCGTGACTGACGAGAGGTGGGCCGCGTCGGTCCTCGTGGACGGCGCCGCGAGCCGGATCACGCAGGCCGCCGCGCTCGACGGCGTCCGCTTCCTCTTCACCGTCCGCGTCGACGGCGCGAACCTCTGTCGCGTCGCCGAGCGGGTCCGGGCCCTCGCCGCGCTCGCGACGCTCCCGATCGTCCCGGACCCGCCCGAGGGGACGCTCCGCCTCGAAGGGCCGCTCACGGAAGAGGGCCTCGAGGCCCTCCCGCGCGACCTCGCGGCGCTCTCCCTGGAAGACCTGACGAAGTCGTTCCTGCCGCCGCGAGCGCTCCTCCGCCTCGTCGAGACGGTCGCGTGCAGCGTCCGGCGCGGGATCGCGCTCCTCGGCGTCGTCGCCTCGCGGCGCGACGTGACCGAGGAGGAGCTCCGCGAGGCGGTCGGTCCGCTGGCCGCGCCGTTCCTCCTCCCGAGCCCGTTCGAGGCGGCGGCATGAACGGGCCGCTCGCCGAGTACGCCGGCTTCGCGGCGCTCTGGAAGCGCTTCGCCCCGGAGACCCCGTTCGGGCGGGCCGCCCGCGCGGCGGCGGGAGTCTTCACCGACCGGGCCGAGCTCGAGGAGCGCTGGGACCTCACCGACGAGGCGCTCCGGCTCCTCGACGCGCTCGAGGGCGACCGCGTCCGGCTGGACCGGATTCGCCACCACCTCCGCCGCATCCCCCGCTTCCCCGATTCGCCGCGCGAGTCGTTCGACGAGGTGGAGCTCTTCCAGCTGAAGAAGCTCCTCGCGAACCACCGGCGACTCCTGGCCCTGCTGCCGGACGGGGCGAAGGCCCGGTTCGGCCTCGCCCCGCTCCCCGAATCGCTCCACGCCCTCCTCGGAACGGGGCGGGAGGGGGACGAGTCGTTCCACGTGGCCGACGCGTACGACCCGGAGCTCGCCTCCGTTCGCGGCGAGATCCGCCGCGCCGACGCCGAGGCCGCCGCGCTGCGCGCCGCGCGCGACGAGGCGCTGCGGGCCCGCTGCGGATTCGCCCTCGGCGACGGCCCGTTCCTCCTCGTCCCGCGCGAGACCCTCGGCGAGCCGGCCGGCGTCTCGGACCTCCTCGAGATCGAGGCGTGGGACGCCACGCGCCTCTGCGTGCGGCCCCGGCCGAGCGTAGCGGAGCTCCGGCTCGGCGAGGAGAAGGCCGCTCTCCTCGCCCGCGAGCGCGGGATCGAGGCGCGCGTCCTCCGCGCGCTCTCGAAGCCGCTCTCGGAGGCTCTCCCGCTCTTCCTCGAGCAGGCCAGCGCCGTCGAGCGGCTCGACCTCGCGCTCGCGGGAGCGCGCCTCGCCCGCGAGGCGGGTCTCGTGCGGCCGATCCTCCACGACGGGCCCGTCCGGATCGCCGGAGGGCGGCACCTCCCGACCGAGGAGCTCTGCGCCGAGCTCGGGACCCCCTACACACCGCTCGACGCCGTCTTCCGCGGCGGCCCGACGGTGGTCTTCGGCTCGAACATGGGCGGGAAGACGGTCGTCCTGAAGACGCTCGCCCTCCTCCAGCTCGCGGCGCAGTCGGGCCTCTTCGTCCCCGCGGCGCGATTCGAGACGCGCGTCTTCCGCCGGTTCCATTACGTCGGCGAGGGACGCGGCCGCGAGGCGGAACGCGGGCTTTCCGGCTTCGGCTTCGAGGTCCGGCAGCTCGCCGAGGCCCAGGCCGACTTCGGCGACGAGACGCTCGCCCTCTTCGACGAGCTCGCCCGGACGACGAGCTCGGCCGAGGCCGAGGCGCTCCTCTCGGCGCTCCTCGAGGAGCTGACGGCGCGGCCGCGGACGGTCGCCCTCTTCTCCACCCACTTCCGCGGCGTCCGCCGCCTCGCCGGCGCGACGTACCTGCGGATGGCGGGGCTCGACCGGTCGCGCCTCGGGCTCGGAGAGGACGGGGACGACCTCGCCGCGCGCATCCGACGCATCGACCTCCTCATGCGCTACCGCCTCGAGCCCGACGACCCGGGCGAGCGGCGCTCCGACGCGATCACCGTGGCGCGGCTCCTCGGGCTCTCGCCCGGCCTCGCCCGGCGCGCCGAGGAGCTCCTTCACGACGAAGACCAGGACTGAACCAGGAGGCCCCATGGAGAGCCGGCTTCACCTGCCGCCGGAACGGATCGACCGGGCCCGCGAGCTCGCCTCGCGGATCGTCGCCCCGGTCCAGGAATTCATCGACGCGCACACGACCGTCACCGTCGAGCGGGCAACGCTCCGCCTCGCCGGCGCCGACGGCGCCGACGCCGACGGCGTCCCCGTCCCAAACCTCGTCGTCGACCAGGTCCGCGACCGCCTCGAGGAGGGCGCGCTCCGCTACTGGGTGAACGCCCTCGTCCGGACGGGTGAGGACGTCGCCGACCTGAGCCGGCGGGTCGCCGGAGGGTTCCGCCTCGACGGCATTCCGCTCGCCGACCCCGTCTCGCTCGAGGCGAAGGCCGCAGAGCTCGTCTCGGCCGCCTCGATGCGCGTCCGCGGGAACCGGAGGCGGCGCGAGGAGCTTCTCGCGCGGTACGCCGGGAGGAACCACTCGCCTCTCCTCTACGTCATCGTGGCGACGGGGAACATCCACGAGGACGTGAAACAGGCGCGCGCCGCCGCGTCGCAGGGGGCCGACGTCGTCGCCGTCATCCGGACGACCGCGCAGTCGCTCCTCGACTACGTCCCCTTCGGCGCGACGACCGAGGGCTTCGGCGGCACCTACGCCACGCAGGAGAACTTCCGGATCATGCGGGAGGCGCTCGACGAGGAGATCGAGCGGCTGGGGCGCTACGTCCACCTGACGAACT
>CAZWRQ010000316.1:0-5246 GCA_964636395.1 uncultured Holophagales bacterium
CCCTGCTCGCCGACCTTCACCTCCCGCGGCTCGAGGACCCCTTCCCCCCTCGCGACGAAGACGACCTTCCGCGTCCCGCTGTCGAGGACGGCGTCGTCCGGGACCTTCAGCGCCGTCCGCGGCGCGCTCTCGAGGACGACGTCCGCGAACATCTCGGGCTTCAGCTCCTCGCGGGGGTTCGCGAACTCGAGGCGGACCTTCGCCGTCCGGGTCTTCTCGTCCAGCGACGGGTAGATGTACGTGACCTTCCCCGTCCAGCTCTGCCCCGGACGGTAGGCGAGCGTCATCCGCGCCGTCTGCCCCACCTTCACGCGGGGCAGCTCCGACTCGTAGACGTCGGCGAGGACCCAGACGGAGGAGAGGTCGACGATGTCGAAGAGCGTGTCGGCCGGCATGACCTTCATGCCGTGAAAGGCCGTCCGCGCCGTCACGTAGCCGGAGGTGGGCGCGTAGATCGGGAAGCTCCGGAGCGGCTCGCCTCGCGCCTCGACGGCCGCGATGTCCTTCTGCGCCACGTCCCAGAGACGGAGGCGCTGGCGGGTCGCGTCGAGGAGGCGCTCGGCCCCCTCGCGCACCGACCCGTCGGCCGACGGTCCGAGGGCACGGACGGCCCGGAGGGCGAGGAGGAGCTCCTGCTGGGTCGCGAAGAGCTCGGGGCTGTAGACATGGGCGAGGACCTCGCCTTTCCTCACGAACTTCCCGGTGAAGTCGGCGGTGACGTGCTCGACGTAGGCCTCGAAGCGGGTGTGGACGTGGTGGACCCGCCGCTCGTCGTAGGCGACGCGGCCGACCGTCCGGATCCCGGTCCCGAAGGTCCCCTTCTCGACTTTCGCCGTCTTGAGCGAGAGGAGCTGGCGCTTGCGGGCGTCGATCGTCACGGTCGCGAAGCCCGGAACGCCCGCCTCGCCCGCGCCGCCCCCCGGCGCACTCCCCTCCTTCTTCACGAGGTCCATGCCGCAGATCGGGCAGCTCCCCTTCTCGTCCTTCACGATCTCCGGGTGCATCGGGCAGACCCAGGTCTCGTGCGCGGCAGCCGGCGCTGCAGGCGCCTCCTCCTTCGGGACGAGGTCCATGCCGCAGATCGGGCAGCTTCCCTTCCCGTCCTTCACGACCTCCGGGTGCATCGGGCAGATGTACGTCGTCGCCCCGGCCGAAGCCGGGGGCTTGCCGCCGCCGCAGCCGACGAGGAGGACCGCCGGAACGGCGAGCGTGAGGAGCAGGACCGCGAGGAGCGCGGCGCGAGTCGGGGTCGTTTTCGTGCGGTTCATGGCGTCTCTCCTCACATCCCGCCGCCGGCGATCATCGCGGCCGGGGCGGAGGGGGCGGCGGAAAGGGTCATCGCGGCGGCCCCCTCGAGGCTCAGCTCGAGGAGGTCCGCCTGGGCCGTCCGAAAGCCGGCGAGGCGCGAGAGGGCCGCGCGCCGGTCGGAGAACTCGGTGCCGATCGCCTCGAGGACGGTGACGAACGGGACCGTGCCCGTGCCGTAGCTCGCGAGCGCGGCCTCGACGGCGAGCCGGTCCTGGACGAGGAGCGACTCCCGGTCGAGGCGCGCCTCCTCGGCGAGCTGGTCGAGGAGGGCGAGCCGCTCCTCGGTTCTCGCGAGAAGGAGGGACCTGACGTCGCTCTCCGCCGCCTTCGCGGCGGCGAGGCGGGCCGCGGCTTCCCGGACCCGCGGCTCCTGCCTGCGCGAGGAGAAGACCGGGACGGAGACGCCGAGCCCGACGCTCCACATCAGCGGAAGGGAGCCGCGGTTCATGTAGCCGGCCGACGCGACGAGGTCGGGGGAGCGATCGCGCTTCGCGAGGTCGATCGCGAGCGTCTCGCGCGCCGCGACCCTCCTCACGAGGGCCAGCTCGGGGCTCTCCTCCTCGGCGCGCGCGCGTTCCGCGCCCGCCTCGGGCACGACGGGAAGGGCGTCGGCGAGGCTCCCCGCGAGCAAGACCGGCTCGTGGGGTTCGCGGAGGAGGAGGCGGCGAAGCTCGGCGAGAGCGACCCGCCCGGCGGCCTCGTCGCGGCGCGCCTGCTGGAGGAGGCGCGTCCGCTCGGCCTGCGCGCGCAGGACGTCCTGCTGCGTCCCCAGTCCGGCGGCGTAGCGGTTCCGCGCGACCGCCTCGATCCGTTCCCAGGTCTTCCCCTGGTCGCGCGTCACGGCCTCGAGCTCGCGCGCCTCATGGAGGCGCGCGGCCGCCCTCCGGACGGCGGCTTCGACGGAGAGGCGGATGCGCGCGATGCGCGCTTCGACGACCTCCACATCCGCCACGGCGAGCTTCGAGGCGGCGCGGAGCTTCCCGGGCCACGGGATCTGCTGCTCGGCCATGAACGAGAGGCGGGTCATCGGCTCCTCTCCGAGGGAGAAGGAGGTCCCGTCGTTCTCGTACCCGAGCGACAGCATCGGGTCGGGCAACGTGCCGGCGGGAGCGACCCGCTCGCGCGCGGCGGCGACCTCGGCCCGGCCCGCGGCGAGGGCGGGGCTTTTCTCGAGCGCCTCGGCGACGAGGGCCTCGACGGGAGCTGCCGAGTCGGTTCCCGCCGGGGGCGAGGCCCCAGCCGCCCCGGCGGGGAGCGCGAGGAGAACTGTGGAGAGAACCGCGGACATCGCCGCGACGAGCAGGGGGGGTCGATTCAGGAACATGAGACACCTCGGGGAAACCGTCATCGAGCCGTCCCGCTTGGGACGGGCGAGAGCGCGGTTTCCCGGGTCTCAGTTCCGGAACGTCTCGAGGAGCGCCTGGGTTGGTGCGGAGCGGGCCCGCGTCGGCGGAGCCGAAAGCCGGGACGCGATCGCCGGCGCCGCCGACCGGAGCTCTTCCCCGGCCTCGGCCGGGAGAACCGGCGGCGCGAAGGCCGCGGTCGGGGCGACGTCCGCGGCCGGCACGGGCGTCGGCTGCGAGATGGAGCATCCGCAGCCGTCCGCCGGGGCGGGAACGGCCGGATCGGAGGCCGCTCCCGCACAGCAGCAATCCGCCAGGATCGGGCCGCACGCAATCGCACTTCCCGGAAGGAACAGCTGCACCCCGAGGACCGTCAGGACGGCCACCAGAAGGGCCACGGCTCGGGTCGCCGTCCGGCGACGGGGGTGCGTCATGCCTGACAAAGTAGAGGAGAATTCGGACCTGTCAAGTCCGAGTTCCCGCGACGCGCTCCTTGGCGCGGGATCCCGCACCCCTTCCGGCGCCGGGATCACCGAACGAACCCATCCCCCATCAACGACTCGTGACTCAGAAGTGGTACTTGATCCCGACCGCGAGGGAGGCGAAGCTGGACGTCCGGCCGCCAGCGCTCCCGACGAAACGACCGGCAACCTCGCCTGTCAGGGCCGTCCGCCGGTCGAGGTAGTACTCCGTGCCGCCGCCGACGTGGGCGCTCAGCCGTTGAGAGGCGCCCCGGCCCGGCGGATCGACCGTGTGGATGCCGACCCCGCCGAGGACGTAGGGGCTCCACTTCCCCCTGCGCGCGTAGTACACGGCGGACGCCTCGAGGCCGCCGAGCGTGACGCCCGAGCCTCCGTCCGCGTTGGAGCGGGTCAAGCCGAGGGTTCCTCGGAGGGCGAGCACGTTCGAGAGGTAGTACTCGCCTCCCGCCTCGAGGTGGAAGCCGACCTCGTAGTCGCCCTCGAACGGGATCGCGGGCCCGATGCCCGCGAAGATCGCGATGGAGCCCTTTTCCGGGACCGCTGCGAACGACGCGGGGGCGGCGACGAGCGCCGCGACGACGACGAGGGCTGCGGGAACGATTCTCTTCATGGCTTCCTCCAGGAGCTGGATTCGCGGGGCCGGACCCGGCACGAGGCGCAGGCGCCGGGCCGGAGGGTAGCAAACGGCCGCGCCCCCGCCGAAGCGGGGGCGCGGCGTCGACTGGCTCGGGCCGCGGGACCCGTCCTCAGGCGGGCGGTCCCTTCCGGATGTGAACGGTCCCGGAGGAGGCGGCGACGGTGACCTTCGCGCCGCCCCCGTTCAGCTTCCCTTCCGCGCGAACGACTCCGCGGCCGGCGCCTCGATGCCGAACGACGCCGATCTCGGGGAAGTCGGACACGACGTAGTCCCCGTCCGCGTCGACGCTCCGCACGACCACGTCGACGTCGCCGCGGAAGTTCGCCGGAAGGACCACGGTCACGTCGCCGCCCCCGGTCGAGAGATCCACCGGCCCCGCGTCCTTCGACGCGATCTCGCAGAAGAGCTCGCCGCCAGCCGTCTCCGCTCGGACGGCGCCGAGCGCCCGGAGGACACGAACGTCGCCGCCCGCCGTCTTCGCGTTGACCGGGCCCCGCGCGGAACGGAGCCGGACGTCGCCGCCCATCGTCCTGAGACGGACCTCGCCCGAGGCGTCGCCCACGACGATGTCGCCGCCGAGCGTCGAGGCCGTGAGCCCTCCTTCCACCTGCTCGATCCGGACGTCCCCGCCCGAGCTCGAAAGGTCGGCTCCCTTACCGACGGCCCCGATCCGGATGTCGCCGGAGCTGGTCCGTACCGTCGCACGGCCCGAGATCCTTCCGGCACGAACGTCGCCCGTCGGAAGGGAAAGATGGAGGTCGCCGCTCACGTCTCCCTTCACGACCGAGCCATCCTCGCGCCCCCGACCGTGGCCCGCCCAGGCGGGAGGGACCGGAGGGACCGGAGGGACGGGGGGAACGGGAGGCACCGGCGCGACTCGTTCACCCGCCCACCCCTCGCCGCGCTTCGGCACGAGGGACCTCGCCTCCGACTCTGCGCTCCCGGAGGCGAGGACGAGGACGCCGCCGTTGATCGTCGAGCACTTCACGGCCGCCCCGCCGCCTCGAAGAGCGCCCTCGTAGGAGCGGTTCAGGCTGCCTGACACCGAGCGGGAGATCTCGCGGCTCAGGCGCGCCATCTCGCGCCCGAACGCCGCCATCTCGCGTCCGAACTCCTGCCACTCGCGGTCCCAGGAGTCCCCGGTCTCGCTCGCGGAGGAGCCGGCGGCGTGCGACTTCCGCGATCGCTCGCGCGCCCGATCGGCCGCGGCCCGGGCTCGCTCCGCCTCGGCGCGCGCCGCCGCCTCGATCTCCCGGACGGCGGTGTCGTCGTCGGGTCCGCCCCGAACCGGCAGGGGGAAGGTCGAACGGATCCCGCCGTTGATCGCCGAGGCCTTCAGGTCGAAGGCCGCGTCGGAGGGGAGGGTCAGCTTCACGGCGCCGTTGACCGTCTCCGCGACGACCCTCGCGTCCCGGGGAAGAACCGCGAACGCGCCCTCCACTCCACCGTTCACGCTCTTGAGAGTCGCGCTCCGGC
>CAZWRQ010000317.1:0-5239 GCA_964636395.1 uncultured Holophagales bacterium
GGGGCGGGACCTCGTCGGGAAGGCCAGCCAGCGCCGCGGCCTCCGCGGCGGCCGGCGGCGCGACCGTCGGGAAGAAGGCGAGCGCACCGACGGCCAGAGAGCCGAGGGCGATCCGGATCGGGCGGGAGAGCCGGGGTCGCGGTGACGTCATGAGGATCTCCTTGAGCCGGGACTCGAGGTCCCGGATCGGTCCGGCGCCCGACGCGGTCTCCGGGAGGGCGACGGGCGCCTCCGCGAGGAACGTCAGGCTCTTCAGGATTCCGTTCGCGTAGGCGCGAGCCGAGCCCGGGAACGCACGAAGGACCCACTCGTCGCAGCAGCGCTCCTCGGCGCGGCGGAGCTCGCGCCGGCTCCACCAGGCGACCGGGTACCACCAGAAGAGCGCCGTGGCGCCGATCTCCAGGAACCGCACCCAGTGGTCCCGCCGCCTCACGTGGGCGAGCTCGTGGGCCAGCAGCGCGTCGAGCTCGTCTCCGTCGAGCTCCGGGAGGAGGTCGCGCGGCAGGAGCAGCTTCGGACGCGGGGAGGCCGGCCAGAGCATCGGCGGGACCCGGGCCGGGAGGAGGCAGACGGAGGGAGCGCGGCGGACGCCGAGGGCGGCGCCGATCTCGGCGGCGCGGGTCACGAGCGCGGGCGGAGCCGGCTCCGCCACCTTCGCGAGGCGCCGAAACCGGAGGAAACGCCGCGCGGCGAGCACGGCGACGACGAGCGCGCCCAGCCCGACGAGCGCCGCCAGGGCGAGGCGCCAGGGGAGCGACGTTCGCCGCGGTGGCGCGACGTGCCCGGCGTCGGTCGCCGGCGCGACCGGGAGCGCTTCTCTCGCGCCTCGAGGCTCGGTGTATCCGGTAGCGGCGTCGGTGCGCGCCGCCTCGACGATCCGTGCCCGCGGCGCGGCGAGAGGCTCCGGGACGGCGGGCGCGGCTTCCCGCACCTCGGAGAGGACGGAGGTCGCTTCCGTCGCCTCCGGGACGGAGCCTCCCGCCGGAAGGAGGGGCAGCTCCACGAGCGGCGGAGTCACGAGCTTCAGCAGGGCGAGGAGGAACAGCCCGTGTACGACCGCCTGCCGCTTCGTGAAGCGCGAGACGACCCAGGCGGCGAGGGCGAGGAGGCCCGCGAGGACCGCATTCGTCAGGAGGAGGTGGAGGGCCTCGTGCACGCCGTCACCTCCGCTCGCCGAGCGAGTCGACGAGGCGGCGAAGGTCGCGCAGCTCCCGAGCGGAGAGCCGCGCCCCGCTCACGAGGTGCGTCAGGAGCGGCGTGAGCGATCCGCCGCAGAGCGAGTCCGCCGTCTCGCGTAGCCGGAGCGCGACGAGGTCCTCGCGGCCGAGGCGCGCGGCGTAGACGTTCTGCCGCCCTTCCGAGCGGTGCGAGACGTGCCCCTTGTCCTCCAGTCGCTCGAGGAGCTTCTGGACGGTCGCGTACTCGGAGGCGCCGCCGTTCGGATAGACCCGGTCCGCCAGGGCCCGGATCGTCGCCTCCGGGAGGTCCCAGAGCGCGCGCAGCACCTCGAGCTCCGCATCGGTCACGTCCCGGGGGGTTCGCGCCATCGGCCCCTCCTGTCGTCCCGCCTTCTCAGACGTTACGTCTGAGAATCTGAGACATCCCGTCTGAGAAGTCAAGGAGGACGACGAAGAAAGTTGCCGACGAACCTCGCGGCGGGTTCGAAGGCCCCGGACTACCCGTGCGGGGTCGCCTCCGACCAGCCGGCGACGGCGAACGGGCAGCCCCCCCGTCTGCCGGACGACGACGATGCGCTCTTCGACGATCCGCTTCCCAAACGCCCTACTGGAAGTACCCGTTGACGTCCAGGATCAGGTGCGCCGCGGCGGCCGCTCCGTTCAGGACCTGGATCGTCCGCGTGCCGTCGCGGGCGAGCTCGATCACGGCGTTGTTCGCGCGCGTGCGCCCCGCGGAGAAGCTCACGTTCGACGTCCCGGGAATATCGCCGTCTCCGGCCCAGAGGACGAAGGCCCCCGCGGCCCCGGCGGCCACGACCGTCGCGTTCGTCGAGATCGCCCGCGCGCCCGGCGGGATGCCACAGGTACCGCCGAGCGGGAAGAGGCGGCGCGCCCCGGCGGAGATCGCGGGCCCGCCGAGCGGGCCGGCCGCCTCCCGCGTGTCGAAGAGCCGGCACGGCGTGAGGGCGTAGAACTGCGAGGAGCGCGGCGGCCCCGCGGGTCCCGGCGCGGCGCCCGTCCGGCGAAGGCCGCCGCGCCCGGTCCCCCAGAGGACGCGCGCGTTCGACGTCCCCGGGAGGTCGTAGGCGACCGCGCCCGAGGAGACCGTCCCGACGACGACCTCGAGCTCGCCGTCGCCGTCGATGTCCCCGAGCGACGGCGCGCCGAGCGCTCCGTTCCAGGTGGCGCTGCCGTGCGGGGCGGGGAGGTTGACGGCGTGGAGGGAGACGCCGAGGTGGCTCAGGACGTGAAGCTGGCCGGTGCCGCCCACGGACTTCTGCGGCCAGGAGGTGAAGATCACTTCGCCCGTGCCGTCGCCGTCGAGGTCCGCGACGACCGGCTCGCTCGCGAAGCGGATGCCGGTCCCGGGGACGTCGTAGGGCCAGCTCCCATGCTCCGTCTCGTCGAGGGACCAGGCGTGCAGGCGACCGTCGTACGACGGGTAGAGGATCTCCTTCTTCCCGTCGCCGTCCAGGTCGGCGAGCGCCGCGTTCGGGACGGCCGTCTCGATGACGTCGTAGTCCTCGGAGAGAGGCCCGCTCCCGGCCGACGGCGACGGGAGCGCCGTCCAGTCCCACCCCGCACCGGCAGCCCGAGTCCGGTCGAGCCGGAAGAGGAAGGGCATGTGGTAGAGGCTCGTGTACGGGTCCGTCCCGCAGTTGTAGACGTTCCCGACGATCACGATCTCCCGGACGCCGTCGCCGTCGAGATCGCCGACGACGGGAGCCGAGTCCGCCCAGTTCGGACGGTGCTCGACGCCGCAGTTCGCGTAGCCACGGAGGTCGACCGCGTGGTCGACGTGGACGCCCACCTGGCTCCAGACCTTCCCCGCGCCGTAGATCGAGCTGGCGGGGAGCTGGTTTCCGCCACGGTCGAGAGCCGTCACGTAGTGCGTGTCGGTCGGGCCGATCAGCTCCTTGTCGCCGTCGCCGTCGAGGTCCGCGACCGCGACGTTCTCGTTGTACATCCCCCATCCGTAGCCGGGCTCACCGTCCCGCCGCGCGGGCCACCCGCTCCGGACGTTGCCGGCCGCGTCGTAGACGTTGAGCTGCCGGGTCGAGCCGCCGCTCGCACGCCCGACGACGATCTCGAGGACCCCGTCGGTGTCGAGGTCCTCGACGGCGAGCGTCCTCACCTCGCCGCCACCGAACGGGTTCCGCGTCCAGAGGACGCCGCCCAGGGCGTCGTAGACGGTCACCTGGTCCGAGCCCCGGCCGACGATTACCTCGAGCGTCCCGTCGCCGGTCAGGTCGGCCACGGCAACGCCGGGCCAGACCCGCGAGCCGTTCGTCGCCCGCCACTTCAGGGCGCCCGTCGCGCCGTTCAGGGCGACGACGTCGTACGAGCCCCAGACGACCTCGGCCGCGCCGTCGCGGTCGAGGTCCGCGATCGCGGGCGAGGAGTACCAGCCCGTCTGGCACCACGACGAGAAGCACCCGCCCCTCTGCCACTTCAGAACGGGGGCGGCGATCGCCGAAGGGGAGCTCTCCTGCGCGCCGGCTCGGGAAGCGATGAGCGCCGGGACCACGAGGAGCGCGGCCGCGACGGTACGGGCGACGACGGTTCGGTAATGGGCCATGACCTCTCCCGCGAACGGTCGCGCGGTGGGGCCGAACCCGCGACTCTTCCACGGGAGCTTACCGCCGGGCCGGCTTGCCCTTCCCTCCGTGAACGACCGCGTCTCGACTCGCCGGGCCGCCCTTCGGCGTCGCGGTCGCAGTCGATCCGCCCCGGCCATTCGCTCTCCGCCGACCTCGAGACTCGCGCCGTAGCGGAGCGCAGAGTGTAGATCGTAGACCTGACCACATCCGAACTCAGCTCCCCGGCGAGATCGCGAGGTTTCAGGTCTCGCCGCCCTCCTCAGCTCCTCCGGCCCGGGTCGCGCCGCGCCGCGAGCGCGATCGTGAGCGCGAGGAGGAGAAGTCCTCCTCCCGCGCCGAGGGCGACGGAGAGGACGGCGGCCTCCTCCTTCCCGTGGATCGCCTGCAACGGCATGAGCCACGGGTAGTACGGCCCCAGCTTCGACCCGGAGGCGAAGAGGGCGAGGAACGTCCCCGCGACGCCGGTGCCGAGCGAGACGACGATCGACGGGAAGCGGAGGCTGACCGCGTTCTGGATCGCGAGGACGAGGAGCGCGGCGCCGAAGACGCGGGCCGTTCGTCCGAGCATCGTCGCGAGCGGCACGGCCGTCTCGAGGGCGATCTTCGGATGGAGGGCGTCGGCGAGGGCCGCCCCCCCGACGCAGCCGAGGACGAGGACGACCGTGGCGAGGAGAAGGAGCGCCGTCGCGACGAGCGCCTTCGCCGCCGGCACGACCCAGCGCGGCAGCGGGAGGACGCCGAGGCGCAGCCACCCCTGGTTCGCGTGCTCGGCGTGGTGGACGAGGGCGACGACGAGCGCCGTCGTCAGGGGGAGCATGAAGATGGCCCACATCGTCAGGACGTTCATGTGGAACGAGAGCCACGGCTCGACGTCCGCGCCGAACCCCTCCTTCCTCCGAAGCCAGACCGCCACCTGGAACGCGGCGACGACGAGCGGTGCGACGAAGCACGTCGCGAGAGCGAGCGTCCGCTTCAGCTTCAGGAGCTCGATGTGGACGGCGGCGGAGAGGCCCCTCACGCCGCGCCTCCTTCCGGGACGTTCGCGACCAGCGCGAGGAAGGCGCGCTCGAGGTTCGCCTCCTCGAGGGCGAGGTGCGAGACCGCGATCCCCGCCCCGACGAGGTGGGCGTTCACGCGGGCGATCCCCTCGCGGTCGGCCACCCCCACCGCGAGGAGCCCGTCGGGCCGAAGCGTCGCGGCGAGGCCCGCCCGGCGGAGGAGCCCTTCCGCCCGCGCCGGGTCGTCGGCCCGGACGCCGAGGAGGCCGGGCTGCGTCGCCTTCAGCTCCTCGAGCGACCCCTGGAATCGGAGACGCCCGCGCGCGAGGACTCCGATCCAGGTCGCGACCGACTCGAGCTCCGCGAGGACGTGGCTCGAGACGAGGACGGTGACCCCCTCCTCGGCGGCGAGCCGGCGAACGGGCTCGACCCGGCGGGCGTTCGCGAGCTGCGCGAGACGCTT
>CAZWRQ010000318.1:0-5212 GCA_964636395.1 uncultured Holophagales bacterium
ATCGCGAAGAAGACGTTCCCGACGCAGGCGACGCGGACCCGCGCCGTCGCTCCGGCCGTCGGCGTGTCCGGGACGGTGACGGCCTCCGAGCCGTCGTTCGGCGTCGAGGCGAGGAGGGTCTCCGGGAAGGTCTGACCGCCGTCCGTGGAGAGGGCGATCGACACGTTCGCGCAGGAGATCGGCGCCGCCGTCGTCCCCGCGACGTTCCAGGTGACGGTCTGTGTGGAGCCGCCGGCCCAGATCACGGCCGTCGCGGGGGCGGTGATCGCGAAGGGCCCGGCGGTGCTCACCGACGCGACGGTCGTCGCGTCGGAGTCGACGCCCCCGCCACCGCCGCGGTTGTCCCGGACCGTCAGGCGGAAGTGCATCGTGCGGGACGTCGTCGGCATCGTCTCGCCGTAGGTCGTCGTCCCGGCGAGGACGTCGGAGAGCTTCGGGAAGACCCGGGTCGGCGAGACGGTCGGGTTGAAGCTCCGGAAGATGGGGCGGTTGCCGGCGTCGACGAGCGGGGGCGCCGGCTCTACGGTGCCGAGATCGAACTGCTCCCAGCCGTACGTGAGGGCATCGCCTTCGGCGTCCGTCGCCGAGCCGGTGAGCGCGAAGGGTGTCCGCGAGGGAATCGTGTACGCGGCGCCGGCGTCGACCGTCGGGGCCGTGTTCGACGTCGCCGTGTTCGCCGCGCAGGATGCGCCACCGCCGGTCGTGATATGGGCGACGATCTCGTCGAAGCTCTTCCCGTGGAAGTACGGGTCACTGTGGGGCTGAAGGTCATTCGACCCGCAGATCCCCGCGTACGCCATGATCGTCGACCCGCTGCCGGGCTCATACGCCGCCGAGGCGGCCCGATTGGCGCCTCCGCAGGAGCCGAGGCTGCCGTTGAACGTGTGGTTCCCGCCGAACTGGTGCCCCATCTCGTGGGCGACGTAGTCGACCCAGAAGGCGTCTCCGGTCGGGACCGGCCGGCCGGTCACGCCGCCGGCCTTCGAGCTCGAGCTGCAGATGACGCGCAGGTACGCCACGCCTCCCCCGCCGGTCGAGAAGACGTGTCCGAAATCGTAGTTCGCGCTGCCGATGACGGAGTCGAGGGTCGACTGGTTCTGCCCGAGCATCGTGCCGCCGTTGTTGTTCGTGTAGGGGTCTGTCGCGCCGTCGAGGTAGATGACGGCGTCGTTCCCCGCGATGAGGACCATCCGGACGGCCACCTCGCGCTCGTAGATCCCGGTCACCCGGTTCACGGCGACGACGAGCTCGGCCGCGACGCACGCCTTCGTCGGCGACGCGCCGCAGACCGCGACGGAGTACTCCCCGGTCGTCGCGAGCGCGAGCCGGTAGGTCCGGAGCGTCGGGCCGACGGAGGCGAGCGGGAAGGGCGTCGGCCCGAGGTCCGTCGTCGCCGCGGAGGCGCCGGGTCCCGCACCTTCGTCGTGCGTGCCGGGGGCCTCGCACTCGAACGGGCTCGCGGGGTCGCGCAGCGCGTCGCGCCGGTGGTACGAGCCGACGACGTCGACGAAGCCCCTCGTCCACGGGTCGACGTACCAGGCGCCGGCGGCCGAGAGGACCATCGCCGAGAAACCGCGCGGCGAGACCTCGAACCGGACGGAGGCCGTCGGGTCGTCCACGCCGACGCCGCGGTACGTCCGGATCTCGGGGAACTTCGCGGCGAGCTCGGGAGCCATGACGGGCGACTCCAGGACCCGAAATCGCTCCAGGCCTCCGTCGGGGTGGGGCAGCGCGAGGACCGTCGAGGGGGTCCCGACCTCGTTCGGAGCCTCCGAGGTCACGGCACGCATGGCGACCGCGAAGAGGCGGGCGTCGAACCGGAAGGGTCGGACGGCCGTGGCTCGAATCGTCGTCGGCGGAAGACCGGCCGCCTCCGCAGGCGAATCGACGAGCCGGAACGGACCTTCGGCGGCGGCAGGAAGCGCGAGGCCGAGGCCGAGGAGGGCGAGGGCTGCGAAGCGCATCGGCGAACTCTACGCCGCCGAGGAACTGGCGGGAAGGCTGGATCGCGAGTGCGGACCTCGGCGGTCCGGAATGGGTCTGGAGGCGTCGAAAGCGCTTCCCTGCGGCGCGGGAGGGGCGCGGCGGCGCGTAGACGCGTCATCCGCCCCGCGCGAGAATCCGCCGATGCTCCTCCCCGGGGCCCCGGCGGCCCTCGTCCTCGCCCTCGTCGCCGGCCTCGGGCTCGCCCTCGGCTCGGTGAAGGTGCGGGGCGTCGGCCTGACGACGGCGGGGGTCCTCTTCGTGGGCCTCCTCCTCGGCCACTTCGGCGTCGCGATCGAGCCGGAGGTGCTGGAGTTCGCGCGGGACTTCGGCCTCATCCTCTTCGTCACGTCGATCGGCCTGCAGGTGGGGCCGGGCTTCATCTCGTCGCTTCGGCGGAGCGGGATGACGCTGAACCTCCTGGCGACGGCTGTCGTCCTCCTCGGCGTCGGCCTCGCCGCCGCGGCGCACCTCCTCCTCGGCGTCGAGCTCCCGGCCGTCGTCGGCATCCTCTCGGGCGCGACGACGAACACGCCGAGCCTCGCCGCGGCCCAGCAGGCGCTGAAGGAGGTCGCGACCGACGCGACGTCCCTCGCCCGCGGAGCGACGATCCCGCCGCTCGGCTACGCGGTCGCCTACCCGTTCGGCGTCCTCGGGATCATCCTCGCGATCCTCGCTCTCAAGGTCACGTTCCGCGTCTCGATGCCGCTCGAGGAGAAGCTCCTCGAGCGGTCGCGCCGGAGCGAGGCGCCGCCGCTCCACCGCGCGAACCTCGAGGTGACGAACGCGAACCTGGACGGCCTGCTGCTCGAGAAGCTCCCTCTCGTCGACCGGGCCGGCCTCGTCGTCTCGCGCGTCTACCACGGCGGCGAGCTCCTCGTCCCGACGCACGAGACCCGCCTCGCCGTCGGCGACGTCCTCCTCGCGGTGGGCCCGAAGAAGGACCTCGACGACCTGCGGCTCCTCGTGGGGAAGGAGAGCGACCTCGACCTCCGGAGCCTCCCGACGCCGATCACGAGCAAGCGGCTCATCGTCACGCGCAAGGAGGTCGTCGGGAAGACGCTCGGCGAGCTGAGCTTCGCGGCGCGCTTCGGCGTGAGGATCACACGCGTCTCGCGCTCCGAGCTGGAGATGGCCGCGTTCCCGGGCTTCGAGCTCCGGACGGGCGACGCGATCCTCGCCGTCGGCGGCCCGGAGGAGATCCGGAAGGTGGCCGCCGAGCTCGGCGACTCGCCGCGCGACCTGAACTACCCGCACCTCGTCCCCGTCTTCCTGACGATCGCCCTCGGCGTCGCCGTCGGCCTCTTCCCGATCCACCTGCAGGGGATGCCGGCGCCGGTGAAGCTCGGCCTCGCGGGCGGTCCGCTCCTCGTCGCGATCCTCCTCTCGCGGCTCGGGCGCGTGGGGCCGCTCGTCTTCTGGCTCCCGATCAGCGCGAACTTCATGCTCCGCGAGATCGGCATCGCGCTCTTCCTCGCGGCGGTCGGCCTCCGCTCCGGGGCCGGATTCGTCGACACGCTCGTGAAGGGGCCGGGGCTGACCTGGATGGCGATCGGGGCGGCGATCACGATCGTCCCGATGCTCGTCGTCGGCGCGATCGGGCGGCTCGTCTTCCGCGTCAACTTCCTGACGCTGACGGGCGTGATGGCCGGCAGCATGACCGACCCGCCGGCCCTCGCCTTCGCGAACGGCCTCGCCGGCTCGGACGCGCCGACGCTCGGCTACGTCGCCGTCTACCCGCTCACGATGATCCTCCGGATCGTCTCGGCGGAGGTCCTCGTCCTCCTTCTCGCGCGCTGAGGCAACCTCCGCTTGCGGCGGGCCGCGCACCTCGAATAATGCTCGGGTGTCCTCGCGCGCCCGCGCCGCCCTCTTCTTCGCCCTCGCCGCCGCGAGCCTTCTCCCATGGGTCGGCCCGGCCGCGGCCCTCGCGGGTGGCATCGTCTTCAGCCTCCTCTTCGGGAACCCCGCTCCGACCCGGACGGCCTCGTGGAGCAAGGTCCTCCTCCAGGTCTCCGTCGTCGGCCTCGGCTTCGGGCTGAGCCTCGGGGCGGTCGCCCGCGTCGGCGCCGCGTCTTTCCTCTACACGGCGGTCGGGATCGCGCTGACGCTCGCGCTCGGCGTCCTCCTCGGCCGCCTCGCCGGGACCTCGGGGCCGGTCTCGACGCTGATCTCGTTCGGGACGGCGATCTGCGGCGGGAGCGCGATCGCGGCGATGGCCCCGGTCGTGAAGGCGAAGAGCGAGGAGATCGCCGTCTCGCTCGCGACGGTCTTCACGCTGAACGCGGCGGCTCTCCTCGTCTTCCCGGCCGTCGGGCACCTCGTCGGCCTCGACCCGGCGCGGTTCGGGCTCTGGGCGGCGCTCGCGATCCACGACACGTCGAGCGTCGTCGGCGCCGCCGCGGCCTACGGGCCGGAGGCGCTCGCGCTCGCCACGACGGTGAAGCTGACGCGGGCGCTCTGGATCGTGCCGTGCGTCCTCGGGGCGGCGCTCCTCGCCCGCTCGGGCGAGCGGCCGAAGTTCCCCCTCTTCATCGCCGGCTTCGTCGCCGCGGCGGCGCTCCGGACGGCCGCTCCCCAGCTCGCGCCGCTTTGGACCGGCCTTGCGGCGGTGGCGCGGCAGCTCCTCGTCCTGACGCTCTTCCTGATCGGAACCGGCCTGACGCGGGGGGTCCTGGTGAGGGTCGGCCTCCGCCCGCTCGCTCAGGGCCTCCTCCTCTGGCTCGCCGTCGGCTCGGCGACGCTCGCCGCGATCCTCTCGGGCCTCATCCCGCCGCTCTGAAGAAGGGGCGCCGGCCTCTCCGCTATCCTGAGTCCATGGCCCGCCGCAGGCCTCGCCCGGAGGCCGACCGCTCCGCTCCGCCGTCCTCTGCTCCTCCGGCGTTCCGGCTCAGGGCCCTCGACTCTGGTCGGGCGGCGGCGGCCGGCGCGGCGTTGGTCGTCGCCCTGGTCGCGATCTGGGTCTTCCTCCCGGTGGCCGGGTTCGGCTACGTCAACTTCGACGACCCGAACTACCTGCGCGACAACGCCGAGGTCCTCGCGGGGCTGACGACGAAGGGTGTGGCGTGGGCTTTCGAGACGTTCCACACGGGGAACTGGCACCCGCTCGCCTGGCTCTCCCACATGGCCGACGTCGAGCTCTTCGGCCCCGAGCCGGGGCGCCACCATGCGGCGGGCCTGGCGCTCCACGTCGTCTCGTCGCTGCTGCTCCTCCTCCTCGTGCGCGCGT
>CAZWRQ010000319.1:0-5210 GCA_964636395.1 uncultured Holophagales bacterium
CCCCCGATCTCCCCGGGCGACGCCCCGGCCGCGATCCGTGAAGAGAAGGACGCGCGCCCGGGCGGCGTCCTGAAGTGGGGCCTCGTCGGCTGCGCCGGCCTTTCGGTCCTCCTGATCATCGGGATGGTCCTCTTCCTGCGGAAGGCGCCTCAGCTGATGGAGTCGCTCCTCGGCGCCACCGAGAGCCAGGTCGTCGCCGCGATCGCGGCCGAGGTCCCGGCTGCCGATCGGGAGGCTTTCCGGACCGAATACGCGGCCTTCGTCGAGACGGCGAAGGCCGGGAAGGCGAAGCCGGACGACATCCAGGCGCTTCAGAAGAAGATCGTCGCGGCGCTCGAGGATCGGACGGTCTCCCGGGAGGAGCTGAAGGGTCTGACGGAGCACCTCCGCTCCATGCCGAAGAAGTGAGCCTCTTCGAGGTCGTCTCCGAGCTGACGCCGCAGGGGGACCAGCCGGCGGCGATCGAGGCGCTCGTCCGCGGCTTCCGGGAGGGGCGCGAGCAGCAGGTCCTCCTCGGCGTCACCGGGTCGGGAAAGACGTTCACGATGGCGAAGGTCGTCGAGGCGCTCGATCGCCCGACGCTCGTCCTCTCCCACAACAAGACGCTCGCCGCGCAGCTCTACCAGGAGTTCAAGCGCTTCTTCCCGCGGAACCGGGTCGAGTACTTCGTCTCCTACTACGACTACTACCAGCCCGAGGCGTACGTCCCGCAGTCCGACACCTTCATCGAGAAGGAAACCCAGATCAACGAGGAGATCGACAAGCTCCGGATCGCCGCGACGGCCGCTCTCTTCGAGCGGCGCGACGTGCTCATCGTCGCGTCGGTCTCCTGCATCTACGGCCTCGGGAGCCCCGAGTCGTTCGGGCGGATGGCGATCGAGCTGAAGACCGGCGCGCGCTACGGCCTCACCTGGTACCTGAAGCGTCTCGTCGAGGCGCAGTACGAGCGGACGAGCCTCGACCTGGACCGCGGGACGTTCCGGGTCCGCGGCGACGTCCTCGAGATCCACCCCTCCTACGAGGACACCGGGGTCCGGGTCGAGTTTTTCGGCGACGAGATCGAGAGGGTCTCCCGCATCGACCTGCTCCGGGGGAAGGTCCTCGAGACGGTCGGCGCGTTCTCGCTCTACCCGAAGTCGCACTACGTGACGCCGGAAGAGGTGCGGCAGCGGGCCCTCGGCTCCATCGAGGCCGAGCTCGTCACGCGGGTGGCCGACCTGACGGCGCAGAAGAAGCTGCTGGAGGCGCAGCGGCTCGAGCAGCGGACACGCTTCGACCTCGAGATGATGCGGGAGATCGGCTACTGCGCCGGCGTCGAGAACTACTCGCGGCACCTCTCCGGCCGGACCGCAGGCGAGCCGCCGCCGACCCTCCTCGACTACTTCCCGGCCGACTACCTGACGATCGTCGACGAGAGCCACCAGACGATCCCGCAGCTGCGCGCGATGTACCACGGCGACCGCTCCCGGAAGGAGACGCTCGTCGAGTACGGGTTCCGGCTGCCCTCGGCGCTCGACAACCGGCCCCTCCGGTTCGAGGAGTGGCTGGAGCGCGTCGGTCCGCGCGTCTACGTCTCGGCGACGCCCGCCTCGTACGAGCTGGAGCAGGCCGGAGGCGAGGTGGTCGAGCAGGTGATCCGCCCGACCGGGCTGATCGATCCGCGGATCGAGGTACGCCCGGTGAAGGGACAGGTGGACGACCTCCTCGGCCGCGTGCGCGAGCGCGCGACGAAGTGCGAGCGGACTCTCGTCACGACGCTGACGAAGAGGATGGCCGAGGACCTCACGAGCTACTTCCTCGAGCTCG
This sequence comes from uncultured Holophagales bacterium, assembly GCA_964636395.1. Classification (GTDB taxonomy): domain Bacteria; phylum Acidobacteriota; class Thermoanaerobaculia; order UBA5066; family UBA5066; genus UBA5066. The sequence goes on from CAZWRQ010000319.1 coordinate 1,807, forward strand.
GCGTGCGGGCGCGCTACCTCCATTCCGACGTCGAGACGCTGGAGCGGGTCCAGATCCTCGGCGACCTGCGGCGCGGCGTCTTCGACTGCCTCGTCGGGATCAACCTCCTCCGGGAGGGGCTCGACCTGCCGGAGGTCTCGCTCGTGGCGATCCTCGACGCCGACAAGGAAGGGTTCCTCCGCTCGGAAACGGCGCTCGTCCAGACGGCGGGGCGGGCCGCCCGGAACCTGAACGGCCTCGTCGTCTTCTACGCGGACGTCGTGACCGATTCGATGCGGCGGGCGATGGACGAGACCGCGCGCCGCCGGGCGATCCAGGAGGCCTACAACCTCGAGCACGGGATCGTCCCGGAGACGATCGTCAAGTCGCTCGACTCGCCTCTCCTGAAGATGTCGAACCTCGATTACGGCGACTCTCCCGCGCTCCGGGCGGCCGGGAAGGACGCCCTGCGGGACGACCGCTCGATCGAGGAGGAGATCGCCACCCTCTCGAAGAAGATGAAGGAGGCGGCCCGGGAGCTCGAGTTCGAGACGGCCGCGCAGCTGCGCGACCGGATTCGCGAGCTCCGGGCCATGCAGGTCTTCCGCTGACGGGCGAGCCTCCGCACCGCGAAGTCGGGAACGGTCGGGCCGCCTCCGCCCCCTCCGCGCCGGCACGGAGGGGGGCTCCGGACCGTCAGCGCTTCTCGATCTTCGAGGCCTGGACGACGCCGTCCGGGTTCTTCAGCCCCTCGACCTTGACGGTGTCGCCCACCTTCGGCTCGCCCCTCACGACGGTCCGGCTCGTCACGACGACCTTCGTCTCTCCGACGCTCCAGACGCCGGTCGGGTTGCCCGGCGAGATGCTCTTCACGACGCCCTCGAACTCGACCTCGGTTCGCGCCGGGCCGGAGACCATCTCTTTCGCGATGACGACCGCGAGCCAGCTGCCGTCGTCGAGCTTCTTTGCCAGGATGCCGACGCGGTCGCCCACGGCCGGGCTGCCCACGATCTTCGTCTCCCCGTCGACGGCGAACGTCCGCTCGGAGCCGCCGCCCTTCGGGACGATCGTCCAGGCCGTCGCACCGATCGCCTTCACGACCCCCTCGAATCGCTCGAGCGTGGCGGAAGGCGGCGGAACCGACTTGAGGATCGCGACGGCGAGGAGGGAACCGTCGGACTGGGGGCGCGCGAGGACGTCGACGGTGTCGCCGACCTTCGGGGCGCCGGTGACCTTCGTCTCCGGTCCGACCTTCACCGTGAGCGTGGAGCCGTCGGGGATCGTGATCGTCCACGCGGCCTCGCCGATCGAGGCGATCGTCCCGTGAATCCGGCGGACCGAGTCCGAAGGCGCGCCGAGTCTCATGACCTTCGTCGCGAGGAGCGCGCCGGCGTCCGCCTTCGCCTCCACGAAGACCATGTCGCCGACGCGGACGTCCTCGAGGCCCTTCGAGCCGACGCCATCGAACGGTCCGCCGAAGACGGTTCGGTCCGTCACCTTCGACGTGAACCCGAGGACCGTGAGAGTCCCGGCGTCGAGGTCGACCGCGTCGACGCGCCCGGAGAACGTGACGTCGGCCCTGTCGGAGAGGATGACGACGGTCGTTGCCCGGAGCGGGGCGGTGGCCGGGTCGAGGAGGGCGAGGACGCGCTGACCCGCGGCGAGGGAGTCGGCCGTCGCGGAGAGTCCGTTGAAATACCGGACCGTCGCGCCGGTCGCGTCGAACGCGACGAGACCGTCGAGAAGTGTGACGATCGGCCCTCCGCCCGCGATCGGGACGTTCACGGAGGTGATCGTCCCCTCGATCGTCGCCTGCGGGCGGTCGTCGGGGGCGGGGACGCCCCTCATGTCGGCGGTAGCGGGCACCGCGACGAGGAGGACCAGGGCGGGGATCAGGAGCGACGATCGGAACAGCTTCATCGGCAACCTCGCTTGGGTCGGATAGGGTTCCATCCGCCGGAATCGGTTCGGTCTCTCGCGGAAGTGTCGGCGGCCCCGGAATCCTAACGCCTCGGTCCGGCGGGACGGCGGTCGGCGGCCTGCGCTAGCATCCCCGGCGCGGACGCCGGGTCGCCGCGGGAGCTGCATGACGACCTTCCTCGCCCAGATGTCCTTCACCTGGCTGGCCTTGTTCCCCATCCTCAACCCGCCCGCGATGGCTCCGGTCTTCCTCGGCCTGACGAGCGCCGTGACGGACCGCGAGCGGAACCGCCTCGCCCTCCTGATCGGCGTCTACACCGCGCTCTTCCTGACGGTCCTCCTCCTCGTCGGGGGATGGATACTGAAGATCCTCGGGATCTCCATCCCGGTCGTCGCGATTGCCGGCGGCATCCTCCTCTTCCACTCCGCCTGGCACATGCTGAACAAGGACCCGCGGGTCTCCGAGGAGGAGCAGGCCGAGATCCGCTCCTCGATGGAGAATAAGGCCTTCTTCCCGCTCACGATGCCCGTCACGGCGGGGCCGGGGGCGATGGCCGTGACCCTCAGCCTCGTCCCGCGCGGGCACATCCTGGAGGCCTCGACGCTCCTCGCCTTCCTCGCGACGGCTTGCGGCATCCTCCTCGCCGGCGCGACGGTCTTCGTGTTCTACCGCTTCAGCGGGCCGGTCATCCGGAGGATGGGCGACACGGGGGCCGCGACGATCAGCCAGATCAGCGCCTTCGTCCTCCTCGCGATCGCCGTCCAGATCGTCTGGGGCGGCGTGAGCGACCTCCTCGTCCAGACGCTCGAGGAGCCCGCCCTCGCGGAAGGGCTCAGGCGATTCGCGGATCGTCTGCGCTGAAGGCGTCCCGGGCGCAGTCCCGTTTCGCCGCCGTGCGAATTCCGGGATCGTGCCGGTGTCACGCGCCCGGTCCCCTGGACACACGATTGTGTCACGCGGCAAGCGGCTCAATGAGGGCGGCGCGAGCTTCGGCGGGCGTTAGGTAGCCGAGCTTCTCGAGACGCCAGTGGTTGTTGTAGCGAGCGACGAAGTCGGCGCCGGCGAGGCGGAGCTCGTCGGCATTGCGTAAGACGCGGCCGTAGATGGCCTGCTCCTTGAGGGTGCGGTTGAAACGTTCGGCGACGCCGTTGGTCTGGGGCTGCTCGACGAAGGCGAAGCTGGGCTTGATGCCCCAGTACCGGATCTGGTTCAGGAAGTGACAAACGCGAGAAGGGCGGTGCCGCCGACGACAACGAGCAGGGCGAGGCCGGGAACGATGAAGCTGGAGAAGACCGAGCCCTTGGGCTGCTGAACCGGCGGCGTGTAGACCCCGGCGAGGAGCGTGATTCCGCCGGGCACGGCTGACAGCGCCAGGAACCCGGTAAGGAGGATGAGTGCGCCACGGAGGACTGCGAGAAGGCGAATCATCTGACCGAGGTCACGAAAGCCGCATAACGTCTGGCGTCAGTGGCGAGCGAAGCGAGATGGAATGAGAAGGCCGGTC
>CAZWRQ010000320.1:0-5183 GCA_964636395.1 uncultured Holophagales bacterium
CACCCCAGCCCCTCGACGTCGCGCACGAATCCCCCCCCGGTGCCGGAAGCGGCCCGATGAGGCGGCCGTGAAGCCGATCGACCTCTTCCTCCTCCTCGGCGTCGGCCTGCCGGTCGTCGCCGCGATCGTCGTCGTCGCGGCGCGGCGCGGCTCGTTCCGAAGGGACGAGTTCCCCCACGAGAGGCGGCGGGCCGGCGCGCTCGTCGCGCTCGGCGTGACGCTCGCGGCCACGACGATCCTGCCGGCGTTCTCCCTCGGGCGGCCGATCGACCCGGCTCTCCTGAGCCTTCCGTCGATCCTCGCGCTCCAGCAGCTCCTGCTCGTCTTCCTGATCGGGTGGTGGCTCCTCGCGGGGCGTCCGAAGGTCGCGGAGTTCCTCGCGCTCACCGCGCCGGACCCGGGGCGGGAGGTGCGGACGGGGCTCGTCGTCGGCCTCGCAGGGTGGGGGCTGACGGTCGCGGCGGGGCTCGTCGTCCTCGGCGTCCTCCGCTTCGCCGGCGCGGACGAGGTGCGGCCGATCCCGCCGCTCGTCCGCTGGCTCGCGAGCCAGCCGCTCGCGAGCCGGCTCGTCCTCATCCTCGCGGCGATGACCGTCGAGGAAGTCTTCTTCCGGAGCTTCCTCCAGCGCCGGCTCGGTGCGGTGCCCGCCTCGATCCTCTTCCTCGTCTCGCACGGGGGCTACGGCGACCCGCTCTATTTCGTCGGCCTCCTCGCCATCACCACGATCCTCGCCGCGACGTTCGAGAAGACGGGCTCCGTCCTCGCGCCGATGGTGGCCCACGGCACGTTCGACGCGGTCCAGCTCCTCCTGGTCCTCCCCTCCGCGGTCCGGGCGATCCCGGGCTGAGGCTCAGGCGGGCGGCGGAGGAACGGCGCGGCAGGCGACCTCGACGACGTCGCCGCGGACGGAGATCCTGGGCCGGGCGGGACCGGGGCGCGCCGCGTAGATCGGCTCGAGGAGCGCGGCGATCCGGGCCGCGCCCTGCGGGCTCGCCGTCCGGATCCGCCAGAGGAAGCCGATCCCGTGCGCGCCCGGGGCCGCATCGGGGTACGAGAAGACGATCCGGTCGTCCTGCCACGCGGCGGCGGCGTCGCGGGACGCGTCGCCGGCACCGGCCTGCTCGAGGAGGGTCCCGAGGACCCACTCGCCGAGCGTGTCGGCCCAGGACGCGGAGCCGCCGCCCGGGACCATCCGCGGCGTCGGCCGGTCGGCCGGAGCGAGGCGGAGACGGGAAGGGAGGGCGACGCCGGGCCGGAGGATCTCGCGGGTCGTCGTGGGGAGCCGACGGTACGCGGCATCGACGCCGGGCCAGCCGCCGGCTGCCTTCTTCTGCCGCACCCACGCGGTGCCGGCGGCGTACGGGAAGACGAGCTCCCGGACGAAATATGCGGGGACTCCGTCGGCTCCGTCCACGCCGTCCGGGTCGTCGAGGCCCTCGAGGATCTGCGCGAGCGGGTCGGCTCCAAGGGCCTCACGGGCCTCCTCGGGAACGCTTTCGAGAAGCGCCTCGGTCATGAGGACCGTCGCCTCTCCCTCGAGGAAGGCCTGGAGGGCGAGCAGGGAATCCGTCGATTCGCGCAGCGTCTTCATCCTCCGGTCGAGGCCGAGGCGCTGGTCCTGCAGCGCGTGAGTCAGCTCGTGGGCGAGGAGGAGCTGCTCCATCAGGTCGCCCGCGGGTCCGCCGTCGTCCCGGGACCTCTCGGGAACGATGTAGAAGCGCTTCTCCGCCGGGTCGTAGAAGCCGACGACCTGGCGGGTGTAGAGGCGGGTGAGCTTCTCGAGGAGCCCGGGAGAGGGTTCGATCAGGCCCAGGGCGGCCAGGCCGGCGGCGTAGTCGTCGAACGGAACGGGGAGATCCTGGACGAGCTTCTTCGCGAGGACCGTCTCGAGCTCCTTCTCCGGAAGAAGGGCGGAGGCGACCGGGGCCCGGAAGGAGACGCCCCGCACCTTTTCGACGAGCTTCTGGGCCTTAGCGACCCGTACGGCGAGGAGGGCCGACTCGTCGGAACGGGCGGGCGACGCAGTGACGGTGCCGAGAACGGCGAGCCCGAGGACGCCGACGACGGAGAGGAAGGGCCTCGAGAGTGGACGCCGTCGACCGGCGTCGCGTATGATTTCGGCGACGTCGTCGCAGGGCTCGGGCGCGAACATGGCGCCGCAGCTTAGCAGGGGCGGGGCCCCTGATCCGGTCGCTCCCGGTCTTCTTGCGGCGTCCTGACAGACCGAAACGATGCCCGCAGCAGCGCCCGGCCCCATCGTCCTCTGGCTTTCGAGCCGCTACGAGAACATCGAGCTGGCTCAGGCGGCGCTCGCTCACGTCTGCCGCCTCCGGGGGATCGACGCGGAGATGGAGCACTGGATCGGGATGGCGATGCGGGAGGCGGTGGCCAACGCGGTGAAGCACGGCAACCGGCTCGACCCGGACAAGCGCGTCCTCGTGAGGCTCGAATCGGCAGGCGACGACCTGACGATCGTGATCGGGGACGAGGGCGGGGGCTTCGACCCGGAGCGGATCTCCGACCCGCTCGCCCCGGAAAACCAGCTGAAGACCTCGGGGCGGGGGATCTTCTACATTCGAACGTTCATGGACGACGTCACCTTCTCGCGCGGCGAGGGGGGCGGCACCGTCCTGACGATGCGCAAGGACCTCAGCAAACGCGGAGACGCGAAGGGAGAGAAGCCATGAACAAGAACGCCAGCATCCGCAAGGTGGGCGAAGTCACGATCATCGAGCTGAAGGGGAAGATCACGATCGGCGCCGGCGATCTCCAGATGAGGGAGGCGATCCACGCCGCCCTCGCGGAAGGGGCGCGCAAGCTCGTCGTCGACATGTCGCAGGTCGTCACGATCGACTCCTCCGGCGTCGGCGAGCTCGTCGGCTGCTTCACGACGGCCACGCACAAGGGCGCGAAGATGAAGCTGATGAACCTGCCGGCCAAGATCAGCGACGTCCTCACGGTCACGCAGCTGATCACGGTCTTCGACGTCTACCCGAACGAGGCGGAAGCGATCGCGAGCTTCAGCGCCTGAGCCCCGACGTTCGCGCCGAGCGCCCGATCCGCCGGCCCGGCCCGCCCCTCGGGGCGCGCCGGGCCTCTTCGTCTCCGGTCCGCGCGGGCGGCCGCTTCAGGGCTCGAGCCAGAGCTCGTTCCACCTCACCGGCGGCAGGAGGAGGTGCGCCTGGACCCCGCGCAGGCGGGGAGCGTGCGCGACGAAGCCGCGGTTGTGGAAGAGGAAGACGAGCGGGGCCTCGGACTGGACGAGCCGGTCCAGGTCTCGGTAGAGCGCTTCGCGCTCGGCCGCGTCGAGGAGGCCGGCACCCTTCTCCACGAGCCGGTCGACCTCGGCATTGGTGTAGCCGCCGTCGAGGACGCTCTCGGCCTTCGAGAAGAAGAGGGAGCGGAAGAACGTGTCGGGGTCGGGGAAGTCGGCGAACCAGCGCGCCAGCCTCACGTCCGGGAAGACGCCGTTCCGCTTGCGTGCCGCGGCCTCCTCGCCGGGAAGGATCTCGAGCGCGAGCTTCACGCCGACCGCCTCGAGCTGGGTCGCGATGACCGGCAGCGGGTTGAGCGGGTCGCGCGCGTCTTTCGGGCTGAGCCAGGCGGAGAGCGTGAGCCCGTCCCCGTGGCCCGCCTCGTAGAGGAGCGCCTTCGCTGTCTCCGGCTCGTGGCGGTAGGGACGGAGCGCGGGGTCGTGCCCGACGACGTGCGGAGGGAGGATGGACGCGGCGGGGACGGAGAGGCCCGCGAAGGTCCTCGCGTTGAGCGCGGCCCGGTCCACGGCATGGTTGAGCGCCCTGCGGACCCGGACGTCGTCGAGCGGCGCCCGGTCGCACCGGAGGACGAGGAACGAGGTGTGGAGCTGGACCGAGGAGTCGATGTACGGCCGCCACGCCGGGTCCGCCATCAGGCGGGCGGCCTCGGGGTAGGGGATGTCCCAGACGACGTCGAGCTGGCCGTCGAGGAACCGCTGGAAGACGCCCGCCTCGGAGTCCTCCGCGAGGTCGAGGTCGATCCCGTCGGGCGCGATCCGGTTCCGCTCCCAGTAGCCGTCGAAGCGGTCGAACCGCGCGGACTTCCCGAACGCGATCTCCCGCGGGACGAAGGCGCCGGTCCCGCAGGGGAAGCGGCGGATCCGGTCCGGGTCGCCGAGGATCGCCGGCGGAAGGACGGTGATGTCGGGGAGGGTGAGGAGCTGCAGGAAGAAGGGAACGGGCCTCGAGAGCCGGACGGCGAGGACCGATCCGGAGGGCGTCTCGAGCCCGGCGACGCCCGGGCTCCGACCGGCCCGGAAGTCCTCGTACCCCTCGACGGCGTCGAACAGGGCGGCGAGCGGCGCGCCCGTCGCCGGCGAGAGGAAGCGCTCGAACGAGGCCTTGACGTCGGCAGCCGAGAGGGTGCCGCCCTCGTGCCACCTCACTCCGCGCCGCAGGTGGAACGTGAAGAGCGTCCCGGTCGGGTCGATCTCCCAGCGCTCGGCGAGCTCGGGGACGATCCGCGTCCCCTCGCCGAACTTGACGAGGCCCTCGCCCCAGGTCCGCGCGAGGATCGCCTGCGGAACGGTCTGGCTGAATGCGGGGTCGAAGTTCGCCTCGTCGAGGTAGCGCAGCGCGGCGCGGATGCGCCCGCCCGGCGCAGGTGACGGGAGGCGAAAGAGCGAGGAGCGGGAGCGCAGGAGGAGGGACTCCTGCTCGAGCGCCTGGGCCGCCTGGTTCATCGCAGTCGCGGCGTAGGCGTTCTGGCGCGCGGCCTTGCGGATCTCGTCCATCGACCCGACCACGGCGGAGGAGCCGTCGGCGAGCGTCACGGTCGCCTCCGCGATGGCGTCGACGGTCGAGGTGACGCGCTCCATCGAGCCGAGGAGCGTCTGGCCGCCGACGGCCTGCTCCTCCATCGCCCGCGCGAGCTGCTCCGTCAGCTCGCGGACGCGGTCGGCCCGAGCGTGGACGGTCCGCGTCGTCTCGAGCTGCCCTCGTGTCGCCTCGGAGATCCGGCCGACCTCGGCCGAGACGCGGCCCGTCGCCTCGGAGACGCGGGCGGCGTCCGCGCTCTGCGCCACCGCCATTCCGGCGATCCCCTCCGACGCGCGGCGGGACTCGAGCGCGAGCGCCTCGATCTCGTCGAGCGTCGCGTCGGAGGTCTGGGCGAGGTCGACGCCCTCCTCCGTCCGTCGCCGAGCGTCG
>CAZWRQ010000321.1:0-5111 GCA_964636395.1 uncultured Holophagales bacterium
CGAGGCGCGCGGCCTCGGCCATCGGCTCGTGCGGCTCGACGAGGAGGTAGACGGTGTCGTCGCCGTCGGGCCAGAGGACGACGGTGAGGAGCGGGAGGCGGAGGACGGCCTTGCGGAAAGCCTCGGCGATCGTCGAGGGGAGCTCGACGGCGACGGCGGTGGGGCGGAGCGCGAAGAAGGCACGGCGGACGAGGACGGCGCACTCGACCGACTGGTGGAGCGTCGGGAGGAGGAAGAGCCCCTCGCCCGCGCGGACGACGCCCGTCTCGGGGTCGGGCGCGGGGTACGGGGCGTCGGCGGTCAACGGCGTGGCGCTCTCGCGGGGCGGCGAATCAGACGCGGTGCGGGCCGGGCGGGCGCGGGCCCTCGTCGCGCGGCTCCGGCGCGTAGCCGAGCGCCTCGTCGCCGAGGACGAACTTCACCGCCTCGAGGAGCCGCCCGGCGGGCTCTCCCCCGCCCTGCGCGAGGCGCTTCAGCGCGTAGCGCGCGACGTTGATGCCGTCGCGCACGCTGAAGGGCTCTTCGGCCTCGTGGGCTGAGCGGAGGAAGCGCGTCACCCAGCGGAGGAGCGCCTCGGGCGCGAAGGGGAGGTTCTCGGCGAGGATGGCGAGCTCCTCGTCCTCGTCGGGGAAGTCGACGAGGATCGTCGGCGTGAGGCGCGAGTTGACGTAGTCGGGCAGCTCGAACGTCGAGGCGTCGTCGTTCATCGTCGTCACGAAGCGGAAGTCGGGGTGCGCCCGGATCTTCACCCCCGCGACGATCGATTCGACGGTGCGGCGCGCGTCGAGGAGCGGCGCGAGCGAGGCCCACGACTTCTCGCTCATCCGGTTCCCCTCGTCGAGGATCGCGACGCCCCCCTCGAGCATCGCCGTGACGACGCCCGAGGCGACGTAGCGGATCTTCCCCTCGCCCGCGACGACGGGGGTGACGAGGAGGTCCTCGGGGCGCGTGTCCATCGTCGCCTGGAAGACCCACGCGGGGCGCCCGATCCGCTTCGCGGCGGCGTAGGCGAGCGTCGTCTTGCCGACGCCCGGCTTGCCGACGAGCCGAGGGTGGAGCGGCAGGTCCCCCTTCTCGACGACGAGCCACGCGGCGAGGAGCTGGTCGAGGAGGTCCTGCCTCCCCTTCCACTCGAGCGGGAACTCGTCGGGATGCGCGAGCGCGATCTCGACCCCTTCGATGAGGACCGTTTCCATGGTCGGATTCTAGGGGCGCGGCCCGTTCCCGCGACTCCGGCGCAATCCGCCGGCGCGCGCCCCTGCGTAGATCACAGCGAAGGGCGCCCGAGGCGCCCGTACCGGAGAAAGACAATGAAGAAGACCATCGCCGCCTCCGCCGCTGCCCTTCTGCTCGCCGTCGCCGTAGCGGCCCCCGCTCGCGCGGACCACCACCAGGGCAAGGACATCGTCGAAACCGCCGTCGCCGCCGGCAGCTTCAGCACGCTCGCCACGGCGCTGAAGGCCGCCGGCCTCGTCGAGACGCTCAAGGGGAAGGGCCCCTTCACCGTCTTCGCGCCGACCGACGACGCGTTCAAGAAGCTCCCCGCCGGCACGCTCGAGAAGCTCCTCGCCGACAAGGCCCAGCTGACGAAGGTGCTCACCTACCACGTCGTGGCCGGGAAGGTGATGGCCGCCGACGTCGTCAAGCTCTCCGAGGCGAAGACCGTCGAGGGCTCGCCGGTGAAGATCGCAGTGAAGGACGGCAAGGTGAAGGTGAACGACGCGAACGTCGTGAAGACCGACGTCGGCGCCTCGAACGGCGTCATCCACGTCATCGACTCGGTGATCCTCCCGCCCGCGAAGTAGCCTCGAACCCTCCCGACCGGTCAGCCCCGTTCGAGAAGATGCGGCCGCGCGAAACCGCGGCCGCATCTTCCTGTTCCCTCGACGGCGAAGGAGCGCCCGGTCCCCTCCCGGTCAGCTCCCCAGCAGGTCCGCGAGGGCCTCCGGATGGAAGCCGACGAGGAGCCTTCGGCCGACGCGAAGCATCGGCGCCCTGAAGTTCCCGGTCGGGCCCCTGAGGTCGTCGAGGGCGACCTCCCGCGCGATTCGCGAAGCGGCCTTCTTCCCCTTCGCGATCACGACCTCGTCGACCGCGGCGAGGAGAGCGCGGACGTCGGCGTCCTTCAGGGGCGTCGTCTTCGCGGAACGCTCCTCCGCCACCCGGGCCTTCGTCTTCTCGAGCACCTCACGGGTGCGTCCGCAGCTCGTTCACCCCGGGCGCTGGTAATAGAAGCCGACGGTCGCCATGCCTTCCTCCTTTCGCGCCTTCAGTGCTGCAGCGCGTACTCGCGGACGACCCGTTTCGTCCTCTCGACGCCTTCCAGGTACGCGGGAAGGCGGATCCTCTCGTTCTTGCTGTGGATCGTCACGGCGTCCAGGAGGTTCACCGCGAACGGCGACACGCCGTAGCAGCGTATCCCGCGCGCCCGCAGGTAGGAGAGGTTCGTGTAGCTCCCCGTCAGGACGTAGGGTCCGACGTCCGCGTCCTCGTCCGGATCCAGCGCGAGGACCGTTTGGAGCGTCTCCCACGCGCGACCTCGCCGCTCTGCCGGGACGCTGTCGGGGGTGAGGTGCCGCAGCGTCAGGCGCACGCCGAGCGGCGCAGCCCATCGCTCCATCTCCTCCCAGCGGGCACGCACGGAACGACCCGGCAGCAGCGTCGCGACCAGGTCCATGGAGAGTCCGCCCCCCGTCGCCGCGCGCTTCGGCTCGCCCCAGTAGTACATGTCGCGAAAGAGCGAGCGGTAGACCTCCGGAATTCCCTCGGCCAGCTTCCCCGACGCGACGGCCGAACGGGCGTCGTTCATGTGGTGTCCCCAGAGGTCGGATCGCGAGGGGCCGACGAAGGCGAGGAAGTCCTGCACTTCGTCGAGGACCCGGAACGGCTCCTCGGACATCTTCCTCTCGAGGAGGTCCTGAAGCGCCCGAAGGGCGGATTCGTCCCTGGCGTGCGCGGTCGCGATGACGCTCGACTTCTGGAGGACCTCGATGCCGAAGCGCGCGATGTCGTCCCCGACGACTTCGTTCACACCCCCTTCGTTGAGGACGTCGGTCACCCCGGCGAGGAGGTCGGGACGGTGCTCCAGGACCCACCCGACCCCGATCTCGGGCGTGTAGGTCTCCTCCCCCGGCTCGGCGACGAAGACGACGTCGCGCTCGGGGACGACCCCGTCCCTGCGGAGCGACGCGATCGCGAGGAAATCGGCGATTCCCTGCCCCTTCATGTCGAGCGTCCCGCGCCCGCAGACGTACTGGACGAGGTCGCCGACGCCGTCCGCGGCAGCGAAGGGAGGGAGGTCCCAGGCGGAGAGGTCCCCGACGGGGAAGACGTCCATGTGATGCAGGAGGAGCAGCGCTTCTCCCCGGGTCCGACCCGAAAGCCGCGCCACGACGATCGGACGCTCCGGGTCGTCTCCGACGATCTCGAACGGGATCCCCTCGCAGCCGAGCTTCTCGGCCCAGAATCGCGCCGTCTCGACCGTCCGACCCGGGGGGTTCTGCGAGTCGATCCCGACGTACTCGCGGAGGAGGCGCGTCGCTTCGTGCTGCCGCATCTCCGTGAGGTCGAGCGACGGCACCTCTACGTTCGGCGCGCGGGAGCGGACGAGCTTCGGCCCGCCGAGCGCAGCCGCCGCGACGAGCGCGGCGCCGCCGTAGAGCGCGAGGCGGCGACGCGTGTTCCGGGAGAGGCTCACGCGCTCACCGTGCCGGGCGGCGGGGTTCGGCGAAGGAGAGCGACCGTGGCGAGGAGCCCGAGGACCGTCATCACGGCCGCGATCATCAGCCATCCCCCGGAGGGCCGCAAACGGACGACGTGCCGTCCGGGCGGAACCGCGAGGCCCGTGTAGCCGACGTTGGCCTCTTCGACGGGGGCGGAACGTCCGTCGATCGTGGCGCGCCGGGCGGCGACGAAGGGCCGGGCGACGAACAGGTAGCCGGGCGCGGGGCCGGCGACCACGACCTCGACCTCGAGCCGGTCGGGACGGTCCGAAACGCGCAGGACCCGCCCGGCCGAAGGGACGAGCGACGGCCCGGGAGAGGAGAGCACGGCCGCGTCGACGGGGGCACGATCGCGGAGGAAGCGCGTCGAGGCCGCGAGCGGCCCGGGCTCGCGCACGACACGCGACACGAACCGGACGGGCTGGACCGGGCTCGCGACGGGAAGGAGCCGCGCGACGGGCCGTCCGCCCGGCGACGCCTCGCTGGCGACGACGGCGACCGCGCCGGCGGAACGAGCGAGCGCCGCGGCGAGAGGTCCCTCGGGAGGGGCCTTCTCGAGCAGCATCGCCCACTCGAGCTGCGCGCGTGGGAGGGTCGCGTCGTAATCCGCCTCGTGGACGGAAGCGAATCCGAAGCGGGTGAACGTCCACGGGATCGCCCACGCCGTCATCGAGGGGCCGCTGACGGCCGGATCGTTCGACGTGGAGCCTGGCGGGAGTTCCGACCCGGGCAGGGGCAGGAGCCGCGGTGGCGGCTCGTCACCTCGGGCCGACGCCAGCGAGGCGAGCACCGTCGGCCTCTCCGTCAGGATCGCCGCGTCCGACATCGGCAGGAGCCGCGGTGTGAGGAGAGCCCGATCGGAAGCGAGGAGGAGACCGAGGATTCCGAACGCGAAAGCCCGTCGAGCGGGAGCCGCTCGCTCGATCGCCGCGGCGCCGAGAGCGGCGAGCCAGGCGGTCCCGAAACCGAAAAGGACGAGCCACTTCTCCGGGTAGCGGATCGACGCGGCGAACGGCACGGCTTTCGCGATCCAGCCGGCCACGGGAGTCGCCGGTCCGAGGGCGAGCAGGACGCCGAGCGCGGCCAGGGTCGACGCCCGCAGGCGGGCGCCGCGCCCCGCGAGGAGACCGAGGAGCGCGAGGGTCCACGCGACGCGGCCGGGCGTCAGCGACGGGAAGTAGGGGTAGCGGGAGATCCCGGCCGCGACGGTCGTCCTCGTCCAGTCGGCCACGACGCCGTCCGCGAGCAGCTCCGCGAGCCGCGACGCCGGCAGCGACCCCATCTCCGCGAAGCCCGGGAGCAGCGCCCCGCGAACACTCCGGATGCTCTCGAGGCCCGTGAAGGCGAGGACGGCGAGCGCGGGCGCGGCGAGGAGCGCGCCGAGGAGCC
>CAZWRQ010000322.1:0-5051 GCA_964636395.1 uncultured Holophagales bacterium
CGGCGAGGCCGGGACCGCCGTGACCGTCGACGCGGCCGGCACGCTCCGACCCGGCACGGCGGACCTCGTCGCGCACCGCGAGCTCGGCGACGGGTTCGTCCGGTTCGCCGGGTCCCGCATCTCGGGCCTCGGCCTGGCCGAGACGAAAGGGGAGGCCCGGCTGGGGGTCTTCAACCCGTTCCGCTTCGACGTCTCCTTCCGGGGGCTCCGCTACGAGCTGGCTTCGGGAGGCCGCTCGGTCGCGCGCGGAAGTCGTCAGGGGGTCATCGTCCGGCCGTCTCGCGAGAACGAGATCGCCCTCCCGCTGACCGTCTCGAACGCCGCCGCGATCGCCGCCGCGGGAAAGGCCGTCGCTTCGGGCGGGCGGCTCTCCGGCAGGCTGACCGGGGAGATCGTCCTGAAGCTCGGAACGGGCGACGTGAAGCTCCCGATCGCGGCCTCGGGGACGATCGAGGTGCTGCCTTGAGCGCGCCGCTCCGCCTGGAGCGCCCGCGCGCGGGCGTCGCCCGCGTCGTCCTCGACCGCCCCGAGCTCCGGAACGCGTTCGACGACGGACTCATCTCGCGGGTGACCGCGGCGTTCGAGGAGCTCGCGTCGGACGACTCGACGCGCGTCGTCGTCCTCGCGGGCGAGGGGAAGAGCTTCTGCGCGGGTGCCGACCTGGCCTGGATGAAGAGGATGGCGGCCTGGGGCGAGGAGGAGAACCGGCGCGACGCCGAGGCGCTCGGCCGAATGTTCCTCGCGATCGACTCCAGCCCGAAGCCGGTCGTCGGCCGTATCCACGGCGCCGCGCTCGGCGGAGGGACGGGCCTCGTGGCCGTCTGCGACGTCGCCGTCTGCGCCGAGGGGACGCTCCTCGGGACGACCGAGGTCCGGCTCGGCATCGTCCCGGCCGTCATCTCGCCGTTCGTCATCCGGAAGGTCGGGGAGTCGCACGCGCGCCGCTGGTTCCTGACGGGCGAACGGTTCGACGCCGAAGCGGCTCTTCGCGCCGGGCTCGTCCACGTCGTCGTCCCGGAGGCCGAGCTCGATGCCGAGGTGGATCGCGTCGTCGACGCCCTCCTCCTCGGCGGGCCGGAGGCGCTCGCCGTCTCGAAGGGCCTCGCGAAGCGGATGGGGCGCCTCCCGCTCGACGAAGCGCTCGGGGAGGCCGCTGGCGTCATCGCGTCGCGGCGCGTCTCGGCCGAAGGGCAGGAGGGAATGGAGGCGTTCCTCCTGAAGCGCTCTCCGGCGTGGGCGCGGGAGCAGGAACGGAGGAGCGGCTCGTGAACGTCCGCCCGTTCCGCAAGGTCCTCGTCGCGAACCGCGGCGAGATCGCCGTCCGCGTCCTGACCGCCTGCCGGACGCTCGGCTACGAGACGATCGCGGTCGTCTCCGAGGCCGACGTCGCGAGCCGCCCCGCGCGCCTCGCCGACGAGGTCGTCGTCCTCGGCCCGGCCCCGGCGCGCGAGTCGTACCTCGCCGCGTCGAAGATCCTCGACGCCGCGCGCGCCACGGGCGCCGAGGCGATCCACCCCGGCTTCGGCTTCCTCTCCGAGAACGCCGCGTTTGCGCGCGCGGTGATCGACGCGGGGCTCGTCTGGATCGGTCCTCCTCCCGACGCGATCGACGCGATGGGGCTGAAGGTCCCGTCGCGCGAGCGGATGAAGACGGCGGGAGTCCCGGTCGTCCCCGGGACGCACGACCTGACCCCCGAGGGGATCGCGAAGGTCGGGTTTCCGCTGGTCGTGAAGGCCTCGGCCGGCGGAGGCGGAAAGGGGATGCGCGTCGTCCGCGACCCGGGCGAGCTCGCCTCGGCCGTCGACTCGTGCCGCCGCGAGGCGGAGGCCGCCTTCGGCGACCCGACGCTCTACGCAGAGCGCTACCTCGAGCACCCGCGGCACGTCGAGATCCAGGTCTTCGGCGACGCCCAGGGACGCGTCGTCGCCCTCGGCGAGCGCGAGTGCTCGCTCCAGAGGCGCCACCAGAAGGTCGTCGAGGAGAGCCCGTCGCCCGCCGTCTCGCCCGATCTCCGCGCGCGGATGAGCGAAGCGGCCGTCGCCGCGGCGAAAGCCGTCGGCTACGTGAACGCCGGCACCGTCGAGTTCCTCCTCGACGCCGACGGCTCGTTCTTCTTCCTCGAGATGAACACCCGCCTCCAGGTGGAGCATCCGGTCACGGAAGAGGCGTGGGGCCTCGACCTGGTGACGCTCCAGCTCGCGGTCGCCGCGGGGAAGCCGCTCCCGCCGGACCTGCCGACGGTTCCTTCGGCGCACGCGATCGAGGCGCGCGTCTACGCAGAAGACCCGGAGAACGGCTTCCTTCCGCAGGTCGGAACGGTCCTCGCCTACGAGGAGCCGGGCGGTCCCGGCGTCCGCGTCGATTCCGGGATCGAGGCGGGAAGCGAGGTCTCCGTCCATTACGATCCGATGCTCGCGAAGGTCGTCGCGCGCGGGAGGACCCGCGAGGAGGCGCGCCTTCGTCTCGTCGACGCGCTCGGGCGGACGGTCGTCCTCGGCGTCGCGACGAACGTGTCCTGGCTTCGCCGGCTCCTTCAGACGCCGGAGTTCGTGCGGGGCGAGCTCGACACCTCCCTCCTCGGGCGGCTGGCGGTCCCGCCGCCTCCCGATCCTTCGTCCGAGGTCCTCGCGGCGGCCGCCCGCCTGCTCGGCGGCGGTGACGGGCGCGCCGCCCTGGCGGCGCCGGCCCGGGCGGCCTTCCCCGATCCGTTCGCCGACGGCTCCTTCCGGGTGCTCGGATGAAGATCCGCGACCTTTCGACCGGCGTCGTCCACGAGCCTCCCTCCGGAGCGGGGGACCTGCCCCGGGGCTCGCGCGTCGTCCGCGACGGCCTCGTCGCCTGGGTCTGGCACCGGGGGGAGACGTGGCGCCTCGGGCGCGTCGTCGAGAAGCCCGGCGCGAGCGAGGAAGAGGAGCACGACCTGCGCGCCCCGATGCCGGGCGTCGTCGCCCGCGTCCTCGCCGAGGAGGGGCAGGAGGTCGTCAAGGGGACGCCGCTCCTCGTCCTTTCGGCGATGAAGATGGAGCACGAGATCCGGAGCCCGCGCCCCGGGAGGCTCGTGAAGCTCTTCCGGACGGCGGGCGAGCGTGTCGACCTGGGCGACCCGCTCGCGGAGATCGAGTGACCGCTCCGGGACGCGTCACCGTCGTCGAGGTCGGCCCGCGCGACGGCCTTCAGAACGAGAAGGGCTTCGTCCCGACCGCCGTGAAGGTCGCGTTCGTCGAGGCGCTCGCCGAGGCGGGCCTCCCCGTCGTGGAGACGACCGCGTTCGTCTCGCCCCGCGCGATCCCGCAGCTGGCCGACTCGGCCGAGGTCTTCGGTCGAGTGAAGAAGCGGCCCGGGACCCGCTACCCGGTCCTCGTGCCGAACGAGCGGGGCATGGCACGCGCCCTCGCCGCCGGCGCCCGCGAGATCGCCCTCTTCACCGCGGCGACGGACACCTTCAACGTCCGCAACGTCAACGCGACGGTCGAGGAGTCGTTCGCCCGCTTCGCCCCGGTCCTCGCCCGGGCGAAGGGGGAGGGCCTCCGCGTCCGAGGCTACGTCTCGACGGCCTTCGGCTGTCCCTACGAAGGGAAGGTCGACCCCGCCACGGCGGCCTCCGTCGCCGCGCGCCTCTTCGCCGCCGGCTGCGAGGAGGTGTCCCTCGGCGACACGATCGGAGTCGCCGTCCCGTCCCAGGTCACCGACGTCCTCGGCAGGACGAAGGAGGCCGGCATCCCGATCGAGCGAATCGCCCTGCACATGCACGACACCCGGGGGACGGCTCTCGCGAACGTGGTCGAGGGGCTGCGGGAAGGGGTGCGCGTCTTCGATTCCTCGGCCGGCGGCCTGGGCGGCTGTCCCTACGCGCCGGGCGCGGCCGGGAACCTGGCCACGGAAGACCTCCTCTACCTCCTGCACGGCATGGGATGGGAGACGGGCGTCGACCTCGAGAAGGTGTCCGCGGCCACTCAGGCGCTCGCCTCGGCGATCGGACGGCTCCCCGTCTCCCGCGTCTACGCCGCGATGAGCGCCGCTTCGGAACTCGCGTCGAAGCGCGCTTCGCGTTGACCCACCCCCCTCCGGGACGTAGACTTTCGGGCACGTTTGCCGGTCCCGTCGAACGGCCGTTCGAGGAGTCGAGATGTCGATCAAGATCCTGCTCGCGGACGACAGCCTGACGATCCAGAAAGTCGTCGAGCTGACCTTCTCGGATGCCGAGACCCGCCTGATGGCGGTCGGGAGCGGCGACAAGGCCGTCCAGGCCCTCGACGAGTTCCAGCCCGACATCGTCCTGGCCGACGTCGTGATGCCCGGCCTGACGGGCTACGACGTCTGCGAGGCGGTGAAGCAGCGGCCGGGCGGCGCCTTCGTCCCGGTCGTCCTCCTCACCGGCACGTTCGAGCCGTTCGACAGGTCCCGAGCGGATCGCGTCGGCAGCGACGCCATCGTCACGAAACCGTTCGACTCGCACGCCCTGCAGGGGCTCGTACGGGAGCTCGTCGCGAAAGCGAACGCCGCCCGGGAGGAGGCGGCGGCAGCGCCGGCGCCTCCTCCTGAACTGCCCCCTCCGCCGGTCTTCACGCTCTCCGACCTGGAGGCGTCGCCGGAGCCCGCGGCGCCGGTCGACACTGGCTCGACGCTCGTCCTCACGCCTCTCGACCTCGACGCGGCCGCGCCGCCACCCTTCGTCGAGGCAGCGGCGGCTGCGCCCGTCGGCGAGTCGATCTACGCCACCATGGCGATGAAGCTGCCGACGCCGGACGAGCTGGCGGCGGCGGCCCCTGCGCCCTTCGAGCTGGCGGAGGAGCCGCCCGCCGCCGAGGCTCCGGCACCCTTCGAGCCGGAGGAGCCGCTCCCGGAGCCGGTCGCCGCGCCCGAGACGTTCATGCCGGAGCAGCCGTTCGAGGTCGACGAGGCGCCCGCGGCCGCGCCGCCGGCCGACGTCGCGGCTCCCCCCGAAGAGGAGGCCCCCTGGAGCGAGGAGCCGGCGCAGGAGATGCCGGCCCCCACCGAGTCCGTCCTTTCGATGGAACCTCCTCCTCCGCCGCCCTACGACCCGCTCGAGG
>CAZWRQ010000323.1:0-5050 GCA_964636395.1 uncultured Holophagales bacterium
GCCCCGCGTAGCCCGGCTCCGTGGAGCCGTCCTCGTGGCGGACCGTTCCCCTCGGCGGGAGCTCCACGGCGACGCAGCGCAGACCCGGTCCGCCCCACGCGTCCACGGAGAGCGGGGAATCGCCGGTCAGGGCCCAACCTTCGGCGACGTCGACCGAGATCCGCGCCTCGATCATCTCGCCCGGGGCGGCCCGATCGGTCGAGAGCGCCGCCGCGACCCTCACCGGCCCTTCCGGCGCGCTCGCCTCCGCACGCGCCGCCTCCGGGCGCCCCGCTCGCTCGTCGTCCATCTGCCCGCCATCGGCTTCCGGCTCCTCCGGGCTCGCCGAGGGAGCCCGCAGGAGGCCGCTCGTCCGAAGCTCCTCCCACGCGAGGTGCCACGACTCCGTCCCGTGCGGTACGCGCTCCATCAGGCCCGAGACCTCTTCCACGGCCTCGAGCGCCGCCGCGGCGAGCGCCTCGTCGCCGTCTCGGCGGGCGAGGCGGGCCATGGCGCGCGCCGCCGCGGCCGGCGCGGAGGGGATCGCCTTGTCGAACAGGTCGCGCGTCCGCGCGAAGAGCCGCTCGTGCCCCGAGCCCGTGAACGCGAGCCCGGGGACGCCCGGGCGTCCGAAGCGCTCGCGCAGGCCGGCGACCGTCCGGCGGGCCTCCGCGGCCCAACGCGCCCTGCCCGCCGGCTCGGGCTCGGCCTCGGCGAGGTCGAGGAGCGCGAGGGCGAGGAACGCCTCGTCCTCGAGGAACGCCGGGATCCGCGCCTCGCCGTCCTTCCAGGTCCGGTAGAGCCGGCCTCCGGCGTCGCGCATCCGCGTCAGGAGGAACTCCGCCGAAGCACGGGCGGCGTCGAGGTAGCGCGGCTCGCCGAGGACAGACGACGCGACCGCGAGCCCCGAGACGGCGAGGGCGTTCCAGCCCGCGATCCGCTTGTCGTCGGTCCCAGGCGGGACGCGGAGGCGCCGCCTTTCGAGCAACCGCGCGCGGATCGGCGCGAGCCGCCGCTCCTCCTCGGACGAGGGCTCCTCGGCGAGGTGCAGGACGTTCCGGCCCGTCGCCCTCCCGCTCGACTCGTCGTGGAAGTTCCCTTCGGGCCGGACGCGGTAGGCGGAGGCGAAGAGCGCCGCGTCGACTCCCGCGGCCGCGCGCACCTCCTCCTCCGTGAAGACGAAGTACCGCCCCTCCTCCCCTTCCGAGTCGGCGTCGGTGGCGGCGTAGAAGCCCCCCTCCTCGCCCCGCATCTCGGAGAGGAGCCAGTCCCCGATCCCGCGCGCCGTCCGCCAGTAGAGGTCGCGCCCCGTCAGGACGAACGCGCGCGCGTAGAGCGCGAGGAGCTGGGCGTTGTCGGTGAGCATCTTCTCGAAGTGCGGGAGGAGCCACCGCTCGTCGGTCGAGTAGCGGTGGAAGCCGCCGGCGAGGTGGTCGTGGATCCCGCCGAGGGCCATCTCGTCGAGCGTCTTCAGCGCCATCGACCGGGCGATCGAGTCCCCCTCGACGCCCTTCAGGAGGAGCCACTCGAGCGCGAGGTGGGGCGGGAACTTCGGCGCGCCGCCGAAGCCGCCGTGCCGGGCGTCGAACGTCCGCTTGAGCGTCTCGGTCAGGACGCTTCCCGTCCGCGCGGTCAGCGGCTCGCGCCCGGCGCGATCGGTGATGCGGCCCGCGCGTTCCACCTCCGCGACGATCTCGTCTGCCCCCTTCGAGAGCTCCTCGCGCCGCTCGCGCCAGGCCTCGGAGAGCTTCTCGAGGATCGTCCGGAACCCCGCCTGGCCGCGCCGGTCCTCGCGCGGGAAGTACGTCCCGCCGAAGAACGGGCGTCCGTCGGGGAAGAGGAACGCCGAGAGCGGCCAGCCGCCTCGCCCGACCATCGTCTGCACCGCGCTCATGTAGACGTCGTCGACGTCGGGCCGCTCCTCGCGGTCGACCTTCACCGACACGAACCGCTCGTTCAGGAGCGCTGCGACCCCCTCGTCCTCGAACGACTCGTGCTCCATGACGTGGCACCAGTGACAGGCGGAATAGCCGATGGAGAGGAAGAGCGGCATGTCCTCCCGCCGCGCCTTCTCGAACGCCTCCTCCCCCCACGGGAACCAGTCGACCGGGTTGTGCGCGTGCTGGCGCAGGTAGGGGGACGGCTCATTCGCGAGCCGGTTCGGGGGACCGTCGGACCGCTGCATGACCCGATTCTGCCGCACCCGGCGGAGCCGGCCACAGCCGGGCCTCTCCCACCCGACCGAGGAGGGCGGCGGGCGACCAGGGCGCTCGGAGCACGGCGTCTCTCGCCCGCGCGGGCATCCTCCGCGCGCCGGGTTAGCATCCGCCGCCATGACGAACGGCCCCGCCGCGGCTCCTTCGGCCCACACACGTTTCCCCGGCACCCTCGTGCGCGCCGAGGCGCTCCTCCTCGCTGCCACCCTCGCTCTCTCGACGCCGGCCTCTGCGGCCGGCCCGGCCTCCTGGGACGACGCGAAGCGGATGTCCATCGACGAGCTCGCCCGCCTCCTGAAGGACTCCGCGGCCGCGAAGCCGGAGATGTTCCACGTCGGCTTCCGGGTCCTCTTCGCCCAGGCTCACATCCCCGGCTCCCGCTTCGCCGGTCCCGGGGCGAGCCCCGGCGGCCTCGAGGCGCTCCGAAAGGCCGTGGCCGAAGTGCCGAAGGCGAAGACGATCGTCCTCTACTGCGGCTGCTGCCCGTGGGAGAAGTGCCCGAACATGGAGCAGCCGTGGCGGCTCCTCGTCGCGGCCGGGTTCACCGACGTCCGCGTCCTCTACATCCCGACGAACTTCGGCCGGGACTGGGTCGGGAAGGGCCATCCCTCGGCCTCGGGAAACGGCGACCGTGGCTGAGCGGCTCCGTCGCCACCGGGCGCTCGGAGGCCTCGTCGCCTGCGCCGCGCTCTTCTCTCTCGCAGCCCGGGCCGGGGATCCGCCCGCGCCGAAGGTCGGCGACCCGGCTCCCGCCCTCGGCCTCGTCGACCTCGACGGGAGAAGGCTCGATGTCTCTTCGCTCCGGGGCAAGGTCGTCGTCGTCGACTTCTGGGCCACCTGGTGCGCGCCCTGCCGCTCTCAGGCCCCGAAGTTCGAAGCGCTGCAGCAGAAGCACCGCGGCGGCGGGCTCGTCGTCGTCGGCGTCTCGCTCGACGAGTCGGCCGAGCCGGTCCTGAAGTTCCGGAAGGAGCTCGGCCTGACGTACCGGATCGCCCTCGGCGACGAGAAGGTGGCCGAGCGCTGGGGCGGCATCCTCGGCCTTCCGGTCGCGTTCGTCGTCGACCGGAAGGGGCGCCTTCGCGCGCGGCACGAGGGCGAGCACGACCTCGCCTCCCTCGAGGCGGACGTCGTCCGGGCCCTCGAGGAGAAGTAGCTCCGTCAGGCGGGTCGCGACAGGCGAACGCGCGATATCCGCCGGGGCGTGCTCTCGACGACCTCGATCGTCAGGCCCGACTCCTCGTCGACGAACGCCGTCCCTGCAGGCGGGATCCGCTCGAGGCGATGAAGGATGAGCCCCGCGATCGTCGCCCAGGCCGGGTCCTCCGGCAGCTCGAGATCGAGCAGCCGGTTCACGTCGCGGACCCCGGCGCGCCCCTCGACGACCCACGCCCCCGGACCGTCCTCGCGGTACGGCACGGCGTCGGCCTCCTTCTCGTGGAAGATCTCTCCGACGAGCTCCTCGAGGAGGTCCTCGAGCGTCACGAGGCCGGTGAACCCGCCCTGCTCGTCGACGACGAACCCGATCGGGACGTGCCGCTCCTGGAGCGCGCGAAGGACGCCGAGCGCCTCGACGGTCTCCGGGAAGAACGGTGCCTCACGGACGATTCCCTGAAGCGGGGGCGCCGTGCCTTCGAGGGCGCGCGCCAGCACCTCCCGGCCGAGGACGTAGCCGGTCGCGCCGTCGAGGCCTCCGTCGTGGACCGGGAATCGCGCGAACCGGCTCCGGCTGACGATCGTGACGATCTCCTCGCGCGTCGCCGTTGCGTCGATCGCGACGACCGAGGGCCGGGGCGTCATCACCGCGCCGACCTTCACCCCCGGCAGGTCGAGCGCCCGCGCCGCGATCTCCCCCGCCCGCGGGTCGAGCCCTCCCGTCGTCGCCGTCTCCTCGACGAGCGTCCGGAGCTCGTCCCTCGAGAGCCGGGCCTCGACGAACGACGTCCGGTCCCCGAAGAGCCGGAGCACCGCGTTCGAGCAGGCGGTCAGGAAGCCGACCGCCGGACGGGCGAGGCGGGCGAGGAACGCGAGGGGCCGGGCAATCGCGAGCGCGTACCTCTCCGCGAAGCGCATCGCGAGCGACTTCGGAACGAGCTCTCCGACGACCAGCGACAGGAACGAAACGACGACCACGACGACGGCGAGGGCGACGTCGTCCGCAACCTCCTTCGGCGCCCCGGCCGCTTCGAGCGCCGCGGCGAGCGGAGAGGAGATCGTCGCCCCGCCGAAGGCCGCGGCGGCCGCACCGACGACCGTGATCCCGATCTGGACCGTCGCGAGGAACCCCTCGGGGTTCGCCCGGAGAGCCGCGAGGGCCCGCGCGCCCGCCCGCTCCTCCTCGACGAGCTCGGCGAGACGGGTCCGCCGGAGCGTCAGGACCGCGATCTCCGCCCCCGCGAAGAGCCCGTTCACGACCACGAGCGCGAGGACGACGAGGAGCCCGGCCACCCGGTGATTCTACGGGGGAACGTGAACAATACACGATTTCACGCCTGGCACCGTTTGGGGGGCACCATTTGGGGATAGTGTCTGCGCGGGGATGACGGAGACGGGGTTGGGAGAGATCGCCGCGGTCTTCCTGCGGCTGGGAACGACCGCCTTCGGGGGGCCGGCGGCGCACGTCGCGATGATGCGCGACGAGGTGGTGAGGCGGCGCGGGTGGCTGACCGACGCGGAGCTCCTCGACCTCCTCTCGGCCGCGAACCTGATCCCCGGGCCGAACTCGACCGAGCTCGCCATTCACGTCGGCTGGGCCCGCCGCCGGTGGGTCGGCCTCGCCGTCGCCGGCCTCTCGTTCATCCTCCCGGCGGCGCTGATCACCGCGGCGCTCGCCTGGGCCTACGTCCGGTTCGGGACGC
>CAZWRQ010000324.1:0-5034 GCA_964636395.1 uncultured Holophagales bacterium
GCGGCGCGCGGGACGGGGAGGCGGCGCAGTCCGCCCCCCCGTCCTCGAGACGAGACCCTTCTTCGGGCCGGTGATCCGCTCGAACCTCAACGCTGGTCGCTGCTCCTCAGGCCTTCCTCACGCGATCACTTCTTCACGGCCAGGCCGTGGAAGCGGCCGGCGTCGGCGAGCTCCTCCTCGATGCGGAGGAGGCGGTTGTACTTCGCGAGCCGCTCGGAGCGGGACGCGGAGCCGGTCTTGATGAACATCGAGTTCGTCGCGACGGCGAGGTCGGCGATCGTCGTGTCCTCGGTCTCGCCCGAGCGGTGCGAGACGGCGGTGACGTAGCGGGCGACCTGCGCCATCCGAACCGCCTCGAGCGTCTCGGTGATGGTGCCGATCTGGTTCACCTTCACGAGGAGGCCGTTCGCGATGCCGTCGCGGATCCCCTCGGCGAGGATCTTCGGGTTCGTGACGAAGAGGTCGTCGCCGATGAGGTGGATCTTCGCGCCGAGCTTCTCGGTCATCAGCTTCCAGCCGGCCTTGTCGCCCTCGGCGCAGCCGTCCTCGATCGAGACGATCGGATAGTCCGCGACGATCCCTTCCCAGAACGCGACCATCTCCGCGGGGGAGAGCTTCTTCCCTTCGCCGTCGAGGACGTACGTCCCGTCCTTGAAGTACTCGGAGGCGGCCGGGTCGAGAGCGATGAAGATGTGCTCGCCGGCTTTGTAGCCCGCATTGCCGATCGCCTCGACGATGACGTCGAGCGCCTCGCGGGCGGTGCCGATCGCGGGAGCGAAGCCCCCCTCGTCGCCGACGCCCGTCGCGAGCCCCTTCTTCTTCAGGATCGACTTCAGCGCGTGGAACGTCTCGGCCCCGGCGCGGAGCGCTTCGCGGAACGACGGGAACCCCGCCGGAACGAGCATGAACTCCTGGTGGTCGAGCGGGTTGTCGGCGTGGGCGCCGCCGTTGACGACGTTCATCATCGGCACCGGGAGCGAGACCGCGCCCGTCCCGCCGAGGTAGCGGTAGAGCGGGAGGTCGCACCCTTCGGCCGCGGCGCGGCAGACGGCCATCGAGACGCCGAGCGTCGCGTTCGCGCCGAGCTTCGACTTGAACTCCGTGCCGTCGAGGTCGCACATGAGGCGGTCGAGGCCCGCCTGGTCGCGGGCGTCGAAGCCGAGGAGCTCCGGGGCGATCGTCTTGTTGACGTTTTCGACGGCCTTCAGCGTCCCCTTGCCGCCGTAGCGCTTCGGGTCGCCGTCGCGCAGCTCGAGCGCCTCGCGGGTCCCGGTCGAGGCGCCCGACGGAACGCCGGCGCGGCCCGAAGCGCCGCCCTCGAGGAGGCACTCGACCTCGATCGTGGGGTTGCCGCGCGAATCCAGGATCTCTCGTGCGTGGATCTCTTCGATGGCGTACATGCTCGTTCCTTCCTGCCGCCCTCGGGGCGGCGGGGCCGGGTCTTTGGCGAACGCGGCGGAGGATCCCGACGGTCGGGCCGTCGGGGACGATCCTACCGGGCGGTGTCCGTTCCCGGAACGCCGCAACCGCACTCCTTCGTGCCCGTAACATTCTACGGGTGAAAGAGGTCCGTCCGGAACCGAAACGCCGCGCGGGAGCGGCAAGGCCCGTCGGGGGAGTCGCCCTCGGCGCGGCGTTGCTGGCCGTCGCGGTCCTGCCGTTGGCCGGGGCGCGGAACGCGGCCCCCCTCCGGGTCGTGAAGCCGGGACTCGCGCCGGAGTACGTCGAGCGGGCCCCGGCCGCGAAGGCGGAGCTTCTGCGCGTGATCAACCGCGAGCGGGCCGAGCACGGCGCGCCTCCTCTCGCCTACGACCTCCTCGGGGCGAAGGTGGGCGACGAGTTCTGCGAGGAGGCCGCGCGGGACCGGACGACGGGCCACTGGGACCTCGCCGGTCGGGCCCCGTACCTGCGCTGGGCGCTCGCCGGCGGGATCGACCACCACGCCCAGAACTTCGCGGCGGAGAGCCGGACCGGCTTCGAGTTCACGGAGAGCCCGGCCGAGCTCCTCCTCCGGATGCACGCGGAGTTCATGGCGGAGAAGCCCCCGAACGACGGACACCGCCGGACCATCCTCGACCCGATCTGGACGCACGTCGGAATCGGCTTCGCGCTCGTCGGCGGCGAGATGCGGATGACGGAGGAGTACAGCCGGCGCGTCCTCGAGTGGGCCGAGCTGCCGGCGGGCGCGGTGAAGGCGGGGGGCGGGGCCCCGCTCGCGCTGAAGCTCCCGACGGGGTGGAGCGTCGGGGCGATCGAGGTGGCCTTCGAGCCGGTCCCGAAGCCGATGTCGCGCGCCGAGATCGCCGCCCGCGCGTCGTACGGTCTACCGCCGCCGTGGCGGACGCTTCGACCTTACCCGCCGGCCGGGACGCGCTGGCAGTCGGGCGAGTCGGGTGACTTCCGGGCGAATGCCGCGGGGCGGATCGAGCTGAAGATCCCGCTCGACCGCGGCCCCGGGCACTACTACGTCGTCGTCTACGCGGGACAGGGGATCCGGAGCGGGAAACCTCTCTTCCCGGTCGCCGCGCCGCTCCTCGTTGCGGAGTGACGGAGCGGTGCGCCACATCCTCGTCTCCTCGGGGAGCGATCGGCTCGCGGACGAGCTCCGTGCGCTCCTCTCTCCCTCCTCCGTCCTCCTGACGGCCCGAGGAATCGACGACACGCTCGAACGGCTCGCCCGCTCGGCGCGCGTCGACGCCGTCGTGACGGACGACGCGGCCGTCCTGGCCGCGATCCGCGAGGAGGTGCCGGGCTGCCTCCCGGTCGTCCTCGTGCCGCAGGACGTTGCCGCGCCGGAGGCGCTCCGCCGGGTCGAGGAGGCGCTCGAAGCGCCCTGAGGCGCGACGCGCGGGGCGCGGCGGCGGGGACGCTCGGACGAGGGCGATCGCGCGGCCGAGCCGGTGATAGGGTCTGTCGAAACCCATCACGTTTCGGAGGTGCCGTATGAAGCGCGCCGTGCCATGCGTTATCGCTCTCTCTCTTCTGACCCTCGCTCTCGCCGTCCCCGGCGCGGCCCAGGAGGATGAGTCGTCACCGGGGCACCTCTTCGACGTGGCAATCGACCGACAGGACGTCGATGCCGTAAAGGAGCTCCTCGCGGCCGGGCACTCGGCGAACACCCCGATCGCGCACGACACGGTCACGTCGAACCCCCTCGTGAAGGCCTGCTGGCGGAAGAACATGGAGATCGTCCGGCTCCTCGTCGAGGCGGGCGCCGACGTGAACGGCCTCGAGAAGGACCGGAGGGTCAACGCGAAGGGCGAGGTCCACTGGTTCGTCAAGAGCCCGCTCGAGGAGGTCGTCGGGCAGAACCTGGAGATCGTTCGGTACCTCATCGCGAAAGGGGCGAAGGTCAACGAGAAGCTGACGGACGGGCGGACGGTGATCTTCCTGCCCGCCTACGAGGGGGATCTCGGGACGCTCGAGGTACTCATCGCCGCGGGCGGGGACGTGAATGCCGTCGACGACATCGGCTACACGCCGCTCAAGCACGCCGTGATGGGGAGGAAGCCGGAGGCGATCCGCCTGCTCGTCGCGAGGGGGGCGAAGGTGAACCAGGCCCCGACGAAGGTGAACGTCGGCGAGACGGCGCTTCATGTCGCGATCGCCAGCGGTTTCCCCGACATCGTTCAGCTCCTCATCGAGCTGAAGGCGAACCCGAACGCGAAGGCGGAATACAGCGGGACGCCCCTCGAGCTCGCGCGGAAGGGGGACCAGGACGACGTCGTGGCGATGCTGAAGGCGGCGGGGGCGAAGTGAGAAGGGGGGCGGACGCGAGCCACCCGCCGGCGAGGGGGCGACGTCCTGCGCGGGCCGCGACCGCCCTCCTGGTCGCGCTCGGGGCGACGACCGCGGCGATCGCGGAGGCGGCGAGGTCCGGGGGCGGGTCCCCGCCCGCCGCCCAGCCGGCGACGTGGACCGGGACGGCGAGCGGCGAGATGAAGGCCCGGGGGACGAAGACGCCGCTGCGCCACGCCTACGCCGTCGTCGTGCGGCCACGGAATGCGGCGGCCGACGAGACACGGCTCGTCCTCTCGGAGGAGCCGGTGCCGCTGGAGGTCCTCGAAGAGCTGCTGAGGCGGCTGCCCTCCTTCGGGTTCCGCGGCGTCGAGGTCGTCCTCGGCGCGGGCGGCGGCGCCGAGGCCGTCTTCTTCCACCACGACGAGCTTCCGGCGGGCCTCGAGGTGCGCGAGGTCGCGAAGCTCGTGCCGACCGCTGCTGCGGCCGGCCGGCTCGCGGGTCGGATCGTCTTCGACGATCCGGGATTCTCGTTCGCGTTCGACGCCACATTCGACGCGCCGCTTTTCCGGCCGGCGGCGAATCCGACGAGGACCACCGATCCGGGGTTTCCTTCCGAAGAGCAGGCGAAGGCCACTCTCGAGGAGCAGGGGCTCGAGCTCACCCCGGGCGCGTTCGACAGGGTCGTCCGCGATGGGGACATCGAGGCCGTGAGGCTCTTCCTCGCCGCGGGGATGCCGGCGACGACGGGCGAGCCGGGAGGGAGCGTCCTCGAGTCGGCGGTCGAGCGGGGGCACGCGGAGGTCGTCCGAGTCCTCCTCGCCGCGGGTGCGGACCCGAACGGCGCGGGCTATGCCGGGAGGCCGCTCCTCATCGCGGCGGCCGAGGGGCAGGGGGCCGACGTCGTTCGCGCGCTCCTTGCGGGAGGAGCCGACGTCACGCGGAAGGGGGCTGGGAACGCCACGGCGCTCCATGCCGCCGCCGAGGCCGGGAAGCTCGACATCCTCGAGCTCCTCCTCGGCGCCGGGGCGAAGGTCACCGCCCGGACCACCATGGGATGGACGGCCCTCCACTCGGCGGTGCGAAGAGCCGACCTGCCGATGGTGAGGGGCCTGATCGCCGCCGGCGCCGACGTGGCGCGAGACCGCAAGGAGCTCCTCGAGCTCGCGCGCTCCGCGAAGGGGCCGGACGTCGAGAAGGCGATCCGCGACGCCCCCGAGCTGCCGACGAAGTGATCGCTGGGGTCAGAACGGAAAGGGGGCGACGGGGTGGGGCCGTGTCTGCACTCGTGTATTG
>CAZWRQ010000325.1:0-5029 GCA_964636395.1 uncultured Holophagales bacterium
CCGTCCTCCGTCGGGACGAGGCCCGTACGGACGCCCTCTTCCACGGGCTCTCGGGCGCGCGGCACGACGTCGCGGGCGCTTTCCGCGTGAACGCCGGGGTCTTCAACCCCCACGACGCTCCCGTCGAGGCGGTCTTCTGGCTCTACGACGGCGACGGCACCGAGCTCGGCCACTTCACGCGGACGCTCGTGTCGGGCGGCTGGCTCCAGGTGAACGACGTCTTCCGCGAGGTCGGCGCCTCGGGCGTCTCGACCGAGGGGGCAGTGCTCGCGTTCCACGCCGAGCTCCCGGTCTTCCCGTACGTCATCGCGGTCGACGATCGCTCGGGCGACGGGACGTCGATCGCCGCGCGCGACGTCCCGGTCCTCCCCTGACGGACGCGAGCCGCAGCAGGACCGACACCCGCACTCGCCGCTCCAATGGTTCGGCTGGCGGGTCCCGCCCGGGGGCGGGACCCGTCAGCGAGGCGCGCGGTCCGCGACGACGGCGGCGACGAGGAGGCCGAGGGCGGCGGCGCCGAGCGCCGAGAAGCCGAAGCCCGCGTCCGCGAAGACCGCGCCGAGCGCGCCGGCACGCGAGACGAGGGTCGGCGCCGCCGCATAGAACGCCGCGCCGCCGAGGCTCGTCGCGAGCGCCACGGCGAGCCCTGCGGCCGCTAGGCTCGAGGCCTTCGGGTGAGCCGGCTTCCGGCCCAGGACGACGACGAAGCCGACGACGATCACGGCGAGCTCGGGCAGCTGCCGCGCGACCGACGAGAGGAACGCCAGGAGGGGCGACCCGCTTCCGTACATGCCGCGGACGGTACCAGAGCCGCTGCGCGGCCCGTGGCCGGGACGTTGACAGATTCGGGGGGCGCACCCGATCGTCGGGCCATGGCCGCCCCGCCTCCCGCCGATCGCCTCCTCGAGATCCTCGCCGGCAAGATCGCCGAGGAGACGGGGCTCGACCCGGCCCTCGCGCGCGACGTCGCGCCGTCCGCCCTCGCCTCGGATTCCATTGACGAAAGCGAGCCCATCGCGCTCCGCGACGCGCGCGGCAACGTGGTCGCGCGCATCCCCTTCTCGCTCGTCGAGGAGGCCTTCGACGACCTCGACGACGAGGAGGACGGCGCAGGTTGACCGACCCGAACAGGTACGTCGGTCGCACGGACGGCGCCGGACCAGTCGCGAGAGATCCCTCGTGCCACAATTCTCGAATCGGCGCGGAGACGGATCGCGAGGACCCGAAGACCGGGGAGCCGGCGGCAGATCGGCGTCGGACGATGGCGCTGGTCGGGTTCGCCTCGGTCGTCGCCGCCCTCGTTCGTCTTCCTCTGGTCATCGCCGAGGGATTCCCGCTCGGGGACGGGGGCCTCTTCCTTGCCGTGCTCCGCACGATGCTGTCGGGCGGAGGGCCGCTGCCCGATGGCGTCGTGTTCAACGGCGAGACCCTGCCGTTCGCCTACCCCCCCCTGGGATTCTGGCTCGGAGCCGCTTTCGCGCGATCCACGGGGCTCGATCCGATCGAGGCGCTCCGGTGGGTCCCGCTCGCGTTCTCGATCGCGACGGCGGCGGTCTTCGCGCTGCTCGCGCGCGACCTCCTCGGCCGCGACACCGCGCGGCCGTGGATCGCCGTGGCCGTCTTCGCCCTCCTCCCACGCAGCTACGTGTGGCCCCTCATGGGCGGCGGCCTGACCCGCTCCCCCGGGTTCTTCTTCGCTCTCATGGCGCTCCTCCTCTCCGGACGAGCCTGTCGTTCCGAGAGGCGCGGGATCGTCGGGACCGCCCTCGCGCTCGGGGCGGCCTGCCTGACGCACCCGGAATGGGGCATCACCGCCGGAGTGGCCGTCGCACTGCGAATACTTCTTTCGAAGCCTCCGGCGGCACGGCGACTCCGGACAATGACGCTCGTCGGCGTCGGAGCGGCGGCCCTCGGAGCTCCCTGGTTGTCGACGATCCTCGTTCGGCACGGTGCCGAGCCGTTCCAGGCCGCCCTCGCGACGGGCGCGCACTCGGTCTCGTCCCCCCTTCGCAACCTCCTCGACCTCGGCTTCCTTCGAACGGAGTACCTCTCCCTCTCGCCGGCGCTCGTCGCCACGATCGGCGGGGTGGCACTCCTCTTTCGCGGCGAAGCGCTCGCTCCGGCCTGGCTTGCGGCAATCTCGTTCACGACGCCGCGCCACGGAGCGACCCCCGCCGTTGCCGCCCTCTCACTCCTCGTCGCGGAGGGCTTCGCGACGCTCGCGGTCGGCCTCTGCGTCCGCTGGCCGCAGCTCGCCCGGATCGGTGCACGTTCGGGTCCGCTCGCCGTCGCCATCGCGGGGCTCTGGCTCGCGCTGGCTCTCCCCTCTGGCGAGGCAACCCATCCGCCGGAGCTGAAGTGCGTCTCTCCGGAAACGCGTCGGGCGATGCAGTGGATCCGCGAACGAACCCCGCCACGATCGACGTTCGTCATCCTGTCCCCCGGAGGGGACTGGTATTCGGACATCGACGCCGAGTGGTTTCCCGCCCTCGCCGAGCGTCGGTCGGCCACCACCGCACAAGGTCTCGAATGGCGCCCCGCCGGTGCGTTTCGGCGACGCGTCGAGGAGATTCGCAGGCTGAAGATCCTGCAGGCGGTCCATCCGGAGCGGCTCGGCGGAGTACTCCGATCCGAAGCGGGAGAACCTCTGCACGTCGCCGTCTTCCTCCCGGGGACCGATCGGAGCTGGGGCGGCTTCCTCGCCTCAGGCCGGTGGGACCTGGTCCTCGACGCACCTGGAGCCCTCATTTGGCGGGAGCGCCCGCGGGCGAATGAGCCGTCGTCGCCGTCGACGGCGGACTCCGGCCCGGGCTTCCCTTCGTCTCCCGCTCGCGAATCGAGCGGCCTTCCCGCGCGGAAGGGGGCCCGGGGGAAACCCGGCGGCCCGGGCTTCCCACGACCATCTCAGTAGGCCTGCAGGTACTCGTCCACCTCCCACGGGTGGACGCGCGAGATGTAGGTCGCCCACTCGGCCCGCTTGGCCTCCACGAAATGCTGGTGGATGTGCTCGCCGAGGGCGTTCTTCACGACGTCGTCCTTCTCGAGGCAGTCGAGGGCCTCAGAGAGGTTCGCCGGGAGCTGCTCGATCCTGCGCCGCCGCTTCTCCCGCTCCGACATCTCGAAGATGTTCTCGTTCACCGGCTCGCCCGCGTCGATCCTGTTCCGGATGCCGTCGAGGCCGGCCGCGAGCATCACCGCGAACGCGAGGTAGGGGTTGCAGGCGGGGTCGGGCATCCGGACCTCGCAGCGCGTCCCCATCCCGCGTCGCGCCGGGATGCGGACCATCGGCGAGCGGTTCTTCTCCGACCAGGCGACGTTCACGGGCGCCTCGTAGCCCGGCACGAGCCGCTTGTACGAGTTCACGAGCGGGTTCGTGACCGCCGCGATCGCCTTCGCGTGCTTCAGGACGCCGCCGATGTAGTACATGGCGGTCTTCGAGAGCTGGTACGGCGCCTTCGCGTCGAAGAAGGCGTTCTTCATGCCGGCGCCGGTGCCCGTCATGAGCGACTGGTGGACGTGCATCCCCGAGCCGTTGACGCCGAAGATCGGCTTCGGCATGAACGTCGCGTGGAGGCCGTGGTCCATCGCGACCTTCTTGACGACGAGCTTGAACGTCGTGACGTTGTCCGCCGTCACGACCGCATCGCCGTACTTGAAGTCGATCTCGTGCTGCCCGGGAGCCACCTCGTGGTGGGCCGCCTCCACCTCGAAGCCCATCGCCTCGAGGGCGACGACGATGTCCCGCCGCGCGTCCTCGCCGCGGTCGACGGGGGTGAGGTCGAAGTAGCCGCCCGAGTCGTGGGTGTCGACGACCGGGTCTCCCGAGGCGTCCCTCCGGAAGAGGAAGAACTCGGCCTCGGGCCCCGTCATGAGCGAATAGCCGAGCTCCTTCGCCTTCTCCCGCTGCCGCTTCAGCGTCTGACGGGGGCAGCCGGCGAACGGCTTCCCGTCCGTCGTGATGACGTCGCAGACGAGGCGGGCGACCTTTCCGTTCGTGTGCGACCAGGGGAAGATCCGGAACGTCTCGAGGTCGGGGACGAGCCCCATGTCCGACTCCTCGATCCGGGTGAAGCCCTCGATCGACGAGCCGTCGAACTGGATCTCCCCGTCGAGCGCCTTCTCGAACTGGGACCTCGGGACCTCCACGTTCTTGATGATCCCGAGGATGTCGGTGAACTGGAGGCGCAGGAAACGCACCCCCTCCTTGTCGCACGTCTTCAGGATCTCGACCGCCTTCGTCGCCATCGCGTCTCCTCTTCTCCCCGGTTCCGGCTCCAGGATGGCGCGGAATCTCTGCCACACCGGCATATTCGTCAAGAAGAATCTCGCATTGACGGGCCAGGAGTCGCGAAATTGCGCGAATCATACTTATCACTCTGTTTTTAGGGCATCCGCCCGGACGCGGGATACTCCTCTCCATGACCGCACCGACCCGCGAGAACGCCTGGGCCCTCCTGACCGAGTTCACCGTTTCGCAGGCGCTCCGCCGCCACGCGCTCGCCGTCGAAGCCGCGATGCGCGCCCTCGCCCGCTCCGCCGGCGTCACCTGCGAGGCCGAGATCGAGCGCTGGGGGCTCGTCGGCCTCCTCCACGACTTCGACTACGAGAAGTACCCGACCGAGGCGGACCACGTCTTCCGCGGGATGGAGATCCTCCGCCAGCGGGAGTGGCCGGAGGACCTCATCCGGGCGGTCGGCGGCCACGCCTTCTACACGGGAATCCCGCGGGAGACGCCGATGGAGAAGGCGATCCTCGCCGCCGACGAGCTGACCGGCTTCGTCGGGGCCTGCGCGCTCGTCCGTCCGTCGAAGAAGATCGCCGACGTCCCGGTCGAGTCGGTGACGAAGAGGCTCAAGGAAAAGGCGTTCGCCGCGAAGGTCGACCGCGAGTACGTGAAGCGGGGGGCCGAGGAGTGGGGCCTTCCTCTTCCGGAGCTCGTTGCCCTCGTCCTCGCCTCCCAGGTGCCGATCGCCGCGGCCCTCGGCCTCGACGGCGCGCCGGCTCCGGACCTCCCCGACGCCCCCTGCCC
>CAZWRQ010000326.1:0-5022 GCA_964636395.1 uncultured Holophagales bacterium
AACTCGGGGCGGCGGAGGCCGGCGGGGGCGTGAGACATGAGAGCTCCTTCGGACGGCGTTCCGCCATTCTGCCGCGATCCACCCCGGCCGGGGCCGGGGTAGTCTCGGCGCCATCGGGAGGCGACGATGGCCGAGCCGAAGACGAAGAAGACCGACGCGAGCGTCGCGGCGTTCCTCGACGCGGTCGCGGACCCGGGGAGACGCGAGGACGCCCGGGCCGTCCTCGCGCTGATGAAGCGGATCACGGGGGAGGAGCCGAAGATGTGGGGCCCGAGCATCGTGGGCTTCGGCTCGTACACGTACACCTACGCGAGCGGCCAGACCGGCGACTGGCCGATTGCCGCGTTCTCGCCGCGCAAGCAGGCGCTGACGCTCTACCTCATGCCCGGGTTCGAGAAGGACGCCGACCTCATGAAGCGGCTCGGGAAGCACAGGACGGGAAAGTCGTGCCTCTACCTGAACCGTCTCGCGGACGTCGACGCAGGCGTCCTCGAGGAGCTCGTCCGGCGGTCGGTGGAGCGGATGAGGAACCGGAGAGCCTGAACGGACGGAAACGACGGGGCGTCCGGGGGCCCTCCTGCATTCGGCCGGAGGTCAGAGAACCCGGATCCGCCCCGTTCCCGCCTCCGCGATCCGACCGACCCGGCGCGCGTCCGCGAGGCCGCGAGCGCGGAGGGTCGACAGGAGCGTCTCGCTGCGCTCCCCGGGGAGCGCGATCAGGAGCCCGCCCGAGGTCTGCGCGTCGGCGAGGAGGAGGCGGTCGACGCGCGAGAGGCCGGGCGCGAAGTCGACGTGCGGCGCGACGTGCTCGAGGTTCTCGAGCGAGCCGCCGGGGACGCCGTCGGCCGCGGCGAGCTCGCGCACGTCGGGGAGGAGCGGGACGGACGCCGCTTCGATCTCGGCGTCGACGCCGGAGGCGGCCGCCATCTCGCGGAGGTGGCCGAGGAGGCCGAAGCCGGTCACGTCGGTGCAGGCCGAGGCGCCGGCCTCGACCATCGCCTCGGCGGCGGCGCGGTTCAGGGTCCGCATCGTCGTCGCGAGGCGGCGAGCCGTATCCTCTCCTGCGAGGCCGCGCTTCACCGCCGTCGCGAGGATTCCGGTCCCGATCGGCTTCGTCAGGACGAGGGAGTCGCCGGGGCGCGCGCCGGCGTTCGTCACGACCCGGTCGGGGCGGACGACGCCGGTTACGGCGAGGCCGAACTTCGGCTCGGTGTCGTCGACGGTGTGCCCGCCGAGGATCTCGATCCCCGCCTCGCGCGCCACCTCGGCCGCGCCCGCGAGTATCCGCTCGAGGACCGCGAGGGGGAGGCGGCGCGACGGGAAGGCGACGACGCTCAGCGCGAAGAGGGGCCGGCCGCCCATCGCCCAGACGTCGCTCAGCGAGTTCGCGGCGCTCACGGCCCCGAACTCGAACGGGTCGTCGACGATCGGCGTGAAGAAGTCGACGGTCGTCACGAGGGCGAGGTTTTCCGAGAGGCGGTAGACCGCCGCGTCGTCGGAGCGCTCGGGGCCGACGAGGACGGCCGGATCGGTCCCCTTCGGGAGCGACCGGAGAACCTGCTCGAGGTCCTGGGGCCGGAGCTTGCACGCGCAGCCCATACCGCGGGTGAAGCGGGTCAGCCTCACCGGCTCGTCGCCCGTCGTGACGGCGGGGGCCGCGACGGCCTCCGGGCGCATCCGCCGGACCGCCTCGCCGACGACGCGCGCCGCCTCGTCGACCATGGTCGGGGTCGTCCCGCGGCCGACGGAGAAGCGGACGGTCCCCATCGCGTACTCCTCCGGGACGCGCATCGCGCGGAGGACGGCCGAGACCTCGACCCCTGCGGCGTGGCAGGCCGCGCCGGCCGAGGCGGCGACCTTCTCTCCCACCTCGGCGAGCAGGGCGCTCGCGTCGATCCCCGGGAAGGAGACGCTGAGCGTGTTCGGCAGGCATCGCAGGCGGGGGCTGTTCCGGCGGAGGCCCGCGGCCTCGCGCGCGAGCGCCTCGGCGAGCCGCTCGCGCAGCTCCTCGAAGCGGCGCGCGTCGCTCTCGAGCCGCCGGGCCGCCACCGCGCACGCCTTCCCGAGTCCGACGATCTCGAGGACGTTCTCCGTCCCGGCTCGGCGGCCCGCTTCGTGGGAGGCGCCGCGGAGGAGCGACGGCAGCGAGAGGCCGGAGCGGATCCAGAGTGCCCCGACTCCCTTCGGGGCGTAGAGCTTGTGCCCGGCGATCGTCAGGAAGTCGACGCCGAGCGCGACCACGTCGACCGGGACCTTTCCCGTCGACTGCGCCGCATCGGTATGCACGAGGACGCCCCGCTCGTGCGCGAGCCGGGCGATCTCGGCGATCTCCTGGAGCGTCCCGACCTCGTTGTTCGCGTGCATCACGGTGACGAGAACGGTCTGCTCCGTGATCGCCGCCGCGACGTCGGCCGGGTCGACGCGCCCATCGTCGTCGACCCCGACGCGCGTGACGGCCCAGCCGTCCTCCTCGAGGAGGGCGCACGGCTCGAGGACGGCCGGGTGCTCGATCGCCGACGTGACGACGTGCCGTCCCTTCCCCCGGAGGAGCCGCGCGATGCCCTGGACCACCGTGTTGCTTCCCTCGGTCCCGCCGCTCGTGAAGACGATCTCCTCGGGCCGTGCCCCGAGCAGCGAAGCGACCTGTCGCCGCGCCGCCTCGACGGCCGCCCGCGCCTCGGCGCCATAAGGGTGGCCGCTCGAGGGGTTCCCGAACCGCTGCGTGAGGAAGGGGAGCATCGCCTCGGCGACCTCCGGGTCGACCGGCGTCGTGGCGTTGTAGTCGAGGTAGACGGGAGGCGGCGTCATGCCACGATTATCGGCACGGGACGGGCGGCGGGGATGTCTTCCGGCGCGCGAGCGCCGGAGCGCGTATCCTCGTG
This sequence comes from uncultured Holophagales bacterium, assembly GCA_964636395.1. Taxonomy (GTDB): domain Bacteria; phylum Acidobacteriota; class Thermoanaerobaculia; order UBA5066; family UBA5066; genus UBA5066. Next base: position 2,883 of record CAZWRQ010000326.1, read on the forward strand.
GGTCGAGTGCGGACCCGAGCTCTCCGACCGGCCCTTTCCGTCGCGATCGCCTTCCTGCTCCTCGCCGGCTGCACGAGCTCGCTGCGGCTGCGCTACCGCCCGACGCTCACGTCTCCGCGGGCCGATCCCCTGGCCGCCTTCACGATCGCCTCGGGCAACGAGCCGGTGCCGGGCAACTCGGCCCGCCTCCTCGAGAACGGCGACGAGATCTTCCCGGCGATGCTCGAGGCGATCGCTTCGGCCCGGTCGAGCATCCACTTCGAGTCGTACATCTACCGCGACGGAAAGATCGCGCGCGAGATGGCGGCGGCCCTCGCGGAGCGTGCGCGGGCCGGCGTCTCGGTCCGCCTCCTCCTCGACGCGATCGGCTCGGCCGGGTTCGGCGAGGAGAACGAGCGGCTCCTCGAGGAGGCCGGAGCCTCAGTCGTCTTCTTCCGCCCGCTTTCGGTGAAGACGCTCCGGAAGGTCCACCTCCGGACCCACCGGAAGGTCCTGGTCGTCGACGGGCGCGTGGGCTTCGTCGGCGGCGTCTGCATCGCCGACGAGTGGATGGGTGACGCCGACGGGCCCGGCCGCTGGCGAGAGACCGTCGTCCGCGTGGAAGGGCCCGTGGCGCGGCAGCTCCAGGCGGCGTTCGGACGCGCCTGGCTGGAGGCGACGGACGAGCTCCTCACCGGGCGGGCGCTCTACCCGGCGAACGGCCACGCGGGCGAGGCCGTCTGCCAGGTGATGGACTCGACGCCGGGCTTCGACTCGAACCCGGCCCGCCTCTCGTTCCTCGTCGCGGTCGGCTCCGCGACGAAGAGCATCGACCTGACGAGCGCCTACTTCGTTCTCGACCGGACCGCCCGCCGCGCTCTGGTCGACGCGGTGAAACGCGGGGTCCGCGTCCGGCTCCTCCTGCAAGGGCCGCACACCGACCACGTGATCGTCCGCTACGCCGGGAGGAACGACTACAGCCGCCTCCTCGAGGCGGGGGTCGAGATCTGGGAGTACCAGAAGGCGAAGCTCCACGCCAAGACGCTCGTCATCGACGGCCTCTGGGGGAGCGTCGGCTCGACGAACGTGACGGCCCGCTCCTTCACCTGGAACTACGAGTCGAACGTCCACGTCTTCGACCGGGAGTTCGCACGGTCGATGGTCGAGATGTTCGAGCACGACCTTTCGAGCTCGCACCGGATCACGCTCGAGGAGTGGAAGGACCGCGGGCTCGGCTACCGGATCCTCGAGTGGTTCTACGCGATCCTCGGGTCGCAGTACTGACCGTTCCGGCCCGCCGCCGCGCGATCGGTCCCTTCGGGGGACGTGACGGATCCCCGTGGAGCGGCGCCGCAGGGCGGCGCGGGCGCGTCGCGGAGGCGTTCGACGTCCGTCCCGCCCGGAGCGGCCGGCAGTAGCGATCGCGCATCTGTCCTGTCCGGACAGAGAAGCGCGGCCGCTACTCAACCGCGCCGGACCTCTCGGGCACGACGTCCGTAAGCCGCTCGCCAGAAGCGACCTTCGGTCGCCGGTCGGGTTGAGCCAGGCCTGGCCCGGCGTTTGCGCCTCCGGGGGCATGGACCGCAACGACCCGAATCGAGCGACGAAGGCCGCCTTCCCGCTCTGGCACGGCCGGATCGCGCCGCTCTTCGACACGGCGCGGGAGCTCCACCTCGTCGACGTCGTGACCGGGCTCCCCGTCGCGAGCGGCGGCGAGGTCCTCCCGCCGGGGCCGGTCGAACGGAAGGGCGCATGGCTCGCGGCCCTCGGCGTCAAGACCCTCGTCTGCGGCGCGATCTCTCGCGAGAGCCGCGCCGCCGTCGAGGCGGGCGGAGTGCAGGTCGTGCCGTTCGTCGCCGGGGAGAGGGACGCAGTCGTGAGCGCCTATCTCGAAGGGTCCCTGGAGAGACCCGAGTTCGCAATGCCCGGGTGCGGCGGCGGGCGCCGCAGGCGCTTCCGGGGTGGATCGGGCCGGGGAGGCGGCGGGAGCTGCCTCTGCCCGGCCTGCGGGCACGCGGTGCCTCACGCGCGGGGAATCCCGTGCGTCGAGGTCCGCTGCCCTCGCTGCGGCGCCGCGATGACGTGCGCCCGCTGAAAGGAGAAGGAGTCATGCCGAGACGAGATGGAACGGGACCGACCGGATTGGGAGCGGGGACGGGAC
>CAZWRQ010000327.1:0-5011 GCA_964636395.1 uncultured Holophagales bacterium
GCGATCGATCCGGTACGGTTCCTCCCCCACCTCCTCGAGGAAGAGGATCGAGCCGGCGAGCGGCGGCTCCCAGGGCGTCCCGACGAGCATCGAGAAGACGCTGATGTTCCCGCCGACGAGGCGGCCCCGGCCCGTGCCCGGGACGATCCGGCGCAGCCGGTCCTCCCGGTCGACGAATCCCTCCTTCGGCTCGAGGGGCGGGGCGGCGGCGACGACGCCCGCCGCCTCGGGCGTGAAGACGACACGCTTCAGCTCGGCGAGCGTGTAGTCGGAGAGGTTCTCCGAGCAGGTCGGCGCATGGAACGTGACGAGCCCCGTCTTCGCGTAGAAGCCGTTCAGGAGCGCGGTGATGTCGCTGAAGCCGAGGAGCGGCTTCGGGTTCCTGCGAATCGCCTCCCAGTCGAGCAGCGGGAGGAGGCGTCCGGAGCCGTAGCCGCCCCGGATGCACCAGACCGCGTCGATCGACGGGTCGCGGAACGCGGCGTTCAGGTCGGCGGCGCGCTCCTCGTCCGTCCCGGCGAGGTACATCGTCTGCCGGGCGGCCGCCGGCATCCTCTTCGGGACGAGGCCGAGCGAGGCGACGACCTCCTCGGCGATCACCGCGGACTCCGCCTCCGCCCCGGGGCTCGCCGGCGAGACGAGCGCGACCCGTGCGCCCGGCGCGAGCGCCTTCGGGCGCAGGGGAGGAGGCGCGACCGGCGGGGCTGCCGCGCGGGCGGAGCGGGGGAACGCCAGGAAGGCCGACGCGAGGGCGGCCTCGGAGAGCAGGCTGCGGCGTGTTCTCACCCGGCGATTCTAGGTCGCGGCGGCTGGACCGCGGAGACGGAGCGCCGCAGAATCGCGCGGCCCGATGAGAGAGAACGCCCCCCTCGCCCTTCCGGCCGCCCTGCCGCGCCTCGCGAGTGACCCCGCCGCCGTTCCGGGAGGCCCCCGATGACGCTTCGCGAAGGCCTCCTCCGCGACCGCGCGGGAGAAGCCGCCCACCCCGAGGCCGTCGCCGCCCTCAACCGCCTCGCCGCCGACCACGGAACGCCGCTCTACGTCTACGACGCCGAGACGATCCGCGAGAAGGCGAGCGCGCTGCGCGAGGCGTTCGGGCCGAGGTTTCCGCGGCTCGGGCTCCGCTACGCGCTCAAGGCGAACACGAACGTCGAGATCGTGAGGCGGGTCCTCGCCGAGGGGCTCGCTCCGGAGGTCGTCTCCGAAGGGGAGGTCCGCGCGGCGCTGCGCGCCGGCGCCGCCGGGCGAGACGTCCTCTTCACCTCGTCCTCCAAGGGCCCCTCGGAGATCGACTTCGCGCTCCGTCACGACGTCCTTCTCAACGTCGACAACCTCGACGAGCTCGCGCAGGTCTCCGCCGCCGCGCTGCGGCTCGGGACGACCGCGCGGATCTCCTTCCGGATAAACCCGGGCGTCGACCCCGACACGCTCCACCAGATCAACACCGGAATCCCGGAGTCGAAGTTCGGCGTCCACCTCGACGGCGGCCACGCCCGCGCCGCGTACGAGCGGGCCCGCGCGCTCCCCGCCCTCGCGATCACCGGCGTGCACTGTCACATCGGCTCGCAGATCACCGAGACCGCGGGCTACGAGAAGACCGCCCGCCGGATGCTCGCGTTCGTGCGCGAGCTGAAGGAGGAGCTCGGCCTGACGCTCTCCTTCGTCGACCTCGGCGGCGGCCTCGGCATCCCTTTCGCCGACGGGCAGGCCGTCATGACGCCCGAGGACCTCGCGCGCGCCCTGAAGCCGATCTGGGACGAGGAGGTCGCGCTCCTCGGATACGAGCCCGAGCTCTGGATCGAGCCGGGGCGCTTCCTCGTCGCGCAAGCGGGGCTGATGGTCGCGCGCGTCAACTCCGTGAAGACCACGCCGGTGAAGACCTTCGTCAACGTCGACGCCGGCTTCAACACGTTGATGCGGCCGGCGCTCTACGGGGCTGCGCATCGCGTGAGGATCGTCGGCCGCGACGGCCCTCCGATGCTCCTCGACGTGGCCGGCGACGTCTGCGAGACGGGCGACATCCTCGCGGAGGGGCGCCTCCTCCCGAGGCCCGAAGCGGGCGACCTCGTCGCCTTCCTGGACGCCGGCGCGTATGGCTTCGTCATGGCGAGCGAATACAACGCCCGGCCGCTCCCCGCGGAGGTCATCGTCGACGGCGACACGGTCCGCGTCATCCGGAGACGGGGTACGTGGGACGAGCTTCACCGCGGGGAGCCGGAGGTCGTTCCCGGCGCCTGACCCCGGGCCGGCGCCGACATCCGCTCGGGGGGCGACGCCCGCCGGAAGGGTGATCCCCGTCATGGGACCGCGCGGACAGGGCTCCTCTCCCCGCTCCGCCTCGGCTAGGATCCCGCAAAACCTGAAGCGTTCGATCGGAACGGGGTCGCCACGATTCGACCCCGATGCGGGAGGTCTCCATGCTGCGTCCTCGCCCCTTTGCGTTCCTGTCCGGCGTCCTGCTCCTCGCCGCGGCGTCGGCCGCGGCGTCCGTCCCGACGGCGCCGCCCGCCCTCGACGGCCCGATCCCGTTCTCCGGGAAGCGGAACCTCCCGAACCTCGTCCTCCTCGGCGCACGGACCGAGCGGGCGCACGAGAAGGAGGCGACCCACGAGGGACGCCGCTACTGGGAGGCGCGGCGCGAGTGGGAGCGGCTCGAACGCGCGGAGATCCCCGCCGCCCCGATCCTTCGCTCGGTGGCCAACGAGCTCTACCAGGAGAGGCTCCGCCTCCGGACGCCGGACGGAAGGCCCCAGCCGTTGAACGCGACGCTCGCGGCGGCCGGGTGGAAGTCGCTCGGGCCGACGACGGATGCCGGGCGCGTTCGCGACTACGCCTTCACGCGCGACGGGTCGAAGCTCTACGTCGCGACCGCGAACGGAGGGATCTGGCTCCTGACGCGGCAGGGCGGGCCCGGCAGCGACTACACGAACCCGGTCAACCTCACGGACGACCTGCCGCTCCTGACGTTCGGCGCCGTCGCAGTCGCTCCGTCGAACCCGAGCATCGTCTACGCCGCGACCGGCGAGCAGTCTCCTCTGAGCGGCTCGCAGGTCATCGGCCTCGGGACGCTCCGGTCGAACGACGGCGGGTCGACCTGGAGCTTCAACACGACCTCCGTGAGCGGAGGCGCGTTCGACGTCATCCCCTCGCTCTATTCCTACGACCTCGACGTCCACCCGTCGAACCCGGAGGACGTCGTCCTCGGCACGGCGAACGGGATCTTCCGGTCGACCGACGGCGGCCGGACCTGGGTGAACCGTCTCCCCGCGACGGGCGAGGGGCTCGAGTGGCGCCGGCAGGGCGTGAACATCGCCCGCAGCCCGGCAAACCCGAACGTCCTCTGGGCCGGCCTCTGGGGCGGCCTCGCCTTCTCGACGGACGGCGGCGACACCTGGCAGGTCGCCTTCGAGGACATCGCCCAGCAGGTCGGCTTCAACGGCATTCCGATCCGCTCTCTCGTCGCGATCTCTCCCTCGAACCCGAGCCGGATCTACTGGCTCGTCGCCGGCTACGACTCCCAGCGCGGCTACTCGCAGGTCGGCGTCTTCCGGAGCGACAACGGCGGGCAGAACTGGGGGACTGCCCTCGGGCCGCCCGCCGGGCAGGGTTATCCCCTCATTGCCGGCACCCAGGGATGGACCTTCCTCGGCCTCGCCGTCGACCCGACGAACCCCGACCGGCTCATCGCCGGCGGCCTCGACACCTGGAGGTCGGAGGACGGCGGCCTCTCCTGGACGCAGATCTCTCAGTGGACCCTCCCCGAGCGCCACCCGCAGTTCTGCCACGCGGACGTGAACGTCATCGCGTTCGAGCCGGGCCGCTCGAGCTTCTGGATGGGGACCGACGGCGGTCTCTTCCGGTCGACGAACGGCGGGCGCTCCTTCATCTGGAAGAACGACGGCGTCGTCGCGCGGATGTTCTCCTCCCTCGCCCAGCACCCGACCGACCCGTACCGCCTCTACGCCGGGACGCAGGACAACGGCACCATGCGCCTCTCCGGCGACAGCACGACCGCCTGGAAGCGGGTCTTCTACGGCGACGGATACGACTGCGCCGTGAACCCCCAGAACCCGAGCATCGTCTACGCGACGAACTTCAACGGCTACACCTCCCGCGCCGACGACGGCGGCGAGAGCGAGGAGTCGTTCCGGCTGACGACCTGTCCCGCCGACGCCCAGACCGAGGAGCAGTGCACGGTCCCGCCGGTCACGTCGTTCCGCTCCCGGCTCGCGATCGATCCCGTCGACCCGCGGGTTCTCTACACGATGACCGACCGGATCTACCGAACCTCCAACGGCGCCGCGACCCCGTCCGACTGGCAGCCGGTCTTCGCCGAGTATTTCTGCTCCGACGGAGTTTCCGCGCAGCCCTGCCCGAACGTGCAGAAGAGCTGGGCGAGCTGCTCTTCCATCTCGATCCGCCCGACGGACCGGAACCGCGTCGCCTTCGGAACGGCCGCCGGCTACGTCGTCTACACCCTGAACGGCTTCCAGACCGGATCGCTCGTCAACATCGGGAGCCAGGTGAACGCGATCGCGTGGGACCCCGCCGACCCGAACGCCGTCTACGTCGGGCTCGAGAGCGCGACGGAGATCGTCGCGGGGCAGGGCCGGCACGTCATCTGGCGGATCGCCGGCCTGAACCAGCAGCAGCAGACCGCCAGCCCGGCGAGCTCGGGGATCGGCGTCCCGATCACCTACGCCGGCGGCTCGTTCACGTTCTTCGCACCGGTCGACAGCCTCGTCTTCTCCCCGACCGACCCGAACCTGATGTTCGCGGGGACGAAGTACGGGATCTTCCGCTCGACGAACAAGGGCCAGTCGTGGAGCCGGTTCGGTGACGACTTCCCCGCGACGTGGGTCTCCTACCTCCTCTTCTCGCCCGACGGGCGCCGCCTCCGCGCGGCGACGTGGGGCCGCGGGATGTGGGAGATCAATCCCGCCGGCGGCACGCCGTCGCCGACCTCGCCCCCCACGCCCGACTTCTCGTTCACCCCCGCACAGCCCAAGCC
>CAZWRQ010000328.1:0-4982 GCA_964636395.1 uncultured Holophagales bacterium
TGCCGTTCACGATCGCCGACGCGACGACGCTGACCGAGGCGGGCTACGTCGGCGAGGACGTCGAGAACATCATCCTGAAGCTCTACCAGGCGGCGGGGCAGGACAAGGACAAGACCGAGCGCGGCATCGTCTACATCGACGAGATCGACAAGATCGCCCGCAAGGGGGAGAACCCGTCGATCACGCGCGACGTCTCCGGCGAGGGAGTCCAGCAGGCCCTCCTGAAGATCCTCGAGGGGACGGTCACGAACGTCCCGCCCCAGGGCGGCCGCAAGCACCCGCACCAGGAGTTCATCCAGATCGACACGACGAACATCCTCTTCATCTGCGGGGGGGCGTTCGTCGGGCTCGAGGACCTCATCGCCCGCCGGCTGACCGAGAAGCAGATGGGCTTCGGCGCGAAGATCGAGTCGAAGAAGCAGAAGCGCTCGGGGGCCACGCTCGAGAAGGTCCACCCGGAGGACCTGATCAAGTTCGGGATGATCCCGGAGTTCATCGGCCGCGTCCCGGTGACGGCGACTCTCCACGACCTCGACAAGGCGGCCCTCGTCTCCATCCTCCGGGAGCCGAAGAACTCCCTGCTGAAGCAGTATCAGACACTTCTCGAGTTCGAGAACGTCGGCCTGCGCTTCACCGACGACGCCGTGGAGGAGGTCGCCGACGAGGCGATGAAGCGCACGCTCGGCGCGCGCGGCCTCAAGGTGATCCTCGAGGAGCTCATGCTCGACGTGATGTACCGCGTCCCCTCCGAGGAGGAGATCGAGGAGTGCGTCATCACGAAGGACGTCGTCCAGCGGCGCGCCGCGCCGATCCTGTCGCTCCGGAAGGTCGGTTGACGGCCGTCCCCGGACGGGCGAGCGGCCCCGCGCCCCGCGCGCGAGGCCGAAGCCCCCAGCCACGAAGGTGACCGCATGACGAACCCCGCGACAGTGCCCCAAAGGTCCGCGACGCGGACGCTGCCGCTCGTGCCCCTCCGGGACATGGTCGTCTTCCCCCGGATGATGGCCCCCTTCGTCGTCGGCCGCGCCTCGTCGATCGCGGCGCTCGAGGCGGCGCTGCTGACGTCCGACAAGCAGATCTTCCTCGCCGCCCAGCGCGACCCGAAGATCGACGAGCCCGCCGCGGGCGACATCCACGACGTCGGCGTCGTGGCGACGGTCGTCCAGTCGCTCAAGCTCCCGAACGGCCACATCAAGGTGATGGTCGAGGGCGTGACGCGCGGCGCCATCCGCTCCTTCGCGACGACGGGCGGGCACAAGGAGGTCGAGGTCGCCGCGGCGGAGGCGAGGCCGCTCCCGGGCGGCGCGGCCGAGCTCGGTCCGTACATGCAGAAGGTTCTCGGCGTCTTCGAGCAGTACGCGAAGCTCTCGCACCAGCTCGCCTACGAGGGGCTCCTCGCGTCGCTCACGCTCGACGACCCCGACGTCTTCGCAGACATGCTCGCGGGGCACCTGCCGGCGTCGATCCCGACGCCCGAGAAGCAGGGGCTCCTCGAGACGGTGAACCCCCTGGAACGGCTTCAGAAGCTTCAGGACCTGCTGGAGATCGAGATCGAGAAGATCAACATCGACCGGCGCATCAACAACAAGGTCAAGAAGCAGATGGAGCGGGCCCAGAAGGAGTACTACCTCAACGAGAAGATCAAGGCGATCCACCAGGAGCTCGGGCGGAAGGACGACCGCTCCGACGAGCTGGAGGAGCTGCGGCAGAAGATCGACGCCGCGGGGATGCCGAAGGACGTCAAGGAGAGGGCGCTCGCCGAGCTGAAGCGGCTCGAGGCGATGCCGAACGTCTCGGCCGAGGCGACGGTCTCGCGCAACTACATCGACTGGCTCGCGAACGTGCCCTGGAAGAAGGCCTCGCGCGAGTCGAAGGACATCAAGAACGCCGAGAAGGTCCTGAACGAGGACCACTACGGGCTCGACAAGGTGAAGGAGCGGATCCTCGAGTTCCTCGCGGTCCGCCAGCTCGTCACCGAGACGAAGGGGTCGATCCTCTGCTTCGCCGGCCCTCCCGGCGTCGGCAAGACCTCGCTCGCGAAGTCGATCGCCCGCTCGCTGAACCGCAAGTTCGTGCGGCTCTCCCTCGGCGGCGTCCGCGACGAGGCCGAGGTCCGCGGCCACCGCCGGACCTACATCGGCGCCTTCCCCGGCCAGATCATCCAGCTGATGAAGAAGGCGGGGACGGTCAACCCCGTCTTCCTCCTCGACGAGGTCGACAAGATGTCGATGGACTTCCGCGGCGACCCCTCCGCGGCGCTCCTCGAGGTCCTCGACCCCGAGCAGAACCACGCGTTCGTCGACCACTACCTCGACGTCGAGTACGACCTCTCGAAGGTCATGTTCATCGCGACGGCGAACGTGATCCACCCGATCCCGCCCGCCCTGAAGGACCGGATGGAGATCATCAGCCTCTCGGGCTACACGCCGAACGAGAAGCTCGCGATCGCGAGGCAGTTCCTCGTCCCGAAGCAGGTCAAGGAGAACGGCCTCTCTCCCGAGCAGGCCCGGTTCGACGACTCCGGCCTCTACGGCCTCATCGAGAAGTACACCCGCGAGGCGGGGGTGCGGAACCTCGAGCGCGAGATCGCCTCGGTCTGCCGGAAGATCGCGCGGAAGGTCGTCGCGGACGACTCGGGAGCGGCGAAGGCGGGGATCACCGTCACGGCGGAGAACCTCCCCGACTTCCTCGGCAAGCCGAAGCACCGCCCCGCGAAGAAGGGAGAGAAGGCCGAGGTCGGCCTTTCCACCGGGCTCGCCTGGACCGAGGCCGGCGGCGACGTCCTCCACATCGAGACGACGCTCATGCGCGGCAAGGGGAACCTCGTCCTGACGGGCCAGCTCGGCGACGTGATGCAGGAGTCGGCCCGCGCGGCCCTCTCCTACGTGCGGAGCCGCGCCGAGATGTACGGGGCCGACGCCGACTTCTACGAGAAGAAGGACATCCACGTCCACATCCCGGAGGGGGCGATCCCGAAGGACGGCCCCTCGGCCGGGATCACGATGGCGACCTCGATCCTCTCCGCCGTCACGAACATCGCCTGCCGCAAGGACCTCGCCATGACCGGCGAGATCACCCTCCGTGGGAAGGTCCTCCCCGTGGGCGGCATCAAGGAGAAGCTCCTCGCCGCCTACCGCGCGGGGATCACGACGATCGTCCTCCCGCGCGAGAACGAGAAAGACCTCGACGACCTCCCGGAGGAGATCCGGAACGTCCTCGAGACGCACCTCGTCGACGACGTCGACGAGGTGGTCCGCCTCGCCCTCGAAGGCTCCCCGGTCGCCGTCCCGCCGAAGCCGGTCCCGGCAGAGGCGGGGACGACGCCCCCCTCCACCCTGGCTCACTGATCCGCCGGCCGGCTCCCGCGCGGGGGCCGGCCGGACCGGCGCACGTTTCCTTCAGCTTCGTCTATGACCCGGAAAGAGAACCCCGTCTCCCGCACGCCCAAGGCCGCGCGGGCGGTCTCCGTGAGGAGTCCGCTCGGGAAGTCGGTCCGCCTCGAGCTCCCGGCCCACAGCGCCGGCGAGCGGCCGCGCGGCCTGCCGATCCCGGCCGTCGCCGTCCTCGGCCGGTCGAACGTCGGGAAGTCGAGCCTCCTGAACGCCCTCCTCGCGACGAAGGTGGCCCGCGTCTCGCAGACCCCCGGTCGGACGCAGGCGCTCCACTGGTACCGGGTCGACGACGCTTTCCACGTCGTCGACTGCCCCGGCTACGGCTGGGCGAAGACCGCGCGCGCCTCGCGCGAGCGTTTCTCGGGGCTCATCGAGGAGCTCCTTACGGGAGAGAGGGCGCCCGACCTCGCCCTCCTCCTCGTCGACGGCCGGCTCCCTCCCCAGGCGTCGGACGTGTCGATGGCCCTCTTCCTCCGGCACGCCGGGGTCGCGACCGTCGTGGCCGTGACGAAGTGGGACGCCGTGAAGCCGTCGCAGAGGGTCCGGCACCTCCGGGCCCTCGCCGCCGAGCTGGAAGATTCCGAACGCCCCCTCCTGCCCGTTTCGTCCGAAACAGGCGAAAATCTGCCCACCCTCGGCCGTCTTCTCAAGGACCGGCTCACCGGAAGGACCCGTGAGGGCGCCGTGCCCGCGGCGCCGCAGGGTCCGACACAGAAGGAGTCCTGATGCCCCGCCGCAAGGTCCCCGGAACCGACTACGTCAGCCCGACGATCGACCCGAACGACCTCCCGAACGACGTCGAGGAGCCGGCCGCGCCCGACCTCGAGGACGCGCCGATGCTCGACATCCGGACGCTGCACAACACTCCGATGCCGCAGCTCCTGAAGATCGCGCAGGAGCTGGAGGTCGAAGGGGCCGCGGCGCTCCGGAAGCAGGAGCTGATCTTCAAGGTCCTGCAGGCTCAGACGGAGCGTGCGGGCCTCATCTTCTCGGAAGGGGTCCTCGAGGTGCTGCCGGACGGCTTCGGCTTCCTGCGCGCCCCCGAGTACAACTACCTCGCCGGGCCCGACGACATCTACGTCTCGCCCTCCCAGATCCGGAAGTTCGGCCTCCGGACGGGCGACACGATCTCGGGGCAGATCCGCCCGCCGAAGGAGGGGGAGCGCTACTTCGCCCTCATCAAGGTCGAGGCGGTCAACTTCGAGCACCCCGACGTCGCGCGCGAGAAGATCCTCTTCGACAACCTGACGCCGCTCTACCCGCAGGAGCGGATCCGGCTCGAGACGCCGAACATGTCCTCGCGCGTCCTCGACCTGATCGCCCCGGTCGGCAAGGGGCAGCGCGGCCTCATCGTCGCCCCCCCGCGGACCGGCAAGACGATGCTCCTGCAGGCGCTGGCGAACTCGATCACGACGAACCACCCCGAGGTGACGCTCATCGTCCTCCTGATCGACGAGCGACCCGAGGAGGTCACCGACATGCAGCGGTCGGTGAAGGGCGAGGTCATCAGCTCGACGTTCGACGAGCCGGCCACGCGCCACGTCCAGGTGGCCGAGATGGTCATCGAGAAGGCGAAGCGCCTCGTCGAGC
>CAZWRQ010000329.1:0-4970 GCA_964636395.1 uncultured Holophagales bacterium
GTCGAGGAGCGCGGGCGTCAGGTGGAGCCCGGCCGTCGGGGCGGCGATCGCGCCGGGCTCGCGCGCGTAGACGGTCTGGTACTCGACGGCGTCGCGTGCGTCGGCCACGCCTCCGTCGCGGTGGATGTAGGGGGGGAGCGGCGTCGTCCCCACGAGCGGGAGCGCCTCGGCGAGCGGCGTCCCGGAGAAGGCGACGCGGTAGTGGCCCGACTCCTCCTTCGAGACGACGGTCCCGACGAGGCCGGCGCCGAAGTCGAAGCGCCGGCCCGGCTTCGCGCGCCGTCCCGGCTTCGCGAGGCAGTCCCACGCGGAGGAGTCCCCGGTCCTCTCGACGAGGAGGAACTCCGTCCGTCGCCCCGTCTCGTCGAGGCCGAAGAGGCGGGCCGGGACGACGCGCGTGTCGTTCACGACGAGGAGGTCGCCGGGGCGGAGGAGCTCCGGCAGGTCCGCGACGCTCCGGTGGTCGGTCGCGCCCGTGGCGCGATCGAGCGTCATGAGGCGCGACGTGCCGCGCGGGGCGGGACGCTGGGCGATCGCCTCCGGCGGGAGGTCGAAATCGAAGTCCGAGACGTTCACGCCGGGATTGTCGCCTCCTGCGCCGTCCGGAGCTGAGCGCCGTGACGGATGAACCCCGGCATTCGTTGACGGGGCGGCTCGGCCCGTGTACTGTCCCGCCGGTTCGAGCGATGGGCGAAGCGAACGGCACCTACCGCAAGCTCCGGCTGATGGATCCCGCGGCGATGGCCCGCGCCGTCGCGCGAATGGCGCGCGAGGTCGTCGAGGCCGCGGGCGGCGTCGACGGTTTCGCCCTCGTCGGCATCCGGACGCGCGGCGTACCGCTCGCGCGCCGGCTCGCGTTCGAGGTCGAGAAGGCCGAGGGTGTCCGCGTTCCCGTGGGCCTCCTCGACATCACGCTCTACCGCGACGACCTGACGACCGTGGCGTCCTCGCCCGTCCTCAAGCGGACGGACATCTCCTTCCCGGTGGAGACGAAGACGATCGTCCTCTGCGACGACGTCCTCTACACGGGGCGGACGGTCCGCGCCGCGATCGACGCGATCCTCGACTTCGGCCGTCCGCGCCGGATCCTCCTCGCGGTCCTCGTCGACCGGGGCCGGCGGGAGCTCCCGATCGAGGCGCAGCTCGTCGGCAAGAAGATCTCGACCTCCGCCACGGAGGTCGTGTCGGTCACGTTCAAGGAGACCGACGGCGAGGACGACGTCTGGCTGCTCGACCGCCATGCGGAGCCCGCGGCGGCGCGAAAGGGCAAGGCGGCGCCGAAGGGGGCGAGGAAGACGCCGGCGAAGAAGGCCCCGGCGCGGGCGGGCAAGCCCGTCCCGAAGGCCGCCCCGAAGGCGCGGCCCCGCGGGAAACGGTGAGCAGGAAGCCCGAGACCCCGGCCGACCCCGCCTCCTTCACGAAGAAGGATCTCCTCGACATCGAGTCGCTCTCGAAGGCCGAGATCCAGATGATCCTGGACACGGCCGAGTCGATGGCGGAGATCAACAAGCGGACGATCAAGAAGGTCCCGACCCTTCGTGGCCGCCTCGTCGCGAACCTCTTCTACGAGAACTCGACGCGGACCCGCTTCTCCTTCGAGATCGCCGAGCGGCGCCTCACGGCCGACTCGATCTCCTTCGCGGCGGCCACCTCGTCCGCCTCGAAGGGGGAGACGCTCCTCGACACCTGCCGAAACCTCGAGGCGATGGCGCCCGACGCCATCGTCATCCGCCACCAGGCCTCCGGTGCGCCCCACTTCCTCGCCCGGAACCTGAAGTGCGCGGTCATCAACGCCGGCGACGGCACGCACGCGCACCCGACGCAGGCGCTCCTCGACGCCTTCACGATCCGGAAGGCGAAGGGGAAGCTCGACGGCCTGCGCGTCGCGATCTGCGGCGACGTTCGCTTCAGCCGCGTCGCCCGCTCGAACCTCGCGCTCCTCCCGAAGATGGGGGCCGAGGTGACGCTCGCGGGACCGCGCACGCTCCTGCCGCCCGAGATCGAGCGGACGGGGGCGCGCGTGACGACCCGGATCGAGGAAGCCGTCGACGGCGCCGACGTCGTCATGATGCTCCGCGTCCAGAAGGAGCGGGGCGGCGGGCTCGGCTTCCCGTCGGACCGCGAGTACTTCGAGCTCTTCGGCCTGACGCCCGGGCGGCGGAAGCTCGCGCGCAAGGACGCGATCGTCATGCACCCCGGCCCGATGAACCGCGGCGTCGAGATCGACTCCGCCGTGGCCGACGGCCCCGGCTCCGTCATCCTCGACCAGGTCGAGGCGGGCGTGGCGGTGAGGATGGCGGTGCTGTACCTCCTGATCGGAGTGAGCGGCGATGAATAGGAAGCCGAAGGCGGACGCTCACTCCGTGCTCGCGCGATTCACGCGCTCGACACCTCCCTGTAGGAGTGAGCGGCGATGAGTGACGCCCCCGTCCTGATCACCGGCGGACGGGTCCTCGACCCGTCGCGCGGCCTCGACGCCACGCTCGACGTCCTCCTCGAGGGGGGCGTCGTCGCGCGCGTGGACGAGCGGATCGCACCTCCTCGCGGCGCCGAGACGGTCGACGCTTCGGGCCTCGTCGTCGCCCCCGGCTTCGTCGACCTCCACGTCCACTTCCGCGAGCCCGGGCTCGAGTGGAAGGAGACGATCGCCTCCGGCTCCGCGGCGGCCGCGGCGGGAGGCTTCACGACCGTCTGCTGCATGCCGAACACGGACCCCGTGATCGACGACGCCCCGACGGCGTCGTTCGTGCAGAAGCGGATCCGCGAGACCGCGCACGTCCGTGTCCTGCCGATCGGCGCCGTCTCGAAGGGCCAGAAGGGCGTCGCCCTCGCCGAGATCGGCCTGATGAAGGCCGAAGGGATCGTCGCGATCTCCGACGACGGGAAGCCCGTCGTCAACGCCGACCTGATGCGGCGCGCCCTCGAGTACGCCTCGATGTTCGACCTTCCGGTCGTCGTCCACGAGGAGGACCCGAACCTCGTCGGGGGCGGCCAGATGCACGAGGGGTGGGCGTCGACGCGCCTCGGCCTTCCCGGCTGGCCCGCCGTCGCCGAGTCGACGATGGTGGCCCGCGACGTCGAGCTGGCGGCGCTGACGAAGGCGCGGCTCCACGTCGCTCACGTCTCCGTGCGCGACAGCCTCGCCGCGATCCGGCGCGCCCGCGCGGCGCACGCTCCGGTCAGCTGCGAGGTGACGCCTCACCACCTGACGCTGACGGACGAGGACCTCGCCCGCTCCGGCTACGACACCCGGTTCAAGATGAACCCGCCGCTGCGCGAGGAGGCGGACCGCCAGGCTCTCGTCTCGGCTCTCGCCGACGGGACGATCGACTGCGTCGCGACGGACCACGCCCCGCACCATGCCGACGAGAAGGCGATGGAGTTCGCGGCGGCGCCGTTCGGGGTCACGGGCCTCGAGACGGCGCTCCCCGTCCTCCTCGACGGTCTCGTCGCCCCGCGACTCCTCTCGCTCTCCCGCCTCGTCGAGGCGATGTCGATCGCCCCGGCGCGCCTCTTCGGCCTGCCGTACGGGACGCTCGCGGACGGGGCCCCGGCCGACGTCGTCGTCTTCTCCACGACGCGGACGACGACGTTCTCGGCTTTCCGCTCGCTCTCCGCGAACTCGCCCTGGACCGGGAAGACGCTCCGGGGCCGCATCGAGAGGACGTTCGTCGGAGGGCGCGAGGTCTACCGGGCCGGTGCGGCGCCGGCCGCCGGCTGACGCCGGCCGGTTCGCGCACGCCTCCCGGAACCCCCCCCGCCATGCCGCCATCCGCCACCCCTGGCTCGCCGAAGCGCGTCGTCCTCGTCGACGACTCGCCGACGTACGCCGCCTCCTGGCGCGCGATCTTCGCGGAGCGCTACGGCGACCGCGTCGTCTTCGAGGCCTACCAAGACCCGGTCGCCGCGCTCGAGAAGCTGGGCCCCGGCGTCGACCTCCTCCTCGTCGACCTCGAGATGCCGGTCCTGGACGGGCGCTCCGTCGCGCGCTTCGCGAAGGAGCGGGGCGTCAGCGAGAAGAAGATCGTCATCGTCTCCGGGCACGACGCCGACGAGCTGCACCTCCTCTTCCCCCAGGGCGCCTGCCTCGCGGTCATCAACAAGACCGAGGCGCAGCAGCAGCGCGCGTTCCTGATGATCCTCGACAGCGTCGTCTACCGGCACTGATGGAGGGCTCCCGCGCCCTGGACGCGGCCGTCGAGGCCGCCCGCCGCGCCGGCGACCTCCTCCTCGGCTTCTTCGGCTCGCTCGAACCGTCGGAGATCGAGGAAAAGGGGCGGAACGACGTCGTCTCGCGCGCCGACCGGGAGAGCGAGGCGCTCGTGAGGGAGATTCTCCTCGGCGCGTTCCCCGGAGACCTCTTCGTCGGCGAGGAAGGCGGCGTGAAGGGGCGGGACGGCGACGCTCCGGCGTGGATCGTCGACCCTCTCGACGGCACGGCGAACTTCGTCCGCGGCTTCCCCCACTGGGCGGTCTCGATCGGACGCACGGCGGGAGGGGCCGGCGGCGAGCTCGTCCTCGGCGTCGTCTGGGACCCGGTGAAGAACGACCTCTTCGTCGCGGAGAAGGGGGCGGGCGCGTATCGCAACGGACGCCGCGTCCGGGTGACGGAGCGGAACGGGCTCGCGGGGGCGGCGCTCGCGACCGGCTTCCCGTTCCGGGTCCAGGCGCGGATCGACACGTACCTTCGCGTCTTCAAGGCGGTCTTCCTCGAGGCGCAGTCGATCCGCCGCGCCGGGAGCGCGGCCCTCGACCTCGCCTACGTCTCGGCGGGGATCTTCGACGGCTTCTTCGAGCTCGGCCTCTCCCCGTGGGACTCCGCGGCCGGGGCCGTCCTCGTCTCGGAGGCGGGCGGGCTCGTGACGGACTTCGACGGGCTGGGCGCCTGGAGGCGCCGCGGGAACATCCTCGCGGCCGGCCCCGGCGTCCACGCCGCGCTCGCGAGGCTCGTCGCGGACCTGGGCGTCCGC
>CAZWRQ010000330.1:0-4940 GCA_964636395.1 uncultured Holophagales bacterium
GTTCAGCTTCGCGGTCATCGCCGCGGCCTCGGCCTCGAGGACCCTCTCCCGGATCCAGAAATACTCGTCGACGCGAACCGAGAGCGAACGGGCCGCCCGGACCTCCGCGGCGCGCGCCTCCGAGGCGTCGGAGATCCCCTCTTCCCCCTCCAGCGGCGCGTTCCCGCCGGGCGTGGCCCGAACCCGGACCGTCGCCTCGCGGACCTTCAGGAACGTCTCCACCTGCTGCGTCGTCAGGACGCCGTCGTCGGGAGGCCGGTACGCCTCACGCGTGGAAAGGCCCGGCCGCCTCGGCTCCGCCGAAGCGGGCGCCGGGGCGGCGTCCCGGCACGCGCTCGCCCCGAGCGCGGCGGCGAGGAGGGCGGAAGCGAGCGAAGCCTTCACGGGAGAGGAATATACGCGAGCGCATGTTACCCTCGCCGGACGGGCATGCTCGCGAAGGTCGGCAAGTACGAGATCCTCGAGAAGGTCGGCGTCGGCGGCTTCGGGACCGTCTACAAGGGCCGGGACCCGTACATCAAGCGGACCGTCGCCATCAAGACCTGCCAGAGCGACGAGGACGAGCTCCGGAAGAGGTTCTTCCGGGAGGCCGAGTTCGCCGGGAACCTGCACCACCGGAACATCACGACGATCTACGACTTCGGGCTGAGCGACGACGGCCTGCCGTTCATCGTCCAGGAGTTCCTGACGGGCGAGGACCTCGACCGGAAGATCAAGCGCAGGGACGACCTCCCGCTCGCCTGGCGCGTCCGGGTCCTGGCCGACATCTGCGAGGGGCTTCACTACGCCCACACGGCCGGCATCGTGCATCGCGACGTCAAGCCGTCCAACATCCGGATCCTCGAGGACGGGACGGTGAAGATCATGGACTTCGGCATCGCCAAGTCGATGGTCTCCGAGTCGACGCTGACGCAGACCGGCATCACGCTCGGAACGGCGTCCTACCTGGCCCCGGAGCAGATCCGTGGCGAGGCCGTCGACGCCCGCACCGACGTCTTCTCCCTCGGCGTCCTCGCTTACGAGTTCCTGACCCTCACCCGGCCCTTCACGGGGGACCACATCTCGACGGTCCTCTACAAGATCATGAACGAGCCTCCTCCGTCCCCGGCGGACGTGACGCCGAGCCTCCCCCCGGAGCTCGTCCGGATCGTCGAGAAGGCGCTGCAGAAGGACCGGACGAACCGGTACGCATCCTGCGCCGAGATGAAGGCGGACCTGGAGTCGGTCCTGACGGTCCTCTCGGGGCCGGTCGGCGCCCCTCCCCGTCCGGCCGCCCCCGAGGTCCCGTCCGAGGACGGCCCGCGCGGCCCCGGAAGCGCGCGGCTCGACGAGAGGGTCTTCCGGCCGGCAGGCGGCCCGTCCGTCGCCGCGGACCTGCAGCTCCACACCGAAAGGTCGAACGCGACGCCTCCCGTGCTGCCTCATCCCGAAGAGACCGGAAGCGCCCTCAAGGTGTTCCTCGGGGCGCTCGCGATCCTCGTCGTCGTCGGCGGCGGTCTCGCCTGGGTGCTGCTGGGCCCCGGAGCGAAGAGGACCCCCGCGCCGGAGCCCGAGACCGACCCGGTCGCGATCTCGACGCCGGTTCCGGAGGCTCTTCCGTCTCCCGCGCCGACGCAACGACCGACGGCGACGCCGCCGCCCCCCACGGCGACTCCCGCGCCGACGGCCGCCCCCCTCGGGACGGCGCTCGTCTCCTCGAACGTCTATGCCCACGTCGCGATCGACGGGCGCGCCCAGGGCGGCGTCCTGGCTGCGAAGCCGATCCGCCTCGCCGCCGGCCGGCACGTCGCGTCGTTCGAGATCGAGGGCTTCGGCCCGCTCCGCGTGCCGTTCGAGGTGAAGCCCGGCGAGAGCGTCGCCGTCCGCGCCGACTTTCCCCCGATGGGGCAGCTCTGGATCTACGTCAACCCCGACGCCGTCGGAGCGGACCTTTTCATCGACGGCGATCGGGTCGGACGGGCCGGGAACGCGCCCCTCAAGAAGACCGTCGCCGCCGGAGAGCGGCGCGTCGAGGCACGCCTGCCCGGGTTCGAGCCCGCGGAGGCGATCGTCTCGGTCTACGAGCAGGAGAAGGAAGACGTCCGCCTGGAGCTTCGACGGAAGTAGGAGCCTTTAGAATCGGCGCGTGACCCGCGTCCGACTCCTCCTCGCCGCCGCCGCGCTCCTCACCCTCCTTCCCGCCCTCGCGCAGCCGGCGTCCGAGTCTCTCGAGAGGGACGCGCGCGCCGCCTCGCGGGCCGGGAAGTTCCGCGAGGCCGCCGTGAAGTTCGACCAGGCGGCGACCGCCGCGTCCGACCCGCAGCGGCGGGGCCGCCTCCGGATGCAGGCGTCCTACGCCGCCCTGAACGCCGGCAACGCGACGGACGCGCGGGAGAGCCTGACGGCGGCCTTCGCCGACGACCCCGCCCTCGAGATCGTCGAGCAGCTCTTCACCCCCGAGTTCCGGAGGCTCTGGCAGGAGGTGAAGGCCGATATCGCGAGAGCCGCCCCGGCCGTGCTCCCCGACCTCGCCGAGCTGAAGCGGACCTCGGAGGAGAAGCTGAAGGACGGCCGGTTCGCCGAGGTCGTCTACGACCTCGGCAACTACCCGCACGACAAACTCGACCGGGACGCCTGGGCGCTCCTCGCGCAGGCCTACGAGAAGTCCGGCCGCTCCGACCAGGCCGCCCTCGCCCGGCGCCGCGCCCTCGGAGAGAACGTCCCGATCGCCCCGCTCCCCGCGGCGGCCCCGCCGAGCCCGGCAGGCCTCCCCGCCGCGGGCTCTTCGGCCACCGACCTCCTCTCTTTCGGACGCGAAGCGCTGAACCGCGGCGACGCCCTCACCGCCCAGGCCGCCGCGAACCGGGTCGTCGAGATGGAGCCCGCCTCCAGCGAGGGCTACCGGCTGCTCGGCGACTCGTACGCGCTCCGGAACGAGAGGGCCCTCGCCGACGCCATGTGGCGCCAGTCGCTCCGCCTCGACGAGCGGAACGAGGGGACTCTGCTTGCCCTCGCCGGCGTCGCCCTCGAGGAGAAGCGGTTCGACGAGGCGCTCGACTTCCTTCGGCGCTCCGTCGAGCTGAACCCCCGCAACGCGGACCGCCTGACCACGCTCGGGCGGAAGGCTCGAGCCGAGGGTGACGCGAAGATGGCCCGGCAGGTCTTCGCCGCGACCGTCCAGGCCCTCCCGAACGACGTCGCGGTCCTCTCCGAGTACGGGGCCGTCCTCTTCGAGGCGGGCGACGTCGACGCCGCCCTCGAGCCGCTGATGACGGCCGTCTCGCTGGCCCCCGACCGCGCCCCGGTCCGGGCGAGCCTCGCGGCCGCGCTCCGGAGGAAGGGCTCGCTCCCCGAAGCCGAGCGGGAGTACCGGGAGGCGCTCCGGGCGGACCCCGCGTGGCTCCCCGCCCTGCGCGGGCTGGGCGTCCTTCTCCTCGCCACCGGCCGGCCCGCCGACGCGGTGGAGCCGCTCCGGGCGGCCCTCGCGGCCGAGCCCGCCGACGCCGACACGCTCCTCGCGCTGGCCCGGGCGCAGCGGCTCTCCGGCGACCTCGCCGGTGCCGGGGCCACGCTGGCAGCCGCCTCTTCCGGGAGCGACGCGACGCTCCTGAACGAGGCGGGCGCGGTCGCCTACGCCGAGGGGCGCTGGGCCGACGCCCGGGCCCTCTTCGAGAAGGCGCAGGCGGCCGATACCGCCCTCGCGGTCGCCGAGGCGAACCTCGGGAAGGCCGCCGCAGCCGCGCGCGTCGTCGCGGCCCTCGCCGCCGCGCCGCCACCCGCCCCGGCGCCGAAGCGCTGACGCGGCCGCCCCTCCGTCAGGCCGGAGGCCGCCCCTCGTCGACGAGCGCCTCGAGGAGGCTCGAGACGAGGAAGGCCGTCGCGCCCCAAATCACGTGCCCCTTCAGGTGGTAGACGGGGGTCGGGATCGACCGTCCCTTCCAAGTCACGGCCCGCTCCTCGACGAGCGTCGGCCCCATCAGCGCGCGGATGGGGACCTGGATCACCGAGTCGACCTCGCGCGGATCGTGCCGCACGTCGAACGGGTACGGGAGCGCCCCGACGAACGCGCGGATCCGGAACCCCGTGAACGTCGTCACGCCCGGCAGCTCGCCGATCCGGAGGATCGCCTTCCGGGGCAGGCCGATCTCCTCCTCGGTCTCCCGGATCGCCGTCTCCCACGGCGAGGCGTCGTCGAGCGCCTCCATCCCTCCCGGGAACGCGATCTGCCCGCGGTGGCTCTCGACCGTCTCGCTCCGCTTCGTCAGGAGCGTCCAGAGCTCCCTCTCCCTCACGTAGAGAGGGACGAGGACGGCCGCGGGACGGGCGTCGGGCGTCCCCTCGGCGATCTCACGGACCACGTCGGGGACCACCCACTCGCGCTCGAGACGCCGCCGGATCTCGAGGATCCAGGGAGCGGCCTCGGTCACGGCTCCTCCTCGAGGAGCGCGTCCGCGCTCTTCCTCTCGCGGGCGTGCTTCTCCCCCTTCTTCACGGCCATCTGGAGCCAGGCCTCCACGTAGCCGTCGAGGTCCCCGTCGAGGACCCGGTCGACGTCCCCCACCTCGAAGCCGGTCCGGTGGTCCTTCGCGAGGCGGTAGGGGGCGAGGACGTAGGAGCGGATCTGCGAGCCGAAGCCGATCTCCATCTTCACGCCCGCCCGCTTCTCCTCCACCGCCCGCTTCTCCTCGACGGCGCGCTGGTAGAGGCGCGACTTCAGGACCTTCATCGCGAAGTCCTTGTTCTTGTGCTGCGAGCGCTCGTTCTGGCAGGCGACGACGAGCCCGGTCGGGAGGTGGGTCAGCCGGACCGCGGAGTCGGTCTTGTTGACGTGCTGGCCCCCCTTGCCGCCCGCGCGGAACGTGTCGATCCGGAGGTCCTTGTCGAGGATCTCGATCTCGATCGTGTCGTCCACCTCGGGCGTGACGTAGACCGACGCGAACGAGGTGTGGCGGCGCGCCGCC
>CAZWRQ010000331.1:0-4863 GCA_964636395.1 uncultured Holophagales bacterium
CCGCCCGGGCGGCAGCGTCTCCTCGTCGTCAAGAAGCTGCCGAGCGGACGGACGCGGACGGAAGACGCCGGAGAGGTCGCCTACGTCCCGCTCGTCGGGAAGTTCGGCTGGGAGAAGGCTCCGGCGGAGGCGCGCCGTTGAGCGGCGGGTTCGAATGCGCCGCGCGGCGGTGGCTCGTCGCGGGACGCGTTCAGGGGGTCGGCTACCGGGCCTTCGCGGCCCGGACGGCGCGCGGCCTCGGCCTCGTCGGCGGCGTCTCGAACCTGCCCGACGGGCGGGTCCTCGTCGTCGCGGAGGGGGCGGAGCACGCCCTCGAGCGGCTCGAGTCGTCGCTGTGGGAAGGGCCTCGTTTCGCGCGAGTGCAGTCCGTCGAGGCGGCGCCGGCCGCGCCAGACGAGGTCCTCGCGAGCTTCGACGCGGAGTTCCGGCGCGACCGGTAGAATCCCCGCACATCGATGTCGCGAAAAAGGATCCTCGTCGTGGACGACGACGCCGACCTCCGGGCGCTCGTCGAGGGGCAGCTCCGGGCCGCGGGCTTCGAGCCTTCGGGCGCGGCGGACGGCAGCGAGGGAGTCGAGCGGGCCGTGGCCGACCGCCCCGACCTCGTCCTCCTCGACGTCGGCCTCCCGACCCTCTCCGGATGGGAGGTCTGCGC
Organism: uncultured Holophagales bacterium; assembly: GCA_964636395.1. GTDB lineage: Bacteria > Acidobacteriota > Thermoanaerobaculia > UBA5066 > UBA5066 > UBA5066. Next base: position 656 of record CAZWRQ010000331.1, read on the forward strand.
GACGCTCCGAAGCCTCGCGGAGACGTCCGCGATCCCGGTCGTGATGCTGACGGGGCGCTCGGAGATCCGGGACTTCGTGACGGGCCGCCAGGCGGGGGCGACGGATTTCGTCACGAAGCCGTTCACGCGGGCGAAGCTCCTGGAGGCGGTCGAGAGCGCTCTCGCCATCCGTGACGTCTCGGCGCCGGAGCCGTTCGGGCCGGAGCTTCCCGAGCACCGCGCGCGCGGGCTTCTCCTCGACGCCCTCACCGGGCTCCCGGCCATCTCCGTCGTCGTCGACTCGCTCCGCGAGAGGCTCCTGGGGGACGAGGAGTTCGGGGTCCTCCTCGTCGACGTCGACGCCGCCGGCGCCCTGGAGGAGCACTATGGGTGGGAGGTTCTCGACGACGTCGTGCGCGAGGCGGGCCGGTCGCTTCGGCGGCTCGTCGGTACGCTCTTCTCGACCGGCGACCTGCTCGCCGTGCGCCGGCCGGGCTCAACCGCCATGGTGGCGTTCGTCAGCCTTGCTTGCGGCCTCGGCGAGGAGGAGGCCGCGAGGCGGCTCGACCGGAAGGCGCGGCAAGTAGCGGAGTCGCTCGGGGCGCTCCTGGGCGAGCGCTTCCTCGGTCGCGTCCATCGCCGCCTCCAGGTGACGGCCGCGGCCTCGCGGCTCCGCTACAGCCCCCAGGTGAGGCTCGAACGGCTCGTCGAGCGGGCCCTGGCCGAGGCGTCCGCCGTGGCCACCACCCGGGAGGGCGAGAGGGCGGCGGCGCAGAAGGCGGAGTTCGACGCCCTCCTCCGCGGCGGCCGGCTCGAAGTGGTCTTCCAGCCGATCCGCGAGCTGGCGTCGATGAATGTCGTCGCCCGGGAGGCGCTGACGCGCGGGCCCGAAGGGTCGAGCTTCGAAAGCCCGGAGGTCCTCTTCGAGTACGCGGCGCGGCACGGACGGGTCCTTCCGCTCGAGCAGGCGTGCCTCTCGCTCTCCGCGACCCGCTTCGTCCCGGCCGGCGAAGAGCTCCTCTTCGTCAACGTGGAGACCCACGTCGTAAACGAGCTCGCGCACGGGGGTCTCGAGGTCCTGAATCCGCTCGTCGCCCTCGGCCCGTCCGTCGTCCTCGAGATCACGGAGAGGGGCGCGATCGCCGACTTCGAGGCGTTCCGCGGAGGGCTCTCCGCGCTCCGCCGCGCCGGCTTTCGTATCGCGCTCGACGACGCGGGCTCCGGGCACGCCTCGCTCCACGCCCTGGCCGAGCTTCGGCCCGACTACCTGAAGATCTCCCAGTTCCTCGTCTCGGGCCTCCACCGCGACGGGATCAAGAGCGAGATCGTGGCGATGCTCGTCCGGCTCGGGGAGCGGATCGGGGCCGTGACCGTGGCAGAGGGGATCGAGACCGAAGAGGAGCTCGCCGCCGTCCGCGAGCTCGGCGTCGCGCTCGGCCAGGGCTTCCTCCTCGGGCGACCCGAAGCCGCGATTCGCCGCTGACGGAAGCCCGCGCGCGCTGCGAGCGCGGATCGGTCTTTCGGGCGATGATCCGGCCGAGGAGATGCCGATGACGGAGCACGAGGACGGCGGGCCGGAGCTCCCGGACGGATTCGAGAGGGTCGAGGCGACCGTCTGCCGTCGCGGGGGAGAGCTCCTCGTCTTCGGCACGCTCGAGCCCGAGGGTCCGTTCGTCTTTCGGCTGCAGCTCGCGAGGAAGCCCGAGGACTTCGGTCCGCCTCCCCCTGGGTTCGAGTGGACCGGGGAGGAGCGCCCGCCGAAGAAGGGGGAATGGTTCTGGTCGGAGCTTCGCGGGCGGGCCGTTCAGGCGATCAAGGACGAGACGGGCGTGAACCAGTTCGGGGAGCCCACGGGCGGCAGACGGATCCTCCGGCCGGCGGGGACGGCCGGCCGGCCGACGCCGACTCCGAAGCACGGGCTGAGGCTCGTCCGGAACGACGAGGGACCGGGCGGGTCAGGCTGACGCCGGCGGAGGCGAGCCCGCGGGCGGCTCGCTCCCGTCCTCGGCGTGCCGGGTGACGGCGAGGTAGACGCGCAGGTCGTCGAGGACAGCCTCGAGGGCGGACTCTTTCGAAGCGGCGAAGAACGGCTCGTCCGTCACGAACCCGCCCGGGACCCACCACGGAACGAAGAGGGTCTCCCACTCCGTGTCGAGGCCGCCGTCCTCGTCGGCGGGGACGGCGGGGTGGAGCCCGACCTCGACGAGGCGCCACGTCCGGCACCGGAACTGCCCCGGGTTCGCCGCGTCCTCGAAGACCTCGATCCGGATGTCGGCGGGCTCTCCGTCGACGAGCGTCTCGACCTCGGCCACGTCGGCGAGGCGAAAGACGGCGAGGTGAGGGGAGCCTGCGTGCATCTGAAGAGGAGTCTATCCGTCGCGGAGAAGGGGAATGGTGGGCCCGGGGAGACTCGAACTCCCGACACGCGGTTTAGGAAACCGCTGCTCTATCCACCTGAGCTACGGGCCCGTCCGGAGGGCGACGCCTTCGGGAGGCGGGAGCGGAGTGTACCGGATCACTCCTCGAACGGCCCGACGGAGAGGTGCTTCACGAGGAGGACGCGGTTCGCGCGGACCGCCTGGTCCGCGCCGAGCGGGAGGAAGTTGTCCTCCTGCCGGGCGATGTACCTCGAGCAGGCGTCGGTCGCCTGGATGACGTCGTCGGACTCGAACGGCATCAGGAACTCCCTCGGGTCGGCGAGCCCCTCGACGACGAGCTGGAAGGTGTGAAGGTGATTTCGATCCATGATTCTCGGGACCTCCGCGTCCGGTCCGGTGAACCGGCACGGGCATCGTATCCTCTGTGCGTTTGAGCGAGATCACCGACAGGATCGAGGTGAGCCGGGAGACGCCGGCCTACCCGGCCCGGCACGACGTGAGGGACGGCCACATCGTCGTGGGGGGCGAGCGGGTCCCGGTCGTCGTGAAGAGGATCCCGCGCGACTTTCGCCAGCCCGACGGCAGGACACGCGCCGAGCGCTCCCTCCGGATCGCCCGCCACCTCCTCGCCCACGGGCTCGACACGCCGGAGCCGCTCGGGATCGAGGTGACGCCCGGGGAGAGCGTCCTCGTCGTCCGGAAGGTCGAAGGGGCCGTCGAGATGCGGGCCTTCTTCCTGCGGCGGAACGACCCGTCCCTCGGGGCTCTTCCGCTCCGAGCCAGCTTCGAAGAGGTCCTGACCGCCCTCGCCCGCTTCGCCCGCCGGATGCACGATTCGGGCGTCTTTTTCCGCGATTTCTCCGACGGGAACGTCCTCGTCACGGACGGGGAGGCGGGCCCCCGACTCTGGATCGTCGACCTCGACCGCGCTCGGATACGGAGGCCGCCGCTCGCGACCTTCACCCGGCTCCGGGACCTGTCCCGGCCGGGGCTGACGCGGGCGGAAGACCGACGGCGGCTTCTCGAGGCCTACTGGGAGCCTGATCCGGTTCCGAAGGCGGCTCCGGCCGTCCACGCCGCCCTCCGGCTCCGTCTCCTCTCCTGGAATCGCCTGAAGGCCGCCCTTCGGCCCTGGAGGCGGTGAAGAGCTATCCTCGCCGGAGTAAACCCCCGTGCCGCCGGACGCGTCCTTCCCGTCATGGGGACGGCCTCGACGACGGCCCGGATCCTGATGTTCGAGGAAGGTCCTCGAGGGAGGAGCACGGACGTGGCGAACGACCTCCCGGGAGAGGGGACGCCCGCGCAGGAACCCGGGATCCGGGAACGCGAGCGGGAGCTCCTCGAGCGGGTGCGCGGCGGCGAGCCCGACGCCTTCGAGCACTTCGTGCGGACGTACCAGCGGAAGGTCTTCCGGCTCGTCTACACGCTCGTCCGGAACGCGGCGGACGCCGACGCCCTCACCCAGGACGTCTTCGTGAAGGCCTGGCGCGCCGTCCCGGACTTCAAGGGGGAGGCGGCGTTCGAGACCTGGCTGAACCGGATCGCCGTCAACGCCGTCCGGGACGCCGCGCGCCGGCGCCGGCCGGTCGTCTCGTTCACCGACCTCGCGGACGCCGACGAGACCGGCGCCTCTCGCCTTCCGCCGGCGATCGAGCCGGTCGACGCGACGACGCCGGAACGGGAGGCCCGCTCGCGGCAGATTCGTCGGAGGATCGGCGAGGCGCTCGAAGCCCTGTCGCCCCGGCAGAAGGCGATCTTCGTGATGAAGCACTACGAGGACCGGACGGTCGCCGAGATCGGCGCCGCCATCGGCGTCGACGACGGAACGGTCAAGTCGCACCTCTTCCGCGC
>CAZWRQ010000332.1:0-4853 GCA_964636395.1 uncultured Holophagales bacterium
CCGGCCTCGGCGAGGGCCTCCTGTGTCAGCGTCCCCTTCGTGCGGGTCGTGTCGAGGGCGCGATAGGCCCCTTCGAGCCTCGTGTCGAGCGACCATTGGCCCCCGTCGACGAGCGCCTCGCGCCGAGGCAGGGACGGGTCGGCCGAGACGACCGCTCCGGCGTCCCGCGGCCCCGAATCCAGCCCCGAGAGGACGCCGCCCGTGTCGGAGCCCCGCCGGCTCTTGCCGACGCCCTCCGCGGGCTTCGCCTCCCCGGCACCGGGGCGCGTCTCGGCGACCTGGCCCATCGGACCGCTCTCCTCGGCCGGCGCCGCGAGAGGAGTGCTCGCGGCCTCCGGCGCAGTGCCGGGGCCAGTCTCCGTCGACGCTCCGCTTCCCGAGCTTCCGAAGCCCTCGGGCGCCGTTCCGGTCGGGACGGTCTGCGCCGGCGCGGACTCGGTGGACGACGCCGCCCCTGGGGCCAGGCTCGCGAGGGCCGCCGGCTTCTCCTCGGGCGCGGCCTCCCTGCCGAATCGGGAGTACGCGAGCCAGCCGCCTCCCCCGAGGACGACGAGGCCGGCGACGGCCGCGGCGGCGAGGAGCGCGGGGCTCTTCCCCGCCTTCGCGGGGGCCGGGGGCGGAGGAGGCGGCATCGAGGCAGCCGCCGCCATTGCCGTGTCGGGGCTGGAGATCCCCGCGGAAGGCACCACGCCGGCTCCCGCCGTCGCGACCGTCGGCAGGTCCGCCGCGGCACGCGCCCCTCCCGTCTCGAGGACGGTCGGGGCGCCGTGGATCGTCGGGGCTCCGGGCGGAGGAGGCGGCGCGGCGCGGAGCGGAGCGGAGGCTACCGCCGGCCCGCCGAGCGAGAGGCCGAAGACCTCCGCGAGCGCCTCGACGAGCTCGGTGCAGCTCCCGTAGCGCCGCCACGCGTCCTTCGCGAGGGCGCGCGACAGGATGTCGTCCACGCCCGGCGGAAGGCCGCCGACGTACGACGTCACGGGCTCCGGCGGGACGCTGACGTGCTGGTGGAGGACGCCGAGAGGCGTGTCGGCCTTGAACGGCACGCGCCCCGTCAGCATCTCGAACGCAATGCAGGCGAGGGCGTACTGGTCGGCTCGCGCGTCGAGGGCCTTCCCCATCGCCTGCTCGGGCGCCATGTACGACGGAGTCCCCATGACGGTGCCGGTCGCCGTCAGCCCCGACACGGAGTCGGCGCTGCGGGCGAGGCCGAAGTCGGCGAGCAGCGGACGGCCCGAGGTGTCGAGAAGGACGTTCCCCGGCTTCACGTCGCGGTGGAGGATCCCCTTGGCGTGCGCGTGGTCGAGCGCGGCGGCGATCGCCGCGAGCCACGGCACCGCCTGCACGGGAGAGACGGGCCCCGTGATCCTCTCCTTCAGGGAGCCCCCGGAGACGAGGGGCATGACGAGGTACGAGACCTCCTTCCCCTCGAGGGGCGCCGTCCCGAAATCGTAGACGGCGAGGATGTTCGGATGCTCGAGCCCCGCCACGAGGCGCGCCTCGCGGAGGAACCGCTCGGCGAACGTCGGGTCGGCCGCGATCGGGTCGTGGATCACCTTCACGGCGACGGTGCGGTGCAGGGTCTGGTCCTCGGCACGCCACACTTCCGACATTCCGCCGGCGCCGGCGCGCTCGAGGAGGCGATAGCGGCCCAGGAGGGTTCCAGGTGTCACGGCCATGGCGTCCTCGTTTCTGCGGGAAGGATACGACCGCCGGAAGGCCCCGAATGCGAAGCGCGTCACGGAAGCGGGCGATCCTGCGACTCCCGGGCTCCCTCCTGGCGCCCCGCACGACCTCTAGAGCGGGTCGGCGACGTCCGCCCCGGCGAGCGCCCCCCAAAGGGCGATCGAGCCGGGGCCCGAGCGGGCGGCGTCGTCGAGCGCCTCCTCGGCGCGCGAGAGGAGGCTCGCCGTGTCGAAGGCGTCCTCCGGGTACGCGGCGAGGCCGAGGGTCAGGGAGAAGCGAAGGCCCGTCGCCTCCATGCGCGTGTCGCGGAACGCGGCGAAGTTCTTCGCGATCGCCTCGGCCGCCCGCTGCGCCGTCGGCTTGTCGGCGTCGAAGACCAGGATCCAGAAGCGGTCGCCCTTGCCCCTGCCGACGATGTTGACCGACCGCGTCGCGCGGACGAGCTGGGCGGCGATCTTCGGGAGCAGAGCGTCCCCGTAGGAAGCCCCGAAGCGCCGCGCGGCCTCGTCCAGGCCGTCGATCCTCACGTGGGCGACGGAAAGCGGCAGGCCGCTTCGCTCCGCGCGCTTGAGCTCCGACTCCAGCCTCTTCACGATCGCGCCCTGGTTGTAGAGGCCGGTGGCGCCGTCGCGCTCGGTCTGCTGCTCGATGATCTTCATCAGCCGCGAGTTGTGGAGCGCGACCGCAGCGGTGTCGGCGAGGAGCGAGAGCCGGCCCGCGAGCTCGGCCGGCCACGGCCCTCCCGGCGAGCGGAACGCGAAGGTGAGGACGCCGATCTGCTCGTCCTGGAAGAGAAGCGGCGCGGCGATGGCCCGTAGCCCGCGCGACGAGGCTGCGCCCGGGTAGAGCGCCCCGATCTCCGCCTCGTCGACGAGGACCAGCGATTTTTCGCCCCAGGCGCGGACCACCGGGTGGCCGGCCTTCTCGGTCGGCACGTGGCGCGGAGCATCCGCGCTCGGGTCGCTCCCGCCCTGGGCGAGGACCCGGAGCGACTTCGTCTGGGCGTCGGCGTCCCAGAAGAGCGCGCTCTCTCCGGCGAGGAGCGAGACGGCGTGCTCGCAGAGGGCGTGCTTGATGCGCGGACCGTCGAAGGTCGTCGCGAACGCGCGTCCGACCTCGCGCAGGCGGTCGAGGAAGCGGTACGAGTCGCGCTCCCGCTGCAGCAGGCGGGCAGACGTGACGGCGTGGGAGACCTCCGCGGCGACGGCCTGGAAGGCGCGGAGGAGCGGCGGGTCGAAGGCCCACGGGCGGCCGGCGCCCAGGCCGGCCACGACGCCGAGGAACTCGCCGTGCGACACGAGAGGGACCGCGACGAGTCCGAGCGGGCGCGGGAGCCCTTTCGCCAGGCCCGGTGCCGGGACGAGCGTCGGACCGTCCGCGGCGAGCGCGACGTCGGAGAGGAGCACGGAGGCGTCCGGGTCGGCGAGGCGGTCGACCAGCGCGCGCGGGACCGCCCCCTCGGCGGGCAGTGCGCCCCCGCCCTCGCGCGTCCAGACGCTCGAAGGAGGCCTTCCCCCGTCGAAGGAACGGACCTGGATGGCGCAGAGGTCGAGCCCGAGGCCGGCGCCCGCCTCTTCGATGGCCTTCGCGAGGATCGTCTCGAGGTCGTTCATCCCGGAGAGCGCCGCGTGGACCCGGTTGACGAACGTGACGTGCTCGGTCGTTCGCCGTTCGACCTCGATGAGGCGCGCCCGCTCGAGCGCCCCGGCGGCGAGGCGGGCGAGCTCCTTCACGAGGCGCATTTCCTGCGTCGTCAGGACGAATGCCCCGCGCCGCGACATCGTGAGGAAGCCGAAGACCGTCTCCCCCTGCTCGATCGGGATCGCGAGGCGACGCTTGCGCCGCGGGCCCTTGCTGTCGTCGGCGTCGTCCTCGTCGAACGCGGCGCCGTGCGCGGCGAGCGCCCGGACGAGGATCTCGTCGTCGCCGATCGGGAGGCGACGGCCCGGTACGAATCCGGGGTTCGTGCCGGGAGAGGTCCCCTGGGCGAGGATGCTCTCGACCTCCCCCTTCTCGGGGTGGTAGCGCCACGCGCGCACCTGGTCGAACTCCAGCTGGCGCTGGAGCGAGGCCGCGGTCAGGCGGACGACCTCGTCCGCGTTCAGCGTGTGGAGCGCGCCGGAGGCGAGCTCGAAGAGCGCGACCGCCTCCTCGCGGCGCTTCACGAGGGTCGCCACGCTCCGCTCGCGCTCGAGGATCCGCCCGAGGATCCGCGCGAACTCGCGTATCCCGTCGTCGACCTCCATTCCCTTGCCCGCCGACTGCGCGAGGGCCACGCCGAACGCGCCGCTCACCTGCTCGCCCGTCTTCACAGGGGCGCAGAGGAAGACGAGGCCCGACTCGGCGACTCGCCCTTCGCGCCCCTCCGAGAGGAAGGTCTCGAGCGCGCGGGCGAGCCGCTGCTCGGCCGCCGTCGAGACGATCGAGGTGCCGGCGCGGCTCATCGGCGGGGCGTCGCCGGCCGGAAGGAGGGCGACGGCGACGGCGTCGAAGAATCGAAGCGCGGTGTCGAGGAGGGCGCCGATCGACTCGTCGAGGAACCGGCCCTCGGCGAGGACGGCGTCGAACGCCTTCAGCAGGGCGAGGTCACGGGCGGTCGGCACGGCGGCGACGTTCTCCGAAGATTGCTCGGGACCGGATCATAGCCGGGAACGCCAGCGACATCCCGGCCTCCGGCTCAGATGGCCGACGCCGGCCCTTCCGCCTCGACCCGACCCGCCCCCAGGAGGCCCTGGGCCACGAGGGCGAGCATCCCGACGTCCCGGAGGATCACCATCCACATGTCCCGGAACCGTTCCTCGCGGGTCAGGCTGGCCGCAGTCACGTCGAAGCAGCCGCAGTCGATGGCGTTCCCCCGAAGGAGGTTGAAAGAGATCGCCGCGATGAAGACGACGAGCAGGGCGCCGACGAGCGCGGCCGCCGTCTTGCGCCAGATCCCGGCGATCAGCGCGATGCCCATCAGGAGCTCCGCCCACGGCAGCACGAGCGCCATCGCGTTCACCAGCGGCCCGGGGAGGATCTTGTAGTTGTAGACCATGTGCGCGAAGCCGGGCGGATCGGCGATCTTCGGAAGCGCCGCGATCACGAAGAAGAGGCCCAGGGCGATCTGCGTGCGTACCGTCAGCCAGGGATGGGTGAGGGCCTCCCGGAGCGTCACAGCCCCCTCCCCG
>CAZWRQ010000333.1:0-4497 GCA_964636395.1 uncultured Holophagales bacterium
CGCTCGCGGACTGGCACCTCTGGATGGAGACCGACGAGCACGCGGCGATCGCCGCCTCGGCGCGGATCGTCGCCGGGAACTGGCTCGACGTCCCGGCCTACCGGCCGTGGTTCTCCTGGCAGGCGCGGTTCGGGACGCCGGAGGAGTGGGACGCCGTCGTCCCGCGGAACGTCGCCTACCAGGGACCCGGCTACCCGTACCTCCTCGCGGCGGCGGAGGCGACGGGCCTCGGGCAGGTCGCCGTCGCGCGCCTCGCCCAGCTCCTTCTCGGAACGGCCGCTTCGGCAGTCCTCGCTGCGGCCTGCGCGGCTCTGCTTCTGCGCTCGGGGCGGCCCGCACGCATCGCCGTCGCCGCGGGCGTCCTCGCCGGGGTACTGCACGGGACCTTCGCACCGCTCGTCTTCCTCGACGGCTTCCTGTACCGGGACGGACCGGTGGCGCATCTCTCGGCAATCCTCCTCGCGGTACCGCTCCTCGTCTCTCGTGCGCCGAGGGTTCGAGAGGGAGTGCTCTTCGGCCTCCTCGGCGGCTTCGGCGCCCTCCTGAAGCAGACGCTCCTCCCGCTCGGCCTCGTCGCCGGTGCCGTTCTCGCATCCCGAACCGAAGGGAGAAGGGGCCGAACGCGGGTGGCGGCGGGCTTCGCGGCAGGTCTCCTCGTCGCCCTCGCGCCGCTCGTCGTCCGAAACGTCGCCGTCGGCGCTCCCCCGCTGGCGTTCGACACGCGACCCCTCGTCGGGCTCCCGTGGGCGAACGCGAGGGGGGCGGACGGGTCGGTGGACCCCTCTCCGCTGCTGCTGGAGGTTCTCAGGCGCGCTGACGGCTCGACGCTGCGAGCCGGGATACTGACCCTCGAAACGTGGCGCGACGACCCGGCAGGGTTCGTCGAGCTTCTCGGCCGGAAGCTCGGGAGCGCCTTCAACGGCGCGGAGGTCGCCGACAACGCCAGCTTCTTCTTCTTCCGCGACCGGCTGCCGTGGCTGGCCCGGTTGCCGCTTTTCACCTGGCTGATCGGCGCGGGCGCTGCCGGCCTCCTCCTGGCGGCGCGGCGACGCCTGTTCCGCGGCGGGGAGGGGCTGCTCGTGGCCGTTTCGGCGCTCGTCCCGCTCGGCGCGTGCCTGATGGTGTCGACGACGACCCGCTACCGGAGCGGCGCCGCTGCCCCGCTGGCGCTCGGCACGGCGCTTTTCGCGGTCTTCGTCTTCGAGGCTTTCCGCGAACGCCGGCCGCTCCGGCTGCTGCCCTGGGCCGGCCTCACGGTGGCACTGACGACCGTTGCGCTCTTTCCCTCGCCCGTCCGCGCCTGGCCCTGGCGGTCGGCCGACACGCTCGTCGCCGCGACGTTGGCTGAGGCGCGGATTTCGCCGCAGGCCGGGGCTGCGGAGGTGCGGCGGTACCTCGCGGAGAACCGCGGGGACCCCGGGAGGGCGATGGGGCTCGTCGGGATGAACCTCTGGCTCGCCGGGCGTCGAGACTTCACGCGGGTCGAGCCGTCGGCGGTCGCTGCGCCGTCGCGCCGCTTCTCGGCGGCGATCCGCTGAGGGAGCCGGGCGGAAAAGAGAAGGCCGGGCGTCGCCGCCCGGCCTTCGTGGAGTCGTTTCGTTACAGGAGAATCAGTGGCGCGGGCCGCCGTGGCCGCCGGGGCCGTCACGACGCGGGCCGCGCGGGCCGCCGAAGCCCGGCCGCGGTCCGCGGTCGCGGTGGCCGAAGCCTCCCTCGCGGCGGAACGGCGGACGGTCGTCGCCGCCTCCCTCGCCCTCGGGCGGGGTGGCGTTCAGCCCGAGGCGCTCGACCTCGGCGGCCGCCTCCTCGGGGGTGAGCGCCTGGCGGCGCGAGAGCTTGATCTTCCCGTTGACCGGGTCGATCGCGATGATCTTGACTTTGGCCTTGTCGCCGAGCTTGACGACGTCCGTCGTCTCGCGGACGCGCCCGGGGGCGAGCTCGGAGATGTGGACGAGGCCGTCGAGGCCGGGGAGGATCTCGACGAAGGCGCCGTAGGGCTCGACGCGCTTGACGGTCCCCTCGTACTCGGTACCGATCTCGGGGACGGTCGTGAGGGCCTTGATCGCCTCGATGCACCTCTCGGCCGAGGCCATGTCGACGGAGGCGACGGTGACCGATCCGTCGTCCTGGACGTCGATCTTGACCGAGAACTCCTTCTGGAGCGCCCGGATCGTCTTGCCGCCGGAGCCGATGACGTCGCGGATCTTCTCCTCGGGCACCTGGATCGTCAGGAGGCGCGGCGCGTAGGCCGAGATCTCGGGGCGGGCCGTCGGGATCGCCTTCTCCATGATGTCGAGGATGTGCATCCGGCCGGCCTTCGCCTGCGCCAGCGCCTTCTCGAAGACCTCGCGGCTGATGCCGGAGACCTTGATGTCCATCTGGAGGGCGGTGACGCCCTTGCGCGTGCCGGCGACCTTGAAGTCCATGTCGCCGTAGTGGTCTTCCTGGCCGGCGATGTCGGTCAGGACGGCCCACTGGTCGCCTTCCGCGACGAGGCCCATCGCGACGCCCGCGACGGCGGCGTCCATCGGAACGCCGGCGTCCATGAGGGCGAGGGAGCCGCCGCAGATCGTCGCCATCGAGGAGGAGCCGTTCGACTCGAGGATGTCGGAGACGACGCGGATCGTGTAGGGGAACTCCTTCGGGAGGACGGCGTCGAGGGCGCGCCAGGCGAGGCGGCCGTGGCCGATCTCGCGCCGGCCGGGGGAGCCGAACCGCTTCACCTCGCCGACGGAGAACGGCGGGAAGTTGTAGTGGAGGAGGAACTTCTTCTCGAACTCGCCTTCGAGGTCCTCGATGAGCTGGGTGTCGTCCGAGGTCCCGAGCGTGACGGTGACGAGGGCCTGCGTCTCGCCGCGCGTGAAGAGCGCGGAGCCGTGCGTGCGGGGAAGGACGCCGATCTCGGCCTCGATCGGGCGGACCTCGTCGAACGCGCGGCCGTCGAGCCGCTTTCGGTCGCGGAGGATCGTCTCGCGCGTCATCAGCTCGACGAGCTCGGAGATCGCCCGCTTGACCTGGGCCTTCTTCTCCGGCTGGTCCTCGGGGACGACGGAGACGGCTGCCTTCTTGACCTCCTTGATCTTCGCGTACGACTCGATCTTCCCCTTCCAGGTAAGGGCCTCCATCATCGGCCCGTCCCAGTTGCGGCGGACCTCGGCCATCACCTCGGCGGGGACCGGCGCGGGAGGCGTGAAGGCCTGCTTGACGATCCCCTGGCGGCGCTGGAGCTCCTCGATGGCGTCGATGACCTTCTGAAGCTCGCGGTGCCCCTCGAGGATCGCCTCGAGCATCAGCTCCTCGGAGCACTCCTTCGCCCCCGCCTCGACCATCGACACGGCCTGCCGGGTGCCGACGACGACGAGGTCCATCACGGACTCCTCGCGCTCCTTCTTCGTCGGGTTGAAGACGAAGCGGTCGCCGATGCGCCCGACGCGGACCGCGCCGAGGACCTCGGTGAAGGGGATCGGATTGATCGCCAGGGCGGCGGCCGTTCCGTTGATCGCGAGGACGTCGGGGTCGTTCTCGCCGTCGGCCGAGAGGACGAGGGCGACGACCTGGGTCTCGAAGGCGTACCCGGCCGGGAAGAGCGGCCGGATCGGCCGATCGATCATCCGGCAGGTCAGGATCTCCTTCTCGGTGGGACGCCCCTCGCGCTTGAAGAAGCCTCCGGGGATGCGCCCGGCGGCGTACTGGTATTCCTTGTACTCGACCGTGAGCGGGACGAAGTCGACGTCTTTCGGATCGCGGGCGTAGCAGGCGGTGACGAGGACCATGGTGTCGCCGAGCCTCACGACGGCGGCGCCGTCGGCCTGCTTGGCCACTTTTCCGTTCTCGATCGTGAGGGCACGGCCTCCCACCAGGGCGGTGACGGATTCCTTCATCGTTTCCTTCTTTCGGCCGGAGAGGCCGCGGCGCGGCCCCGCGCCGGCACGGCTCCTACTTGCGGAGCCCGAGGCGCTCGATCAGGGCCTTGTAGCGCGACACGTCGCGCTTCTTCAGGTAATCGAGCAGGCGGCGCCGCTGTCCGACCATCTGGAGCAGGCCGCGGCGGGAATGGTGGTCCTTCGCGTGCGTCTTGAAGTGCTCGGTGAGAGACTTGATCCGCTCGGAGAGGAGCGCCACCTGGACCTCGGGGGAGCCGGTGTCGCCCTCGTGCCTCTCGAAGGCCTTGATCGTTTCCGTCTTGGGAGTGATGGTCTGGGCCACGGTTCTCTATCCTTCTCTTCTCAATCTCGAACGGCAGAGGATAAGGTCCGCCGTCGATCGGGTCAATTTCGGGGCCAAGTTTCTGTCCGGTGAGAAGTTGCCGTCTGGCCCGTTGTCGGTCCGGGTGTCTGGGAAGGGAACCGGCGTCGGGCCGACAGGCCCCGGTTCCCCCGGGAACACGATTCCATCTGTCCGCCCGCGCGGAGGGGGTTCGGGGGAACCGGCGTCGGGCCGATAGGCCCCGGTTCCCCCGGGAACACGATTCCATCTGTCCGCCCGCGCGGAGGGGGT
>CAZWRQ010000333.1:4597-4844 GCA_964636395.1 uncultured Holophagales bacterium
TCGGGGGAACCGGCGTCGGGCCGATAGGCCCCGGTTCCCCCGGGAACACTTCAGTCTTGTAGCACGATCTTCGGTTTCGCGAGCGCGAGCGCACCCCGACCGAGAGGCTCGAGGTGGCCGAGCGCGACGAGCTCCCCCGAGGCGAGGAGACGGACCCAGGGTGCGCCGGTCGCCTCCGTCGGGACTCGCACCGGCACGGCGTGCCCTCTCCGCACCTTGGCCGCCTCGCCGGGGAGGAGCGCGATGG
>CAZWRQ010000334.1:0-4825 GCA_964636395.1 uncultured Holophagales bacterium
AGCTGCGACGACGCGCGGCCAGGGTGCGCTCCACCTTCGAGCGGCGAGGTGGAGCCGCGCGCCCGTCGGGAGGGCCGAGGCCGCGCGGAAGACCTCCCACGGTCCCGGGAGCGTGCCCATCGTCGAGAGAGCCACGGGCCGTAGAGTAATCTCCGTTCCCGCAGTGCGAGGCCTCCCGAGATGAGCCGAACGAGCTTCCCCTGGCCGTGGCGCGGTCCGGAGAACCGGAAGCTGACGCTCCTCGTCCTCCTCTGGCTGGCCGCCCTCCAGCTCTGGGCGTTCGTCTCGATCCGGGCGCTTCCGATCGGCCGTCCCTCTCCGTGGAGCGAGGAGGCGACGAGGCGCGCCCCGGCCTTCGCCCGCTTCGACTCGGGCTGGTACAACTCGATCGTCGAGAAGGGCTATCCCCCGCCCCCGGCCGAGGGAGCTCAGTCGGAGCACGCCTTCTTCCCCCTCTATCCGATGACCGCGCGCGCGATCCACCTCGCGACCGGTCTCGACTCGTTCCGGTCCGCCGTCGTCGTCAGCTGGACCGCGCTCCTCCTCGCCGTTCCGCTCCTGGCCGCCGAGGCGCGCGAGCGCTTCGGCGATGGGACCGACCGGGGCGCGCTCCCGTTCCTCCTTCTCTACCCCGTCGCCTTCTTCCTCGCCGCGGTCTACACCGAGTCGCTCTTCCTTCTCCTCGCGCTCCTCGCGTTCCGCGCTTCCCGACGGAACGAGCTCGCGCCCGCGCTCCTCTTCGGCCTTCTCCTCGGCCTCACCCGCGCCCCCGCCGTCGCGGTCGGGCCGGGCCTGGCGGTCGCCTGGTGGCTGGCCGGCGCGGCCGGAGCGCGCCGCGCGGCCGGCGCCGCGCTCCTCCTCGTCGCGCCGCTCGCCGGAGTCTTCGCCTGGGTCTTCGGGATCGGCCTTCTGCAGGGCGAGCCGATGCTCTTCTTCAGGTCGATGAGCGCCTGGCGCGCCTCGGCGGGCGACCCCATCGCCGGCGCCGTCGCCTTCCTCCTCGAGCCGGTCCGGATGCTCCGGACCGGCTGGTTCCGAGAGCACCCGGGCGCCGTCGCCCCGTTCGTCCACTTCGGCCTCTTCGCCCTCCTGGGAGCGTTCCAGCTCCGGATGCGCCGCTTCGCGGACGCGGCATGGACGGCGGGAGTCCTCGGCCTCGCCGTGGCGACCGGGACTGCCGACGGCGTCCCCCGCTACACACTCACCGTCTACCCGGGCCACTTCGCCGCCGCCGCGCTCTGCGAGGGCCGGCCCCGGCTGAAGGCGCTCTGGCTCGTCGCGTCGCTCGCGCTCCTCCTCCTCAACTCCGCGTTCTTCGTGAACTGGCACTTCGTCTCGTAGCGATGCGGCCTCCCCGATCGGTCTCCCTCGTCGTCCCGATGCGCAACGAGGAGCGGAGCCTCCCCCACCTCCTGCGCGTCGCGGG
Organism: uncultured Holophagales bacterium; assembly: GCA_964636395.1. GTDB lineage: Bacteria > Acidobacteriota > Thermoanaerobaculia > UBA5066 > UBA5066 > UBA5066. Next base: position 1,427 of record CAZWRQ010000334.1, read on the forward strand.
AGAGGCGCTCGAACGGCACGCAGACGAGTGGGAGATCGTCCTCGTCGACGACGCCTCGTCCGACGGGACCCTCGCGCTGGCCGAGGAAGCCGCCGGCGCCGATCCGCGCGTTCGGGTCGTTCGGCACGCCGTGAACAGGGGGCTGGGCGGCGCGCTGAAGTCCGGCTTCTCGGCCGCGACGAAGGAGTGGGTCCTCTACTCCGACTGCGATCTCCCGTGGGACCTCGAGGAGACGGGGCGCGTCTTCCGCGCCTCCGAGCTGACGGGCGCCGGCGTCGTCTCCGGCTATCGCCACGACCGGACCGGCGAAGGGACGCTCCGGACGATCTACTCGTTCCTCTACAACGGGCTCGTCCACCTCGCGTTCGGCTTCCCGATCCGCGACGTCAACTTCTCCTGCAAGCTCGTCCGGCGCTCGCTCCTCGAGGGACTGTCCCTCGAGAGCGAGGGCTCCTTCATCGACGCCGAGCTCCTCGTCCGGCTCCGGAACCGGGGTGCGGTCATCCAGCAGGTCGGCCTCGACTACTTCCCGCGGACGCGCGGCGTCTCCACGCTCTCTTCGCCGCGGACGATCCTCCGCATCCTCCGCGAACTCTCGCGCCTCGTCCCGGCGCTCCGGAGCGAGCGCCGCCGGCTCGCGCCGTGACGCGCCTCGTCCTGAACGCCGACGACGCCGGCCTGGCGGCCGGCCTCTCCCAGCGGATCGCATCGCTCCTGGCGTCGGGGCGCCTCGGGGGAACGAGCCTCCTCGCCTGCGGAGAAGCGTTCGACGACGCGGTCCGCGCGCTCCGAGAGGCCGGGGTCGGCGAGGCGGGCGTCCACCTCTGCCTCGTCGGGGGCGAGGCGCCGCTCTCTCCCCCGCAGCGCGTCCGCGGGATCGCGCCGGGAGGGCGCTTCCCGCGCTCGTGGCCGGCCGTCGCGGTGCGGGTCGCGTCCGGCCTCGCCCCGGTCGCGGAGGTGGAGCGGGAATGGGAGGCCCAGGTCGTCGCCGTCCGCTCGACGGGGTTCCGCGTCACGCACCTCGACGCTCACCAGCACCTCCACCTTCTCCCGCGCCTCGTCCCAGTGGCCGCCGCGCTCGCCCGGCGCTTCGACGTCCCGTTCGTCCGGGCCCCGCGCGGCGACGACCCGGCCGCGACGGCCGATCCCGGCATCGGGGGGCGATCCCGGGCGAGGCTCCTCGCTCTCTTCGGCGCGAGCGCGCGAAAGGTCCTCGCGCGGGCCGGCCTGCCCGAGGCTCCACGCGTCCTCGGCCTCGCGGAGGCGGGCCGCATGCACCTCGCGCGCTGGCGGACGCTCCTCGACGCGCTCCCGTCCGAGGGAACGTTCGAGGTCGTCCTCCACCCCGGCGTCGAGGACGCCCGGGCGCGCCTGCGCTACCCGTGGGGCTACTCGTGGGAAGAGGAGGCCGCCGCCCTCGAGGACGACGGCCTCTCCGAGAGGATGTCGGCGCGGGGCGTCGCGCGCGTCGGCTTCGGGGAGCTCGCGCGCTCCTGACGCCCCGTCCGCGTCACCAGGGGACGACCTTGTCGTCGGACCCCTTCGCGTCCTTCTTCAGCTCGCCGGCCGGCAGCGAGAACGGCAGCGCGACGTCCATTGTCTTGTTCTTCAGGACGAGCGTGTAGCTCCCCGGCTTCCAGACTCCGTTCGGCGCCTCGAAGAAAAGGTCCCCCTGGATCAGCCAGCTCGGGCCGCCGGAGACTTCGTCCTGCACGACCGGGCCGCCCGGCACCGTGAAGAAGCGGAGGCTCTCGAAACGAGTCGGCCTCGAGAAGTAGTTGTCCAGCGGGTCCCGCGCGACCGAAGCCCGCCGCACGAGCTGGAGAGGGTCGTTCATCCTTTCCGCGAAGCGCTTCTGGCCCGGGAGCGGGATTCGCTCTCCGTCCGGCCCCAGCAGCGCGACGTCCTCGCGGTTCAGGTTCAGAGCCTTCCCTTCGGCGGCGAAGGCGAGCTCGAGGAGGAGCCACGGCTCCTTCTCGAACGTCTGATTGGCGAATCGCCACGAGACGACGGCCTTGACGGCGTCGTCCTGGTAGCGGACGACGGTCTTCCCGAGGCGCGTGACGGGCGACGCCTTCTCCGCGGCGACGGCGGAGCCGGCGAGCGTCGTGGAGACGATCAGGGCGATCCAACGGGTGGCGCGGGTCATCGGAACCTCCTCACCGTCCTTGCGCGAGGTCGATCCTGCGCGGCGGGACGGGCTGAGACGACATCTAGCACATCCCGCGCCAGCGGGTCGCGGGACGGCGTCAACGGGATGCGCCCCGAGCGCGTCTCATGGTTCGTCCGGCCCGGGCGATCGACGGCCCCCCGGACGCGGAAGGAGCAGCCATGAGAAACGGAACGTCACGCAGGGGACTCGCAACGGGCGCCGCGGTCCTGGGACTCCTCCTCGCGGCCGGCGCGGCGATGGCCGGGCCGGCGGGACGCCGGGGCGGCGCAGCCGGCGACCTCCGAGGCGCCCTCGAGACCCTCGATCTCTCCGACGACCAGCGGGCGAAGCTCAAGGAAATCCTCCAGGGCGAGCGGGAGCGCCGCGAAGCGCTCCGACGCGAGAGCTGGGATGCCCGCCAGGCCCTTCGCACGGCGGCGGAGGCGCCCGCCCCGGACGCGGCCGAGGTGGGACGCGCCTACCTCCGCCTTCGGGATAGCCGCCGGTCGAACGTCGAGGCTCGCGAGAAGACGAAGGAGAGGATCGCGTCGATCCTGACCGACGAGCAGAAGGCGAAGCTCGAGGAGCTGCGTTCTCGGCGCGGCGCGCCGCGCGACGGGCGTCCGGGCCGCCCCGGACGGGATCGCGGACTCCGCGGTCCTCGGCCACCCGTCCGCTGACCCGACTCGACCCGGTCGTCCGGCCGAGCTCCCGCCCCGCCCGGTTCAGGCGCGTCCGGACGGGGTGTCCGGCCGATCCACGACGACCTCCTCCGGCCGCGTTACTCCCGCCGAGACGGACTGGTTTCGTCCCCTCCGCTTCGCCTCGTAGAGGGCGGCGTCTGCCGCGGAGGTCAGCCGGGACGACGGACCGGGCCCCGGAACGACGGACGCGACCCCGGCGCTGACGGTGACGAAGGCGTCCTTGCCGGCCGGATGGGGGATTCGGAGCGCCTCGGCCCTCGCCCGGAGATGCTCGGCGACGATGTAGGCGTCCGCGAGAGACAGGCCCGGAAGGAGGACGACGAACTCCTCGCCGCCGTATCGCGCGACGAGGTCTCCGGCCCGCCGAACCCGATCGGAGAGCGCACCGGCCACCCGTCGCAGGCACTCGTCGCCGGCCGGGTGGCCGAGCGCGTCGTTGTAGGCCTTGAAGTGGTCGACGTCGAACAGGATCTCCGCCAGCGGGAGCCCGAACCGCCGGCAGCGCCCCCACTCCTCCTCGAGCCGCCGGTCGAACTGACGGCG
>CAZWRQ010000335.1:0-4737 GCA_964636395.1 uncultured Holophagales bacterium
GAACAGGCGTTTCAGCTCGAGGACGAAGACGGCGCCGAGCTGCCGGCGCCTCAGGTCGCTCTTCACGATCCCTCTCCTCCCTCGATCAGGTACCGGTAGACGGCCTTCACGTCGTCGTCGGCGGGCGTCACCGTCTCGACCTCGAGACCGGCGGAGAGGACGGCGTCGTTCAGGGCGAGGAAGAAGCGGTCGGGCATGCGGGTCCGCGCGAGAAGGCCGCCGCCGTCCTCGTGGAGCTCGACCTCGGTCACGAGCCCCTCGGCGAAGAGGCGCGCCGCGAGGGCGCCGGGCCGATCGCAGCGGACGAGCACCTGCATCGGCCGCTCGACGACCTCCTCGCGCAGGCCGTGCGACTCCCCTTCCGCGACGACGTAGCCCGACTTCACGAGGACGACGCGGTCGGCGAGGAGGTCCACCTCGTGGAGGATGTGGCTCGAGACGACGACGTGCTTCCCCTCGGCCGCGAGGGTCCGGAAGAGCTCCAGGACCTCCGCCCGGGCCATCGGGTCGAGGCCGTTCAGCGGCTCGTCGAGGAGGAGGACGCGCGGGTCGGGAGCGATCGCCGCCGCGAGGCGGAGCCTCTGCTTCATCCCCTTGCTGTAGCCGGCGACCTTCCGCCCGGCGGCGTCGACGAGCCCGACCCGCTCGAGGGCCTTCCCGGCGAGCGCCCGCGCGGCGGCCCGGCCTTCTCCGCGGAGAGAGAGGACCCCCTCGAGGAACGTCCACCCGGTCGCCCCCGCCGGGAACGCCTCGAAGCAGGTGCAGTAGCCGCAGGCGGAGAAGAGGCTCTCGGGGTCGTCCGGCGGAATGCCGAGGACGCTCACCCTCCCGCGCGTCGGCCGGATGAGGCCCGTCGCGAGGTTCATGAGCGTCGTCTTGCCGGAGCCGTTCGGGCCGACGAGCCCGGTGATACCGGGAGGGATCGAGAGCGTGACCCGGTCGACGCCGAGGACCTCGCCGTAGAACTTCGAGACCTCCTCGAAGACGAGGAGGTCCGTATCGGGCGTCGCGCTCACCGGACCACCTCGAACGCCTTCAGCTTCCTCCGTAGGAGGAGAAGCGCGAGGACCGTCGCGGTGAGGAGGCTCGCCCACGCCCCGCCGAGCGGGATCCCCGCGCGGACCGGGATGCCGAAGAGCCCCTCCAGGACGCGCCCCCACGCGAGGCCTACGTTCAGGACGCCTCCCCACTCGACGTCCAGCATCTCGTTCAGCGCCTGGCCGAAGACCGCCGGGACGACGCCGAGGCCGATGAGGAGGCCACGCGCGACGGCGCGGTTCCGCACCCAGGCGGAGACCGCCATGGAGACGAGCGAGAGGAAGAGGACGAGGAGGAGAGACCCGAGGAGGATCGAGCCGGCGATGCCGGCGTGCCCGGCGATCCAGGCGCCTTCGGCGAGCGAGGCCTGCAGGACGAAGACGAGGAGGAGCGGGGCCCAGGTGATCGCCGAGAGGAGCGCCGCGAGGACGAGGAGCTTGCCGGCGACGTACTGCCAGCGCGAGATGGGGCGCGAGAAGTAGAGGGGCAGCGCGCCGTTCACGAGGTCGGGCGAGACGAGCGACGGCCCGACGAAGAGCGTGAGGGCGAAGGAGAAGTACGACTGCGCCACGAGGAGCCAGCCGAAGAACTGCGCGTCGATCGGGAGCGGGATTCCGCCGGCGAAGGGTGTGTTCACGAGGGCGGCGACGTTGTGCTTCAGCCAGACGAGGACGAGGGCCCCGACGGGAACGAGGAACGCCGAGGTGAACGCCCCGGTGACGAGCTTTCCCGCGAACGCCTCCTTCCAGGCGTAGCGCGGCAGGACGAGGAGCCGCGTGAGGGCCGAGGTCGGCGTCCCCTCGAAGGGGCGGAAGCGGCGCGCGCGGACCGTCATCCGCCGTTCTCCATCGCCCTCTGGAAGATCTCCTCGAGCGAGTCGCGCTGGTAGGTCAGGTGCCGGAGCTGGACTCCCGTCTCGCCTGCGAGCCGGTAGAGCTCCCGCGGGCCGACGCCGTCGGGAAGGACGACCTTCAGCCGCCGACGGATGCCGGGCGCCACCGCGCAGCCGAGGTCCGCGAGAGCCGAGGCGAAATCGCCGTTCCCGCCGACCGCCTCGAGCTCCACGAGGCGCCGATTCGCGCGCCGCTCCGCCTCGAGGTCGCAGAGGGCCGCAATCTTCCCGTCGCGCAGGATCAGGACCTCGTCGCAGCACTCCTCGACGTCGCGGAGAAGGTGGGACGAGAGGACGACGCGGATCTCCCCCGCCTCCCGGATCTCCTTGATGAGCCGGATCATCCGCTGCCGCGCCGGCGGGTCGAGGCCGTTCGTCGGCTCGTCGAGGAAGAGGACCCGCGGGCCGTGGGCGATCGCCTGGGCCAGCTTCGCGAGCTGCTTCATCCCGAGCGAGTAGGTCTCGAGGTTCCGGTAGCGGACCTCGCCGAGGCCGACGGAGAAGAGCGCCTCGTGCGCCCGCTCGAGCGCCTCGGCTCGCGGGAGACCCGAGAGCTCCGCGAACATGGCGACGTAGCGGACGCCCGAGATGCCCGCGACGAAGGCGTCGTTCTCGGGCATGTAGCCGATCGCCCGCCGGACCTCGCGGCTCTCCCGCACGACGTCGAGGCCCGCGAGGCGGGCCGTTCCCGACGACGGGCGGAAGAAGCCGAGGAGCGTGTGGAGGAGCGTCGTCTTCCCGGCGCCGTTCGGCCCGAGAAGGCCGATGGCCCGGCCGGCGAGCGTGCCCGTCAGGTCCCGGAGCACGTCCCGCCGGCCGAGCCGGACCGAGAGGCCGTCGAGCTCGAGGAAGGCGGTCACCGTCCTCCGCTCGCGGGGGCGTTCAGGGCGGCGCCGGCCGCGACGAGAGAGCCGAGCTCGGTCAGGCCGGCCCCCGAAGAGCCGAAGACGATGCGCGTCGGCTCGGCCCAGGCCCACGCGAGCGAGGCTCCGGAGCCCGAGAGCTCGGAAGCGGCCGACCCGGGCGAGGCGCCGACGGCGCTCGCCAGGGCGCCGAGCGCGCCGCCTACGTCCTGGAACGCGAGCATCGAGAAGTCGAGCGGCCCGTCCTTCGGGAGGAGCGACACGAGCTTGGGCGCGGTCAGGAGCGTGTCGCCCGTCGCGTGCGCCTCGGCGGCGCGGACCAGCAGCGCCTTCTCGGGGGCGACGACGAGGTACCCGTCCACGAACGCGTACTGTAGACGAGAGGGCCCCTCCCCGGTGACGAGGGAGTGGACGGTCAGGCCCGAAACCTCCTCCGTCACGAGCTTCACGCCCGGCCTTCCGGCCTTCTGCGCCTCGGTGTCGGCGAGGGAGACGAGCTTCACGATCGTGGCCTGAAGGCGGGCAGGGTCGTAGACCTCGACGACGAGCTTCAGCGCGGGCGTCGGGAGGAGCGGGCCGTCGACCGCGAGCGCGGCGTCCCCGCCGATCGCGGCGGCGAGGTCGTCCCTCAGCCGGAACCCGAGCTTCGCTTCCGCCTCGGCGAGCTTCGAGGGGAACTCGGGACGGCCGGCGGTGAGCATCGCGAAGAGGTCGTCGACGAGGAGCGCCGGCTCCTTCGTGACGACGGCGATCGCGCCGGAAGCGCTCGAGGAGACGAAGGAGAGAGCGCCCATCGGGGCGGGAGGGGCGATCCAGGCAGCGAGGCCGCGGCGCTCGGCGCCGAACGTGAGAGCCGCGCGGCCGCTCGAAGCGCCTGCCGCGGAGCGCCGCTCCACGATCAGGTGCTCGACGTCGGCGAGGCCGCTCATCCGGAGGAGCGCGCCGCCTTCCGCGTCCGCACCGGACGCGACCCGGGAGAGGAGCGATCTCGCGTCGACGCCGACGAGGAGGTCGACGCCGTCGCGGTAGGCCTCGGCGAGGCGGGCGTGGAAGGTCCCGCTCCGGAAGCCGTCCGTCACGGCGATCGCCGGCTCGAGGCGGGCGAGGGCGCCGGCGTTCGGGGCCGCGACGAGGAGGTCGTCTCGGAACCAGAGGTTGAGCGTGTCCTCGGCCGCTTCGGCCGGGCTCGAGACGATCCGGACCTTCGCGCCCGCGCCGGCGCGGGCGATCTCCGCCTCGACGAACTCGCGGAAGCCGGGCTTCACGATCGTCGTCAGCGCGATCGGCGCGCTGGGATGGCCAGAGGTCTCCGTCGCGATTCCGACGGCGACCTCGTCGCCGAGGTACGAGCCCCACGCGCGGAGCGTGTCGAGGAGCTTCTTCACCTCGGCCTGCCGCTCCGCAGCGCCCGGCCCCTCGTTCCACCAGGAGGCGAGGACGGGGTTCGCGGCGAGGCGAGGCGCGAGGGCGTCGTAGAAGTCGGCCACGGTGCCCGAGAGGTTCGGGAGGGCGGCGTAGAGCACGGTGCCGTCGGGCATCGCGTCGAGGAGCCGCGTCGAGGTCCGGCCCGACCAGGGGGCCGGGACCGCCGCGAGCTGCTTCTGGACGCGGGCCACCTCACCCGCGAGCTCGAGGAGGGCGACACGGTCGCGGCTCCAGGAGAACTCTTCCTCGAGGGAGACCCGGGCGACGATCCCCTTCGTCGCCGTCTGGTCGCCGCCGTGGAGGACCTTCTCGCTCGCGCCGTCGTCGACGTGGACCTCCCCCTCGAGGACGGAGACGCGCGTCCCCGTCGTCCCTTTCGCGACGGCGAAGACCGTCCCGGTGACGGAGACGAGCGAGTCGTCGGTCCTCACGAAGAGGTGCCCGGTCCGCTGCTTCGCGGCCTGGACGATGACGCGCCCGCGCGCGAGGGAGACTGTCGTGCCGCCCGCGCCGCGCGCG
>CAZWRQ010000336.1:0-4702 GCA_964636395.1 uncultured Holophagales bacterium
CATGGGCTTCAACCGCTCCGCGCTCGTCGCCGGGCTGATCCTCGTGCGGGGCGGGGCGCGGCTCGCTCTTCGGCGGGACGATCCCCTTCATCCGCATGTAGGTTACGAGGTTCCCGTAGTGCTCCCAGCCGTGGCCGATCGCGAGGCCGATCACGGCGAACTTGTTCGTGTCCGTCCCGAAGAGCTTCACCGCGTCGGCCGCCGCGGCGTCGCCGACCGCGAAGGCCCGATCCATGTACGCGACGGACTCCTTCAGCGCCGCGACGAGCTCGACCTTCGTTCGCTTCGTCTTCTCGGCTTCGACGGCGGGCGGCGTCTCGCCGAGGATCAGGCCGGCCATCATGTTCTGAGCGTCGGCGACGTGCCCCACGAACTGCCCGAACGTCTTCACCTCGGGCGTCGGCTGGAAGCCGTAGTGCTCCTCGGGCATCTTCTCGGCGGCGCGGACGGTGATGTCCTTCACGCGGTTCCAGGCGACCTTCAGGCCCGTCAGCGCCGGGTCGGCGGCCGAGGCGGCAGGAGCCGCGGCGGGTGCGACCGGCGCGGCGGCGGGCTTCGTCTCCTGCGCGAGCAGGGGCGCCGCGGCGGCGCAGAGGAGCAGCGCGAGAGCGGACTTCTTCATGGGGCCTCCTTTTTCTGTCGGTTCGGCGGCGGAGGTTAGCATCGCGCCGTGAGCCCGACGAGCGAGCCGTGGACCCACCGCGACGAGCAGGTCGGCGACCTGCGGCTCCATTGGGTCGAAGCGGGCGAGGGTCCGCTCGTCCTTCTCCTGCATGGCTTTCCCGAGCTCTGGCTCGCCTGGCGGAACCAGATTCCCGTGCTCGCGGCGGCCGGCTTCCGCGCCGTCGCCCCCGACCTCCGCGGCTACAACCTCTCGGAAAGGCCGCGCGGCGTCTCGAGCTACCGGATGGAGCGCCTCGCCGGCGACGTCGCGAACCTCGTCCGCCACCTCGGGTACGAGAGGACGTTCCTCGTCGGCCACGACTGGGGCGGGGCGATCGCCTGGTGCGTCCCGGCGCTCCACCCAGGCCTCGTCGAGCGGCTCGCGATCCTGAACGCTCCGCACCCGATCGTGATGAAGCGGAAGCTCGCGACGCTCGCCCAGGCGAGGCGGTCGTCGTACATCTTCTTCTTCCAGCTGCCGTACTTCCCCGAGAGGTCGCTGACGAGCCACCGCGCCGGCTTCCTCGCGCGGATGCTCCGGCGGGATCCGGTTACCCCCGGCGCCTCTCGCCCGAAGAGATCGAGGCCTATCGCGAGGCGTTCCTGCGGCCCGGCGCGGCGACGGCGGCGATCAACTACTACCGCGCGGCCGTCCGCAGCGGGGGGGGGGATCCCCGGCCTGCGCCGCGCCCTCGAGGACGTGCCGACCCTCGTCCTGTGGGGCGAAAAGGACCGATACCTCGGCCCCGAGCTCCTCGACGGCCTGGAGGACCTCGCCCCGACCTGCGCCTGGTGAGAGTCCCCGACGCCAGCCACTGGCTCCCCGCCGACGCCCCCGAGAAGGTCAACGCCGAGCTTCTGGGCTTCTTCCGAAAGGAGGGGTCAGGTCTACCATCTACACTCTACGGGACTCCGTAGAGTGTAGATGGTAGACCTGACCCCCTCCGGCTTGACCCCCTCCGGCTACCGGGCGGCGGCGGCGACGGCTTCGGCGGTGAGGCCGAGCTTCTCGTAGACGGTCTCGAAGGGGGCGGAGGCGCCGAAGCGGTCGAGGCCGATCACGGTTCCGTCGAGGCCGACGATCGCGCCCCACGAGAGCGTCGCGCCCGCCTCGACGGCGACGCGCGCGCGGCACGAGCGAGGCAGGATGCTCTCGCGCCACGCCTCGTCCTGCGCAAGGAAGAGCTCGATGGAGGGCATCGAGACCACCCGCGCGGCGATCCCGTCGGCCGCGAGGAGCTTCTGCGCGGCGAGGGCGAGGTGGAGCTCGGAGCCGCAGCCGATCAGGATCACCCGGAAGCCCTCGGCGTCCGAGACGACGTAGCCGCCCTTCAGCGCCCCCTCGTTCGGCGGAAGGACCGGGAGCCCCTGGCGCGTGAGCGCGAGAGCCGTCGGGCCGTGCCTCCGAGAGAGGGCGACGCGCCAGCCGGCGGCGGTCTCGTTCGCGTCGGCGGGGCGGTAGACGACGAGCCCGGGCGTCGCCCGGAGGGAGGCGAGCTGCTCGATCGGCTGGTGGGTCGGGCCATCCTCGCCGAGGCCGATCGAGTCGTGCGTGAAGACGTAGACGACCGGCTGCTCCATGAGCGAGGCGAGGCGGATCGCCCCCTTCATGTAGTCGGCGAAAACGAGGAACGTCCCGCCGAACGGGCGGAAGCCGTGGAGGGCGAGGCCGTTGAGGATCGCCCCCATGCCGTGCTCGCGGATGCCGAAGCGGAGGTACGAGCCGGCGTACTCCCCCGCCTTCACGTCGACCACGCCCTTCGCTCGCGTGTTGTTCGACGGCGTGAGGTCGGCCGAGCCGCCGACGAGGGTGGGGATCGCCGGGACGAGCGCCTCGAGGACGGCTCCGGAGGCCTGGCGCGTGGCGAGCTTCTTCTCCGCCCCGAAGGCCGGGAGCTTCGCCTCCCACCCGTCCGGGAGCTTGCCGTCGAGGAAGAGGTCGAGCTCCTTCGCCAGGTCGGGGTGCGCCGCACGATACGCCGCGAGGCGGGCGCTCCAGTCGGCTTCGGCCTTCGCACCCCGCGCGGCCGCCTCGCCGAAGAAAGCGCGGACCTCCTCGGGAACGAGGAACTGCGCGTCCACCGGCCAGCCGAGCTTCTCCTTCGTCAGCCGGATCTCGTCGGCCCCGAGCGGCTCGCCGTGGGCCTTGGAGGTGTCCTGCCGGTTCGGGCTGCCGAAGCCGATGTGCGTCCGGCAGGCGACGAGCGAGGGCTTGCCGCCCTCGGCCTTCGCAGCCGCGATGGCGGCCGAGACGGCGTCGGGATCGTGGCCGTCGATGCACGCCACGTGCCACCCGTAGGCGGCGAAGCGAGCCGGGACGTCCTCGGAGAAGGAGAGCGACGTCGGGCCGTCGATGGAGATGCCGTTGTCGTCGTAGAGGACGACGAGCTTGCCGAGGCCGAGGTGCGCGGCGAGAGCGCACGCCTCGTGCGAGACCCCTTCCATCAGGTCGCCGTCGCTCGCGATCGAGAACGTGAAGTGGTCGACGATCTCGTGCCCTTCCCGGTTGAAGCGGGCCGCGAGCATCCGCTCGGCGAGCGCGAGGCCGACGGCCGTCGAGACCCCCTGCCCGAGCGGGCCGGTCGTCACCTCGACGCCGGGCGTCAGGCCGTGCTCCGGGTGGCCCGGCGTGCGGCTCCCCCACTGGCGGAACGCCTTCAGGTCGTCGAGCGGAAGGTCGTACCCGGAGAGGTGGAGGAGGCCGTAGAGGAGCATCGACCCGTGTCCGGCCGAGAGGACGAAGCGGTCGCGGTCGAGCCACGACGGGCTCTTCGGGCTGAACTTCAGGAACTCGGTGAAGAGGACGGTGGCCACGTCGGCCATCCCCATCGGCATCCCGGGGTGCCCGGAATTCGCCTTCTGGACGCCGTCCATCGCGAGCGTCCGGAGGGTGTTCGCCGCGAGGCGGCGGAGGGCGTCGTCGGCCATCGAAATCTCCTTCGCGCCCGGCCCCCGGGGGATTCCTCCGGCGGGCGCGCCCCGGACTGCGGGGCGACGGACCGGAAGGGGGCCGAACCTTCGGCGGATCGTACATGCCCGCGCAGCGCCCGGGCGCCGACCCACCCGGCGCGTTCGGCCCGGACGGACCACGCCTCGCCGCCGCCCGACCTCCGGGCTACGATCGGGCCGATGGCCGTCCACGCCTCCGTCACTCCCTACCTCTCCGCCGGCGACCGCTGCCGCCCCGTCTTCTTCGCCGGGCCTTGCGTCATCGAGTCGCGCGCCCATACGCTCAAGATGGCGAAGGCGATCAAGGCCGTCTTCGAGGCCGCGGGCGTCGCCGACCGGCTCGTCTTCAAGTCGTCGTTCGACAAGGCGAACCGCTCCGCCGGCGACTCGTTCCGGGGCCCCGGGATCGAGAAAGGGCTCGACGTCCTCTCGGCGGTCAAGGAGAAGCTCGACCTGCCGATCCTGACCGACGTCCACGAGCCGGAGCAGTGCGAGCTCGCCGCCGAGGTGGCCGACGTCCTCCAGGTCCCGGCGTTCCTCTCCCGCCAGACGGACCTCCTCCTCGCCGCGGCGCGGACGAAGAAGGCCGTCAACGTGAAGAAGGGGCAGTTCCTCGCGCCCGACGACTGCGCCCAGATCGTCGCGAAGGTCCGCGGCGCCGGGAACCCGAACGTCCTCCTGACCGAGCGCGGAACGACGTTCGGCTACCACAACCTCGTCGTCGACTTCCGGGGCCTGCCGATGATGCGGGCCCTGGGCGCACCGGTGATCTACGACGCGACGCACTCCCTCCAGCTCCCCGGCGGCCTCGGGAAGGAGACGGGAGGGGCCCGGCAGTACGCGCCGGCGCTCGCACGCGCGGCGGCGGCCGTCGGCGTCGACGGCTACTTCCTCGAGGTCCACGACGACCCGGCGAACGCGAAGTCCGACCGGGCGACGCAGCTCCCGCTCGCCGAGCTCCCGAAGTTCCTCCAAGACCTCCTGAGGTTCGACGCGCTCCGCCGGGAGACGGAGGCCTGAGCCGTGCGTCCGCGCCGCGCGGCCGTCCTCGCCCTCGCCGTCGCGCTCCTCGCGCCGGCCGCGCCCGCGG
>CAZWRQ010000337.1:0-4679 GCA_964636395.1 uncultured Holophagales bacterium
TCGAGGCGGCGCTCCCGCCCGCGGACTCCCACCTCCCGAAGATCCTGCACGTCCCGAAGCCCCTCCTCGCGTAGGGGCGGTCGCCGGATGGCGGCTCGAGACGCGGACCGACGGTCGCGCGTCCCTTCGAGCCCGCCCCGTGCGGCCGCGAACGCCCCAGCTGCCCCTCGGGGCGGCTGACCCGCATCGCGACGCCGGCCCTTTGCCGGCCGCGCTCGGCGCCCTCGGCCGGTTCGGCGGCCGGCCGGCGCCTCTCGGAGGGCCCACGGAATGTCGAAGGTCGATCCCGCCGTCTTCATCGCGGTCGCGTTCCTGGGAACGGCGCCGCTCCTCGCGGACGATCCGCGTCCAGCGGCCTCGCCCGGCGCGTCCGCGGCGAGCCCGCTCACGCGCGCGGACGCCCGCCGGATCGCGCTCGACGCGAGCCCGGAGCTGCAGGCGCTCGCGGCGCAGGCCCGCGCCGCGGAAGGGGCCGCGCGGCAGGCCCGCGCGCTCGCAAACCCCGAGCTCCGATTCGAGGCGGAGGACCTCGGCGGCGACCCGGGGCAGGTCGCCGCGCAGAGGACTCTCTCGATAGAGCAGGGGATCGAATGGTTCGGCAAGCGCTCGGCCCGGATCGAGGCGGCCGAACGGAGCCGCGACGTCGCGGCCCTCGACCTCGACCGCGCCCGGCGGGACCTCCTCGCCGAGGTCGACCGGAGGTTCGCGGCCCTCCTCGGCGCAGAGGAGCGCGACGCGATCGCCGGGCAGAACGTCGAGACCGCGCGCGAGGTCACGCGCGCCGTCGCGAGCCTGGTCGAGGCCGGCGAGGCCTCGCCCGTCGAGGCGGCCCGTGCCGAGAACGACGAGGCGCTCGCGCTCATCGACCGTGCAAACGCGAAGCGCGACCTCGAGCTCGCGAGGCGGGAGCTTGCCCGGCTCTGGGGCGAGGATTCACCGTCCTTCCCGGAGGCGGCGGGCGCGCTCGAAGCATCCGTCGAGCTGCCCGACCGGGACGCCTCGCTCGCCGCCCTGGCCCGCCTTCCCGACCTCGCCCGCTGGGGCGCGGAGGCCGAACGCCAGGCCTCGCTCGTCACCGCGGCGCGAAGGCAGGTCCTTCCCGATCTCACCCTCAGCGTCGGGACCCGCTCCACCTCCGGCCTCGACGGCCGCACCTGGGTCGCGGGGCTCGCGTTCCCGCTGCCCGTCTTCACGCAGTTCGCCGGCGCCCGCGCCGAAGCGACTGCCCGGCAGCAGCAGGCCGCCTTCGAGCGCCGCGCGGAGGAGGTGCGCGTTCGGAGCGAGTTCCTCGGAGCGTACGCGACGCTCGAGAAGGCGCGGGACGAGGCCCGCGCCCTCCGGGACGACGTCCTTCCCCGGGCGGAGAGGGTCTACGCGGCGCTCGGCGAGGGGTACCGGCGCGGCAAGTTCCGCCTGCTCGACCTCCTCGAGGCCCGTCGCACCCTCGCCCAGACGCGCCTTCGCACCCTCGACGCGCTCGTCCGACTCGCCACCGCCGACGCCGACCTGAAGCGCCTCGTTCCCGACCCGGCGAGCGACACCCACGGAGCAGACCGATGAACCCGTTCTTCAGAAGCCTCTCGGGCCGGCGCCTCGCCCCGGCCTCCGTTCTCCTCGTCCTCGCGGCCGCCGGCTGCGGCCGCGCCGTCGCACCCGGCGGAGCCGCGGATCACCCGCCGCACGCCGAGGCGTCGGCCGGGCCGGAGACGGCGGTCGAGGCCTCCGACCTCGACCGGAGCGTTCAGGAGCTGAAGTCGGAACGCTGCGAGCACGAGGTCCCCACGTATACCTGCGACGAGTGTCGGTACGAGACCGGCGTCGCGAAGGCCGGCCCGGAGCTCTTCGACCCGGGGCAGGGCGGGGCCCTCGCCACGATGAAGGCAGGCGCCCGGCCTCTCGCGGGCGGGAAGGGCGCGACCGGGGAGATCCGGCTCAACCAGGAGCGCGCGGTCTTCCTGAGCCCGCTCGCGTCCGGCGTCGTCCGGTCGATCCTCGTCGACGTCGGCGCGCGCGTCCGCGCCGGGCAGGTCCTCTTCGAGGTCGAGTCGAGCGAGTACCGGCAGGCGAAGGCCGACCTGCTCCGCGCCGAGGCGGCCCTGAAGCTCTCCGAGGCCACGGCCGCGCGCGAGCGCGATCTCCACGAGAAGGGCGTCTGCCCGATGAAGGACGTCCTCGAGGCCGAGGCCGCCCTCGAGCAGGCCCGGGCCGACCGAGCCGCCGTCGTCGGCCGGCTGCTCGCCTACGGCCTCGGCCGCCGGGAGGTCGACGCCCTGCGCGACGGCCGCGGAGACCCGCAGTCGGGCCTGATGCCGGTCCGCGCCCCGTTCGCCGGAACGATCCTCGAGCGCTCGCTCTCGCTCGGAGAGCTGGCGCAGCCCGGAAGCCGGCTCCTGCTCCTCGCCGACACCTCGCGGGTCTGGGTCATGACGACCGTCTACGAGCGGGAGGTCCCCGCCGTCCTCCGCGCGCAGCAGCAGGCGCCCGTGCACGCGGCCGTCACGGTGTCCGCCTATCCCGACACGGTCTTCCCGGGTCGCGTGGAGCAGGTCTCGGGCACGCTCGACGAGGCGACGCGCACGGCCGGTGTCCGCGTCGTCGTGGAGAACCCGGCCAATCTCCTGCGCGCCGGGATGTTCGCCGGGGTCGAGCTTCAGCTGCCGGAGGCCGGCGGAGACGTCGCGCTGCCCGAGGAGGCGGTCCTCGAGGACGAGGGCCGGTCGTTCGTCTTCGTCCGGATGGATGGCCCCTACTTCGTCCGCAGGCCCGTCCGGACCGGACGGAAGAAGGACGGCTGGGTCGAGGTCACCGGGCTCGAGAGCGGCACCGAGGTCGTCACGAAGGGCGCGTTCCTCCTCAAGTCGGACGTGTTGCGCTCGAAGATGGGCGCCGGCTGCGCGGACTGAGAGGGCGCCGTGACGACGTTCTTCCAGTGGGTCGTGAGCCGCCGGTGGGCGGTCCTCTTCGTCGGCGCCCTCTTCGTGGCTGCGGGATTCGTGACCTGGACCCGCCTGCCGGTCGACGCGTTCCCCGACGTGACGAACATCCAGGTCATGGTTCTGAGCAAGGCGTCCGGCCTCTCCGCCGCGGACGTCGAGCAGAGGGTGACCTACCCGATCGAGCAGCAGATGGGCGGCCTGCCGAAGGTGACGCTCGTCCGTTCGCTCTCCCGGGCGGGCCTGTCGCAGGTCGTCATCGTGTTCCAGGACGGCGTCGACCCGTACTTCGCCCGCCAGCTCGTCTTCGAGCGCCTGCAGGGCGCGCGGGAGCTCCTCCCGCCCGGCATCGAGCCCGAGCTCGCGCCGCTCTCGACCGGCCTCGGCGAGATCTTCCAGTACACCCTCGAGGGCGACGACTTCTCGGCGATGGAGAAGCGGACGGTCCAAAGCTGGCTGATCGCGCCGCGCCTGAGGACCGTCCCGGGCGTCACCGAGGTGAACAGCTTCGGCGGCGAGGTGAAGCAGTACCAGGTCGTCGTCCGCCCCGAGCGCCTCGTCAAGTACGGCCTGACGCTGCGCGAGGTGACCGAGGCGCTCGAGAAGAGCAACGCCAACGCGGCGGCCGGCCTCATCGTGAAGGGCTGGGAGCAGACCTACATCCGCGGCGTCGGGCTCTTCGCGAGCACGCGGGACATCGAGAACGTCGTCCTCATGGCGAAGGACGGCACGCCGGTCACCGTCCGCGACCTCGCCGACGTCGAGGTCGGCGCGCAGCCCCGCCAGGGCGCCGTCACCCGCGACGGCACGGGCGAGACGGTCGCCGGCATGGCGATCATGCTGCGCGGCGAGAACTCCCGGACGGTCGTCTCGGCCGTGAAGGAGGCCGTGGCCCGCATCCAGGAGCGGCTTCCGAAGGGGATGCGGATCGACGTCTTCTACGACCGCACGGCCCTGATCGAGGCGTGCATCGACACCGTGAAGGACGCCCTCCTCGAAGGAGGCGTGCTCGTCGTCCTCGTCCTCTTCCTCTTCCTCGCGGAGCTGCGGACGGCCCTGATCGTCGTCCTCTCTCTGCCGATCACGTTCCTCCTCACCTTCATCGTCATGGGGTCGGCCGGCCTCTCGTCGAACCTGATGAGCCTCGGGGGGCTCGCGTTCTCCGTCGGCATGGTGGTCGACGCGACGATCGTCGTGGCCGAGAACGTCCGCCGCCACCTCGCCGAGCGCGGGGCCCGCGGCGACCGCGGGAAGGTCGTCGTGGAGGCGATGGCCGAGGTCGCGAGGCCGGTCGCCTTCTCGGTGCTGATCATCGGCCTCGTCCTCCTCCCCCTCCTCACGCTCCAGGGGCTCGAGGGGAAGATGTTCGCGCCGCTCGCGCTCACGCTCCTCTTCTCGCTCCTCACCTCGATCGTCGTGGCGCTCGTCCTGGTGCCGCCGCTCTCGCACCTCCTCCTCACTGAGGACCCGGAGAAGGAGTTCGGCTTCGTCCGCCGCTTCCGCGAAGGCTACGAGCGGCTCCTGCAATCGGCGATGGCGAGGCCGCGCACGACGTACGGGATCGCTCTCGCCGTCCTCGCCGCCTCGGCGGCCCTGATCCCGCGGATGGGGACCGACTTCATGCCGCCGCTCGACGAGGGCTCGATCGCGATCAACGTCGTCCGGCTCCCGAACGCCTCGCTCGCGGGATCCGTGGAGGTCGCGGGGATGATCGAGAAGCGGCTCCTGAGGTTCCCCGAGGTCGCG